>NZ_JAUOQU010000004.1:0-224794 GCF_030547195.1 Shewanella sp. 6_MG-2023 | reverse complement strand
ATTTATTATTGAGTTCGAAGACAGAATTGTGAAGCATATTAACTAAATTGCAGTTACACAGAATCTGTTACACCCTCACTAGGTTTATACTGAATTAACTGACTACAACAAAGCACTTCTAACTTTAATCATCATAGTCACTGTGCCGTCACTAACGCGAGTCTGCCTGCGTTTAAACTCGTTCTTATAATTACAGCCTCATTTCCATAACAGCTTCACTAGTAATAGCTACATCTAGCTCACTTCCTTTAAGTGGGTGTTATCCGTCCTTTATTCAATGTATTTATTATTAAAAGGTAGACAATGTGGTCGCCATAAAGAAATGCCCATCAATGACTGGCAATAGCCCAATTGATGAAACCTTGTTTGCGCTTATTGCGCAGGATATCGAAGCAAAAGGCTACAGTATTCGGCCAACGGCCTTGGCAGATGCATTAGCGAACAATTTGTTTAATCATCAGCAAGGGATAGAAGCAGACAAGTTTGAAGAAGCAGGTATAGGAAGGGGTGGCGAGTATTTAAAAAATGAGTTTGTTAGAACTGATGCCATTAGCTGGATAACCAATGGATCTGAAGCAGGCAGAGATTGGCTCACTTGGACCGCCAACTTGCAAAGCTTTTTAAATAGACGATTATTTCTAGGTTTGTTTTCATTTGAAAGTCACTTTGCTCATTATGGCCCAGGTGATTACTATAAAAGACACTATGATGCTTTTAAGGGCGAAGCGAATCGAGTGCTTTCAATCGTGGTATATTTTAATCGAGCGTGGTCAGCGTCAGATGGCGGCGAGTTAGTGTTATATCAAGATAACGTCGATAAAGAAGGCATTAAAGTAATGCCATTACTGGGCACGATAGTGACATTTTTAAGTGAAGAGTTTCCCCATGAAGTATTGGCAGCCAAGCGGGATCGATATTCTATCGCTGGTTGGTTTAGGGTTAATACTTCTATCGCTGCTAAAGTCGATCCGCCGAGGTAAGTTATCCGTCTAGATGCGCTTAACCAACAGTTGGGCGATAAGCTGTTTATTTTACTAGCTCTGATAATGAAGCATCATTTTTTATTGAATTTTGACAGGAGAGAGCCGTTGAAATTAGCAGCTGCAATAAAACATTTTTGGTCCTTTGGTATTATCAGCGGACTAATAGTCTCGGTATTGGTAACACTCTTTATTGTCATATGGGAATGGCTCGAAAATCCTGGCGGCATATTTCACGGCGCTGAAGGTACAAATTGGCAATTTGTTTATGACACTGGCATCAGTTGGTTTATGCCTACTTTTATCTATGTCGCTATCATTGCCGCAGTGAGCCACCTCATATATTCAGCGATAAAATGGCTCAGTGATTCAGCTGATAACTCAAAATGAGAGTATTTAATGGGCAAGAGAATAGAATCAGTAACGTAGGTTTTGTGTAGCCAAAGTGATAGCCGCTATGATCGTACTAGCTGACAACAATATAAATGGGCTTTTTATTAAGTGTATCTGCAACAAAAAACTGCCTCAGCAACTAAAGTTTAATGGGTTAAGGTAATGACTTGCATAAGTGTACTTTCATGTCGTGTTAGTGACGTTGATTTATTGCTCAAACAATTTAATTAATGAACACTTTGGTTTTTTTATCAACACTTAAACATTTTTATGTCATTTAGGGATTTACAGCGACCGCAGCTTGTCATATTATTCGCGGCGTTCGGAGAGATGGCAGAGTGGTCGAATGCACCGGTCTTGAAAACCGGCATGGGTTTGTAGCCCATCTAGGGTTCAAATCCCTATCTCTCCGCCATATTCAAGACGAAAGGCTCATCAGGAATGATGAGCCTTTTTTCGTTTAAATCACTAAAAATATTGAAGATTAATACTATTAATTCAAAATTGCTTTATTGCCTAGTATTTAAAGTGCCTGTTTTATAATCACTTATTTGCCTTGAGAAGATTGACTCAGTCAATGTCACTGCTTTTCATATGAGCAAGCCCCCAGTAATGTTTGCTCAATATGTTTATCCTCGTTTCTTCTAGCATTTTATGCGCTGATAAGAACATTTGCTTTTAAGCTATGTGTATTGGGGGCGTTTTAGATTATGTGCATCATGCTAAGACTCACCGTATAATGCCAACCTATACAGTTTTTACGATTAAAAGCCATATTATGCCAACTACTAACCAAACGGGTTTGCTAGCGCCTGCTGATAAGAGCGAAATTCATCAGCATTTTAAAATATTTAAACCGTATGGTTTTTTAAGCCAGTTTGTACCTGAAACCCGTAAGAAGAAACATCTACTGGGTGAGCTATTTAATTTCCCCGATAAAACCATGGCCATTGGTCGGTTAGATCATGACTCAGAAGGACTGTTATTACTCACCACTGATGGCATGATGAGTCATAAGATCAGAAGTAAAGGTATAGCGAAAGAATACTATGTACAGCTGGATGGTGATATTACTCCAGAGGCGATTTCATTACTGCAAAATGGGGTTGAAATTGGCATTAATGGTAGTAAATATTTAACCTTGCCTTGTAAGGCGTTCAAATTAGATGAAGAACCTTCGCTTCCCTCTCGGGGTCGTAAAATTCGCGACCCAAGACATGGGCCAACAAGTTGGGTTTCTATTACGCTTTGTGAAGGTAAGAATCGTCAGATCAGAAAAATGACTGCAGCCGTAGGCTTTGCCACCTTAAGGCTAGTTAGAGTGAGAATTGGCGATATACATATTGATAATATGGCTGCTGGTGATGTTATTTCGCTAACTAGTTTTGATGCTGCTTTCTGTTGATAGCATACTGGTGTTTAGAGCTCTATTGCAGCTGCCGTGGGGCTTTATATTGGGTTATCTATTACGTTTGTCAATCTCAACATCAAACTTTAGTTACAGGTAAATCACTAAAAAAATAAAAAGCCAATGGCTTGGTCAACACACTTAAGTAATCCACTAAATTAGCTGTTGTATGATTGAATCAGTAATGGATTGGGGGAACCGTCGATTCATTTGATGATATTCATAATCCAATAATCCAATAATCCAATAATCCAACAATCCAACAATCCAACAATCCAACAATCTAACAATCTAACAGTCCAATTATCTTAATTCCAATGAAAATTTCTCAATATTTTTCGTGTTTTTTATCAATGTTAATAATATAAACATTGATGATACTGTGCATTAATTAACCTTTATTGGTTTTGCTTTTATGAATGGATAATTATAAACGATCAGCTTTTCTATCAATGTAAAAGTTATAAGTTGTATAAGTTTTGCACAAAAAATTGTTTGTTTTATAAATATACATTAATTGATGCCTACTTTAATTTTTTGTTTCAGTATATGGTTAGATCTTGTTTGTTTTATGAGTATTAAGGTTTTATTTTTGTTTTATTAAATATATCGGTTTAAGTAAAAGGTTTGACTGGTTAATAATTACCTCGGGATGCGATAATTATTAAATAAATGTTAACTCAAGTGGTAAGGGTGTTTTTGTGATATTAATCGTAAGTTTTTCTTGCTATGAGAGTGTGGCTTACTTAATATCGTGGTGTTGATACAAAAGGCTTTTTTATAAAAAATAGTCGAAGTAAATGTTGCTAATTTTTAAGTGTAAATACATTTAGTAATCATTTTTCATTTTAATAATGGTTGTTTTGTGTAGGGTTGCGGTTTTATTGAGCAGCCTCAATTGCTCATGTTGATAAATTGTGATCTAATTGGCTGAATATTTCTAGCTTCGTTCATTTCAAAGACTTTTGAATGTTAATTCGTTGTTATATGTTTTATGTATAACCGCGTTGTATATTCTTCCTGCCGATAAATCAACCTCACATAAATAATTATTAAGCCCGAATTCAACCTATTGCGAAGGGGTTGAAATTTACTAATGGAAATAAATGCGATGTTTAGAAGAACAACCGTTGCAATCGCCTTAGCCTCTTTATTCTGTGTGAATGCTGCAAGTGCAGTCACACTACAAGAAGGAGACAATGGAGATTATATTCGCCTATTTGGTGAAGTGGGTGTTGGGGGTCATTTTGGTACCAATTCAGATTATAACCATGATGAGTTTTACGATACTAAAGGCTATGTCGATGATAGTTTTGCCACGTTAGGTGTAGCAGGACAGAATAAAAACTTTATCTACCGATTAGAACTGGATTACCAACGTAGAAATTGGCTTGGTGGTGATGGCGAGTTTGAACTTGCCATCGACAAAATGTTTGTCGGTTATATATTTGACGAAAATCACTGGATTGAGCTGGGTTTAACAGATACTGCGTTTGATGAGTATGATCATTTTGGTGATTTTACCTTCAATAAATCGGTAGAAACCGGTGAAGCAGGCGATCAAGAAAATACCGTTAAATATGAAGCTAAGTTTGAAAACTTGGTGTACGGCGTTTCTTATTCCTATGAAGGCAAGCACAAGAATGGTGCTTTACAAGGTGATATTGTCAACGGTTATGTTGGCTGGATGTCAGACTTTGTTTCCGTTGTCGTGGGTGTCGAAGGTCGTGGTGGCTCAGAAGGGATCTCTAAGTATGGTGAGCAAATGCTTGTCGGCTTAGGTATTCGCGCTCAAATCACCTCAGATTTTGCATTAGGTTTCAATACCTTTTTAGAAGATGAAGATCTAGCAACTCGCAAGAGTGGTGATACGTATCTTGGATACGAAACTTTCCGCAATTATGGCATGACGTTAAGTGGTAAATACGATCTTAATGAGTCTTGGGAAATTATTGCTTCAGCAAATCATGAGCAATATGAAGGTTGGGATGTAGAAGGCCCTAACTACGACTATTCCGAGCTGCCAGCTGAATTTGGTAAAGACCGCCAATGGGCAAGCTTAGGTTTCAACTACCGTCCAGCAAGAGACATCGTTGTGTCAGTAGAAGCCCGAGTTGGCGAAGCGCCAGAAGCTGCATATGCCTATGTGCGCATGTATTTCTAATTTCATTCCAAGATAAACAATTATCGAGTTTACTATGAAGAAAAGTTTTCTCTCACTGGCCATCGCCAGTATTATCAGTGTCGGCGCTAATGCTGCAGTCAACGACCTACTGATCACCGAAATGGTGCAAAAAGATTATGGGGCTGAATTGGGCTCTGTGGAAATCACCAATACCCACGCTACCGATGAATTTACCTTTACCGATGACACCGCCGTGTATATGTGGGCTAACGGTAAGTATGAAAATGTCATGCTCAATGCCAGTGGTCAGCCATTACTAACAGGCCTTACCATTGCACCTGGTACATCTTTAGTGGTATTAAACAAAGATGCTAGCGACGAGTATAAGCAAATCATTACTGATAACGGAGGTGATTACGTAATTGGTGAAGGTGACCCAAATACCAGTTACACCGATTTTTACCTAAGTGGTAATGATGGTTTCTACATTAAAAATGGCGATGTGATTATTGACCGTGTTGGCGCTGCAGATAATACCAGCGTTTGGGCTCCAGACACTACGCTGCGCCGTCGTATGGATAGTGAAGGTAATGCACCTGTTCCTTCTGCAACCTTTAATGCTTCGCAGTGGGAAGTAATTAGTCCACTTGATATTTCAACTGTGGGTACGCCAAATCTAGCTGAAGCTTATGAGCCATTTGTTTGTGCTGATTTAACCACAATTGGTGACATCCAAGGTACGGGCGGACCATCTCCATTAAAAGGTGAAAGTGTTGCCGTTGAAGGTGTGGTAACAGCCGTTGTTGGTTTACCGAAAAAAGGTTTTTACTTACGTGATGTAGTGGCTGATGGCAACCCATTAACCTCAGATGGTATCTTTGTTGAAAGTGGCAGTGCAGATAGTCAGCTAGTTGGCCGCACGATTTGTTTAGGCAGTGAAGTCGCTGAAAGCTATGGACAAACTCAGTTAGCGACCGATGATTGGGAAGTGACCAATAGCGAGTTCACGCCGACTGTGGCTACTGATATTGAAATGCTAGAATCAGATGGTGGTTCATTTGAAACCACACTCAATCGTTATGAAGGCATGTTAGTCAATCTGCCTGCAGATATAAATCCGCTTGAAGATGGCAATCAAGATATGCGTGTATCACGTAGTTTCAGCTTTAACTACGACAGCTACCGTAACAACATTACTTTGGCTTACAAGCGACCTAATTTACAGCCAAATCAGCTTAATGTACCTGGTTCACCAGAATCTTATGCAGCAGCTGCGCAAAATGATGATTATCGTTTAGTTATCGAAAGTTCGACTTCTGCTGCTAACGGTGACATCCCTTATTATCCTAACTTTGGTATCGCACCAGAGGATAATTACATCCGTATCGATGACAGTGTCGTGGGTATGGAAGGGGTGATTAGTTATAGCTTTGGTGATTATGCTTTAACTGTGACTAACGAGCTAAATAACAATAACTTTGTTCATAACCTTCCTAGAACTGACAGCCCTGATATCGATGAAACAGTAACAAATGACGAGTTTGCTATCCGCATAGCTAGCCAGAATTTATTTAACTATTTCAACTCACCATTTGGTGGTGCTCAAAACCAATTCGGCCAAAGCCGCGGTGCTGATACTTTTACTGAATTTTCTCAACAAAAAACTAAATTAGTAGAAGCCATCCGTGCGCTAGATGCTGATGTAGTCGGTTTGATGGAAATGGAAAATAATGGTTTTGGCCTTAATGGTGCTGTTGCTGATTTAGTTAATGAAGTTAACGTTTACTACAACGACGAATACGCAGATAACTATGACAAGCCATACTCAACCGAAAACCGCTATGTATTCGTTGGCTTTGACCATAACGGTAATGGTGTACTTGATGAACTAGATGCCCTTGGTTCAGATGCGATAGCGACAGGTATTATTTACCGTCCGAGTAAATTAAGCATCGAGCGTACCCGTGTTGTTACGATGCCACAGCAAAAAGCGCCGACCATTGTTAATGACAATAACGAGGTGATTAAAGACAATAATGATGAGATTTTAGAAAGCGGTCAAAACTATCATCGTGACGCACTTGTGGTTACTTTCCTTGTTAACCAGACAGGCAAGCGCTTAACTCTAGCGGTTAATCACTTTAAGTCTAAAGGTTCAACTTGTTGGGAAGATTGGCAAGGAGTTGAGTTTGGTGATGCTACTAAGTGGACCCAAGATGCTCCAGATCTTGATTTTCAAGGCTCATGCTCAGAGTTCCGTATTTCAGGTGCAGTACAATTAGCTGAAGAACTTAAAGACGTTGAGGGTGACAAAATCATCTTAGGCGACCTTAACGCCTACGGCCAAGAAGACCCAATGTTGGTTCTGACTGAAAACCCTCGCAACAAAACCCTAATGACCGCAAGCCATACTTTTGTAGGTAGCAAACCACAGTTCAATACAGATGGTTCGCCAGTACAAATTACTAATAGTTACGGGTACATTAATATTATTTCGAAAATATTCGAAGAGAAGGGTAAAACCCCATGGAGTTACTCTTATAACGATGAGGTGGGTTCACTTGATCACATTCTTATTTCACCTTCGCTAGAAGAGCGTGTAATCGATGCTGCTGACTGGCATATCAACGCTGCTGAATCAAGCCTTTATGATTACAACAATGAGTATAAGGGTGACTACAGCAATGAATTTAATAAGTTCTATGCTGAAGACCATTTCCGCTCTTCAGATCACGATCCAGCATTAGTGACCTTAAGTTACTTGCCTGGAGAGGCTGATTCAGGCCGTTCAATGTATCTGACCAAACTCAATAAGTTAATGAAGGTGCCATATCAGATCCCAGAGATTGCAGGCGCTTTAACTGGCGATGTCGCCACCATCAAACTGACGCCTAAAGATGATAAAGAGCAACTGGATTTGAGCCAACTCGTTGAGCCCAACGTGGTGTTAACTCAGGATGGTCAAGCCCTAGTTAACTTTGAAGTCTTCGGTGCGCCATCTGCGCGCTACAGCGCTAAAGTTGCTCTTGAACGCGACGGTGCAGTGGTTGCGGGTTCTTCACTTTCTTTCGATATTGAAGTGCAAAATCGAGACTCGTTAGTCGCTGAAATAAAAGAAGAAAGACATGATGGTAGTGGCGGTAGTACTGGTTTACTTAGCTTGTTAAGCCTTCTGGGTTTATCAGCTCTTCGTCGCCGTAATCGCAAATAGGTTCAACCCCAGGTGAGGTGTTCACTTCGGTGACACCTCACCACCTAATAAAAAGATAACACTATGAATAATAAAATTAATGCCGTTGCTAAAGCAGTTACCCTATTGCTAGCAGCTGCGTCAACAACTGCCAATGCTGATCTTATCATTACCGAGTATGTTGAAGGTGGTGGTTTTAATAAAGCGATTGAGCTTTACAATTCCGGTGATGCCGCGCAATCTCTAAATGGCTATAAACTTGTTCGCTACAAAGATGGAGATACCTCTCCATCAGATATGGTCGTGTTTTCAAATGAAGAAATTCCTGCAAAAAGTATTTTAGTGGTTAGACATGCTGATGCTGAATTGGACCTTGATGCTAGTGTCACGGATATGGTTGGCGAGCTTCAGCACAATGGAACCGATGCTGTTGGGTTATTAAATGGTGACCTAGTAATTGATATCGTTGGTGCAGTACCAACCCCTGCTGGCTGGGGGAAAGATGTTTCATTACGACGTATCAATAGCTCTAGTTCTATGGTTTCTAAAGCTATTTTCGACGAAAATGATTGGACTACAGAGCCTAAAGACACTGTAGATGGCTTAGGCTGTATTGGTGAGGCTGCCTGTACTTTTGTCGCAGAACCAGGTGTGTTGTTAATCACTGAATATGTAGAAGGCAGTGGTAGTAACAGAGCTATTGAGCTTTCTAATATTGGCGGTAGCGAGATTGATTTAGATGCTTCTGAATACAAATTAAGTTTATATGCAAATGGTAGCGTTGACCCTAACGGTAGCCAAACGCTAGAAGGTATTTTGGCTGCAGGTGAAAGCCTGGTATTTTTTAACAGCAGCGCAGCAGACGAATTTAAACTAGTTGGTATCGCAGCTAATGCCATTACTACTTTTACTGGTAATGATGCATTAGTGCTATTTAAAGACGGTGTGGTTATCGACCGTTTAGGCAAGTTAGGTGAAGACCCTGGTTCAGAGTGGACAGATCCAAATGATCCAGACTTCTCAACCAAAGATAAAACCTTAAGACGTAAAGCTAGCATCACTGCAGGTGACAGCGATGCTTACGGTGACTTCCCTGGGACAAATAATCAGTGGATTACCTTTGATATAGACACTGCTGATGGTCTAGGTTGTATGGGCGAAGTTGCCTGTGGTGATACACCAGTAGATCCAGAACCCGATCCAACACCTTGTAATAATTGTGTCGAGCTAACACCTGTCGCAGATCCTGATGCTTTTGAGCCTAACGTTTATTATACCGACGTACTTAGCGGTAGCTTTGACGATGCTGAAGCAATGAAAGATGCGATTTCAATTACCATTGCTAATGGTCATCAGCAATTGAGCTATAAAGAAGTGTGGACAGCGCTGACTTACTCAGATGAAGATCCGGCAAACAGGAGCAACGTTATTGAGCTTTATACTGGTAACTCAATATCAAAGCAAAATAATAGCCAAGGAGCCAACGCTGCAGACGAATGGAACCGTGAACACGTTTGGGCTAAAAGTCATGGTTTCCCAAGTGAGTCTCAACTTGGTTACACCGATGCACATCACTTACGTCCAACGAATGTGAAGGTTAACTCTACTCGCAGTAATTACGATTTTGCTGAATGTGGTGATACTGCTACAGAAATCGCAGATGCACCGGGTAATTTTGTTGATTCTAGCGGTCGCTGTTTTGAGCCAAGAGATGAAGTTAAAGGTGATGTGGCGCGGATGATCATGTATATGGATACTCGTTATCAAGGTAACGATTCTAATATGCCAGATTTGATTGCTGTTGACCGCATGACAACGAGTGATGAGGTTTCTAATAATGAACCGCTTCATGGCAAGTTATGTACGCTTTACTCTTGGCACCATCAAGATCCTGTCGATGATGCCGATGTTCAGCGTAACGATGCAATCTATACCTATCAAGGCAACCGTAACCCTTATGTAGATTACCCTGAATGGGTACAAGCGGTTTATGGTGAGCAATGTGATGATCCACTTCAGCCAGAGCTAGATGTTGATGTGATCATAGCTGCGCCTGAATCTGTTAACGAAGGTGAAGCATTTATTATTGATGCTTCTGAAACCGTTGCTAAAGACGAAGCTGAGCTTAGTTTTAACTGGGAGCAAACAGCAGGTCCAGAGCTAGAGTTTGATGCTTCAAGTTCAATTCTTGCGCTAACAGCACCTGAAATAATTAGCGATACGCCACTACAATTTACCCTAACGGTAAGTGATGGCACGCTTGAAACTACACAAGTCGTCAGTGTAACTGTGGTCAATGTGCCATTAGCCTTTGATATTAGCTTTAGTGGTACAACTGAGTTAAATGAAGGTGACAGCACAGTGATCACAGCAGCCATAGCCAATGAACCTGAAGGATTACAATATAGCTGGACACAAGTTTCAGGTATGAGTGCGGATTACACTGCTGATGGTTTAGTGCTGAATGTGACTGCACCTGACGTTGATGTTGATCAAACATTAGTGTTTACACTTTTCGTGAGTGATGGCGAAGAGCAATACAGCACCAATGTCAGTATTGATGTGAAAAACCAACAAGAGAGTGGTTGGAGCAAGCCTGATGGTGCAGGTAGTTTAGGCGCTGGCTTGCTAATGTTATTACCGCTGTTATGGCGTCGACGTCAATCTTAAGCTTTTGAAGGTTTATTTTTGAGTTAAAATTTGAGAAATATATAGCTTAGAAATAAACGGTAAAGATTAAATTAGCCCAATTACAAGGGCTTAATAAAAGTCCACTAGTACAAAGCCTGCTTTGTGCTGGTGGACTTTTTTATTTTCAATTGATTTTTTTTGTCTCATTCATTTTTTTGATAAAGGTCAGTACATTCTTATCCATAGGTAAAGAACCTGGTGGGCATGCGCCACCTGGAATTAGGCCTGAATATTGGCCTTAAAATTCTATATGGGAAGAGGGTTAACGAAAGTAACGGAAAGCAGTCACTTCAATCAGGTTGAGCTTTTAAGAGTTATGACTGCCTGTCATCATGCTGAGTGAACTTTAAGATTAGTGGCAGGCAATCTTCGTTATAGCGTTGCAGTGATTATCTGAACTCAGAACTTTGACTGTGGAGGCTGATTTACGTAAATAGAGGGATATTATAAGTTCCATTTTACCCCTCTACTTTATCAATTGGCTATATTCTTAAACCATTGTGATGGTTATTCTGCAGGTAATTCAGTGCTTTTATAAATGGGATCGACCTCAAGTACTGGCGCTGCATCGAGTTCGTTGGCATCCATCATAGAGCCAATACGTTGCATTGATGATAAAAGCTGAGACTGTTCCCATTCTTCTAATGCGCAGAAATTTTGAATAAAATGCTCCTGCAATGGCTTTGGCGCTTCAAGTAAACAAGCCTTGCCCTCATCAGATAAATATAAACTAACCCGTCTTTTATCTTGCTCACTTCGGACTCTTTGAATTAAATTTCTGCTTTCTAAGCGGTCTAAAATGTTAGTCACAGTTGCAGCGCTCAAGTTGATATTTTTAGCCACTTGACTCGCTGTAACACCATTAATACCGGCGATTTCTTGCATGATCATTAATTGAGGCCCGGTTATACCAGACTTTTTATTCAACTGTTTTGAGTGCAAATCAATTGCTCGAATCACTTTACGTATCGATATTAATAGTTCTTCGTATTTTTCCATTGCTTCTTCTAGTTATTAGCCATGAGTGTAGGATAACACTAACCTTATTTTTTATCAGTCCATATTGTCTATTAGCAATAAGTCTTAGCTGCTTTCGAGTCGAATACTAACCATTTTCGCTTTTAAACAATAACCACTTTTCAAAAATGGAATTAACTCAAATGATTTATTTTCATGTCGTAAGAATTAGCGGTCATTAAGCTACTGTAAAATATCAGCTTGAAATTTGCTCGGTTGATCTTAGTGTAATAATTCTATAACATAATAGTTAGAGTACTAATTATTAGAGGTAGAATTAAATGCAAGGCGAAACCAGTTCATGTGACAGTCCCAGTTATCTGCAACAATTAACAACACGTTCAGTTGAAATAGCGAAACATACAGTGGGATTAATATGTTTATGGTTAATTCTTAGTACTTATATTTTTTATCCGCTAACTAAAATAAATAAGGCTGGTAAATAATGGAATATACCTATATTTCATTAGGGGTTTATTTTGTACTCATGTTAGCTATCGGTATCTACGCCGCAAAAACATCCACAGCTAATCTTTCTGAATATATGCTTGGCGGCCGCCAAGTTAGCCCTCAAGTGACCGCATTATCTGCTGGTGCATCTGATATGAGTGGTTGGATGCTAATGGGATTACCCGGTGCCATTTTTGTTTCAGGGTTTGATACTATTTGGGTTGCACTAGGCTTAGTGATTGGCGCATGGGCTAACTATAAACTTGTGGCGCCTAAGCTGCGTTTGTACACCGAAAAAACCAATGACTCGTTAACCTTGCCAGATTTTTTTGGTAAACGATTTGATAAAGAAAATGGTGTTATCCGCCTCATTTCAGCTGTAGTCATCATCATATTTTTCACTTTATACACCTCAGCAGGTCTTGTTGGCGGTGGTAAGTTATTTGAAACCGCGTTTGCAATGAACTATCAAACTGGCGTTGTTATTACCATGCTAGTGGTGGTGGCTTATACCTTGATGGGCGGCTTTTTAGCCGTAAGCATGACAGACTTTGTCCAAGGTGTGATTATGTTTATTGCCCTTATTTTAGTGCCTGTTGTGGCGTTCACGCATTTTGATAGTCCATCAAGTATGATGAATTATTCACTTGAGATGATTCCTTCTTTTAGTGAAAGCTTATCTGGTTTAACTCTGGTATCGCTGCTATCTAGCTTGGCATGGGGACTGGGCTATTTTGGTCAACCGCATATTATTGTTCGATTTATGGCGATAGACTCTGTTAAAAATATCAAAACAGCTCGCCGGATTGGTATGAGCTGGATGACAGTGACCATTATTGGCGCTTTAGCGACGGGTTTAACGGGGGTGGCTTATACGCGTAAATTTGAAGTCACGCTTGCCGATCCTGAAACTATCTTTATTTTCTTTTCTGAAGTGTTATTTCATCCTTTAATTGGCGGTTTTTTATTAGCGGCAATTCTAGCGGCGGTAATGAGTACCATTTCTTCACAATTGCTAGTGTCTTCAAGTTCACTGACAGAAGATATCTATCGTGCTTACAGCAAAAAAGCAGTATCTGATAAAACAGCGGTGAATATTGGCCGACTTTGCGTATTTGGTGTAGCTGTTGTGGCATCTTTTATCGCAATGAACCCATCGAGTAGTATTTTATCTATTGTCAGTAATGCTTGGGCAGGCTTTGGCGCGGCATTTGGTCCGCTGATTTTATTTAGTTTGTTATGGCAAAAGGTGACTTATGAAGGGGCATTAGCCGGCATAATTACTGGTACTGTGACGGTATTATTTTGGATTTTTGCACCTGTATTAGCTAATGGTGAAACCTTAAGCAGTTTAGTGTATGAAATGCTGCCGGGCTTTTTCATCAGTGCAGTATCGATTTGGTTAGTGAGTTTAATAACCAAAGCGCCATCTGCTGAGATCCAAAAAACATTTAAAGATGTTAATCATCAATTAATTCAACAATTATCATAAGGTCTACTCATGTCTATTAAATCCAATCAACGATTGGTGATAAAGGTGGGTAGTGCGTTAATTGCCCCTGAAAACAACGGTTGTAGTTCGCATCACCTGCTGAGTATTGCGCAATTTATACTTCGTTGTCGTAAGCAGGGAAAGCAAGTTATTTTGGTTTCTTCGGGTTCAGTTGCTGCTGGTCGTCAATGGATTGATATTAAATCACCGTCAATTGCCCTAAAAAAGGCCATGGCAGCAGCCGGACAAACCAATATGATGGCAGTTTGGGATAAGTTATTTGACTTTCCCACTGCGCAAATTCTTCTGACCCATGCTGATTTATGTAATAAAGAACGCTATGCCAGTATTAAAGAAACCATAGAATCCTTATTGGAGCATGGGGTATTACCTATCGTAAATGAAAACGATACGGTGACCTCTGAAGAGTTAAAAGTTGGCGATAACGATAATCTCGCTGCTATGGTTGCGGCATCAACAGGGGCAGATGGCTTAATCCTTTGTACTGACGTTGATGGATTGTTTGATAAAAACCCCCAGCAACATGCTGATGCTAAATTGATTAAAACCATTGATGTTATTGACGAGTCTATTTATCAAATGGCAGGCGGTGCAACCAGCTCAATGGGCACTGGCGGCATGCAAACCAAAATAGAGGCGGCTGAAAAAGCGGTTGCTCATGGCATTGATACTTATGTAGTTAATGGCTTTAATCATCAAACTTTTAGCGCCTTGCTGCAAGATGAAAACCCAGGCTCGCATTTTGTGTCTTGTAAAACCCCGATGTCACCAGAGCAGCATTGGATGACTCATACTGTCCGCGAGCGAGGTGAGGTGGTGATTGAAGATCAACATGCAGCGATTAGTCAGCATGATGATGTGATCACCAGTGCTAGTATTCTTTCGGTAAAAGGCGAGTTTGCAGTGGGTGATACTATTTTAATCCGCACTGATGATGGCTCACAAGTGGCAAAGGCCACATCTAATTACAGCAGTTGTTTGCTTAACTATCTCACTCAACAAGCTAACACGAGTGAAAATGTAGCTAGCCAACCACAAAACAACTCAATCATTTCACCGATAAATCTCGCCGTTTTGCAGAGAACATGAGTTTAATCTTAATATTATCAGCCAATGTATATCACGCCGCTAGGGCACTATTGTAATTGATGCAGTTGATGCAACTAAGTAACTGACTTAAATTACAAAAATAGCCTTTCTCGTTTGATTGTTGTAATAGATCCTATCGGGTTAAAGGGCTATTAATCACTTACTTTAAGTGGGTTGTTGCCTGTGTGTTTTTAACTTATTGACTCTTTCTCCATACTCACTTTCTTAGCACTTCTCTATCTGTTAATTATATGCACTTACCAATGGCTTATTCGCATCTAATTTATTGTCATAGTCTATGATTAAGGAACGACTCAAGGGAAAACCGAGGAGGTTACCATGGAAATGACACTGCGTTTTTTAGGGGCAACTCAAGAGGTAACAGGTTCCTGTCATTTATTAACTATCGACGGTAAACAAGTGTTGTTAGATTGCGGTTTAATTCAAGGTGGTAGAGCCGTTGAACTTCGGAATCATGAGCCGTTTGCTTTTGAGGCAAGCACTATCGATGCGGTGGTCTTAAGTCATGCCCATATTGATCATTCCGGCCGTTTGCCTTTATTAGCAAAGTTAGGTTTTGATGGCCCTATTTATACCAATAAAGCCACTGCTGAACTGTGCACTGTAATGCTAAAAGATGCCGCCATGCTGCAGCAGCGCGATAATGAACGGCTGAATAAGAAGCGTAAGAAACAACAGCTCGAACCAATCTCCGCTTTATTTGATCAACAAGATGTTGATAAGGCGATATCGCAGTTCGTGCCGCTCGATTACCAAGTCGAAAACCCAATCGTGCCCCATGTTAGTGTAAGACTGTTTGATGCTGGGCATATTTTAGGCTCGGCTATTGTTTCGTTACAACTAGGTGAGGGCTGTCAGCAGAAAGCCATAGTCTTTAGTGGTGATCTTGGCCGTGCAGGCATGCCGATTCTACGAGACCCTACCTTAATTGATAATGCTGATTTAGTCTTAATGGAAAGTACTTATGGTAACCGTTTACACCGTAGTTGGGATGAAACCATTGCTGAGTTAAAACAAATTTTTGCCAAAGCGATAACCGAAAGTCGCGGCAATATATTGCTACCAGCATTTTCGGTGGGGCGAGCACAAGAATTGCTGTATTTATTTCATTTGTATGCCAAAGAGTGGGATTTATCCCGTTGGAAAATTTGCTTAGATAGCCCGATGGCTATTGAGGCGACCCGAGTGTATATCAATAATTACCCGCTAATGGATGAAGACTTTAAACGCTTTACCCGCATGCATCCAGGTGAGCACCCACTATTATCTAATGTTGAGTTTACCCAAAGCACAGATGAGTCAATGCTGCTGAACGAAGTACATAAGGGGCTGATTATCATTGCCGGTAGCGGTATGTGTAACGGCGGGCGAATTCGTTGCCATTTCGAGCATAATTTATGGCGCCCAGAATGTGATGTCATTATTTGTGGTTATCAAGCAGAAGGCACGCCGGGCAGAGCGCTGGTAGATGGTCAGCCTGAACTGACTATTCGCGGAAAATCGGTTAAAGTTGCTGCTAAGTTGCATACCATAGGCGGCTTGTCTGCCCATGCCGATCAAGCTGAATTACTGCGCTGGTATCGTCATTTTAATCATCAACCACCATTGATATTAGTCCACGGTGAAACCACGGCGCAGCAAGGGTTAGTGGATGCAATACAGCAAGATAAATCATCTGCCCCCCAAGCGCTTGCGATAGCAGCCCATGGCGATAAACTGGATTTAAATGGCCTACCACAACTGGTTTGGTGTTGAATGGCGTTATCCAGCGGTGCTGTAATTGAGCAATGCTGTCATTGAGCAATAGTGTTTTGTGCTGACGTTGACTGCGAATGCACATTAATACATATGTTCATTACAGCCTTTCCCAATGACAAATTATCATTGTTGTTGCTTATGTCATTGCCACATGGATGATTATCAAGACTATAATGTCGCTATCCACTTTATCTGCGAAGCTCACTTGTGAAACATTGGTTTTTTTCAAAACAAACATTGCCGTTTATATTGTCATTGCTCTTTATTGGGCTAATGACCACCATTGCTATTATCTACAGTAAAAATAATTTCGTGGTTGACTCCAACCTAGATCGTCTCGTTCAACAAAATGCCCCATGGAAGGACAACTTAACTAAGACGGTAAATGAATTTGGCGACTCTGAAAATGGTCTGGTCATTGTGGTTTCTGGTGACAATCATCAGCAAGTACAAACTATGACTGAAGCGCTACAAGCAGACTTTTCTGCACAGCCCTTATTTAACGACGTATTTGCGCCAGCAACCTTGTCATGGCTTAAGCAGCAAGCCTTGTGGTTATTACCCGAGCAAGACTTTATTGATTTTAATGCCAATGTTGCCAGCATAATGCCAAAACTTCAGGCGGTCATGTCAGTTGAAGCTAATGGCACTACTGGGCAAAATGATGCTGGGATACAACTATTAGCACAATTAAATCATGCTATTGAAACTGATGACATTAAAGCCGCGAAGCTGTTAATTAACGTATTAAACCAACTGGCGGCAAAGCAGGGCAGTGTTGACTGGTTTGAGGTATTGATGCCACCAAGTCGTGGTACTATTTATCAAATTATCACCTTAAATGCACAGCCTCAAAACGATCAAAAACAGCCGAATAAATATATCATCGAAACCGCACAAAATATTATCCATCAATACAGTGATAATGACGCAGTGCAAATTCGCATTACTGGTCAGACGGCGTTGGACTATGATGAAATCAGTGACGCCAATAATAGCGTAACCTTAGCGGGGACCATGTCGCTGATAGGCTTGATTGTAGTATTGGGATTTGGTATTCGCTCTTTGCGCATAATCGTTGCCAGCTATGTGGCCGTGATTATTGGGTTGGTGTGGACGCTCGCACTTGGATTATTTTTGGTTGGTTCATACAACACCATTTCCATTGTATTTTTGGTGATGTTTATTGGTTTAGGTGTCGATTTTGCGATTCATTTTTGTCTGCGATTACGAGAAGAGCAAGCACTACAGCCTACCAATTATGCCAGCTTGATTGCGGCAATTCGCGGCACTTTTACGCCACTTAGTTTGTGCGCATTAACCTCTGCCATAGGGTTTCTTGGCTTTTATCCTACAGCTTATACCGGGCTTGCTGAATTAGGGGTTATTTCAGCGGCGGGGATGGCAATGGGGTTGCTGGCAACCTTTATCGTTATTCCGACTTTTTTCTTTATTTGTGGCTATCCTCGAGCGCATGGTTTTAAGGCTAACATAGCGACTGAAGAGGGTGATACTCAGTTCCAATATGCCAGCGACGATGATTTCTGGTTGCCTAAACATCACAAAATGGTAGTTTTTTTGGCCGTGATAGCCTTAGCTATTTCTGGCTATGGTGCCAGTAAAATGGAATTTGATTTCTCGACTTTGGTATTAAAATCGGTGAAGTCTGAATCGGTTAGAACCCTTGAAGAAATTCAACAACAAGGCTTAACCTCAAGCTATCAAATGATGATGCTAGCGACATCACGACAACAAGCGGCCAAGTGGCAATCACAATTGTCTGGTTTAGCTGAAGTGAGCAATGTGATTTCAATCAACTCTTTTTTAGCCACTGATCGCGCGTCCAAACAGGCAGCATTGTTGCAAACATTAGCAGCCGCCAATGCGCCAATAGAGTCATTAGATAGCCTTGCAAGCTTGCAACAAAACCTAGTCAGAGCTGATTATGCCCAAGGCGTGATTGCGCAACGTACCTTAGATTGGCTTAAAAATAATGATGAATTCACCCTTGTGAGTCAAATTAATCAACATGCATTGGCGCCATTACAAGTTATGCAGCAAAGTTTAACTCAGTTATTGCAAGCCCCAATTCCAAGCTATGATGATATTCCTACGGTGTTAGCTCAGCGATATAAAAACGAGCAATATTTATTAGTGGTGGCTTACCCTGCTGGCGATATGCGTGATGTGAAACAGCTGGATAGATTTATTAAGCTTGTACAAGACGTAGCGCCCAATGCAACCGGAAGACCTGTAGCCGAGCAGCAAGTGGGTAATATTATTATTAACGCATTTTTGCAGGCAATCACTTATTCACTATTACTGATAGCCGTCATTTTGTTGCTAGCGCTAAAACATAAGCGCGATGTTATTTTGACTTTTATACCGCTGTTATTAACCACCTTATCAACTATGGCTGTTGCCCATTGGAGTGGACAGGCGCTAAATATGGCCAACATCATTGTCATTCCATTGATATTTGGCTTGGGGGTCGATAATGGTATTCACATCGTTGAGCGCTTTCGGGCGGTGGGATCTGCGAGGGCCTTTTATCAATCATCAACCCCAAGAGCGGCAGTACTAAGTTCACTAACCACAATGGCGACCTTTGGTTCTTTGTTACTGGCCGATCACCGAGGTATGTATAGCATTGGTTTTTTACTCACCATCGCCATCGGCTTTCTACTTTTCTACAGTTTAACGGTATTACCCGCTTTATTGTTTAGTGTGAAAAAGATGCAGCCCGGCTATTCGTTAAAATAAGCTTATTATGGTCTTTGCTTAAATTTTTATTATTTAAAAATGCTGATAGGGACATTGGCTTGTTTAATCCTGATGCAAATCTTAAGCGATACTCAATAATAACTAGCACTTAAGCTAAAAACGTAAGCAAGCCATTTTCATCGCCAATATTTTACTGTCGAATTTCTACATATCACCAGCGTGTTTTTTACATGTTACTTTTGTGCTTTATAAATAACCTCTGTGCCTAAAATTGTAAATTTGTAATACAAAAGGCTACTATTCCTAACAGTGCTGATAATAGGTTGGTAACAACTTGTGGCGCCCTTGCTTACATATCAAGGGGTTTACGCTCTTATGTTGAACGAATGCGTAACATTTGCAAGCAAATAGGCGGTAAATTAGCGAGTTTTTGCTGTGGTTTATATCATTTTGATCTAGATCTCAATTTACAAACCTGTGCTATTTTACAATATTGTATTACTTATTAAGGCTGTTAATTGAATTTATACTGGGTACATGAGTGGCTTTTTAATTCGATGTATCATAGCTATGATGTGAGGGTTTATTGTAATGACTGCTAAAAATCTGCTTTTGTGTGGCTGTGTCGCTCTGTTTACTTGCTCTACCGTTTCTGCTGCATCATTTAACGTTCGTCAAGAATTTCGAGCTGAGTCTGGTGAGTCGACTCGGGTCAAAATAGGTAGCAGTATTGGTAATTTTAATTATAGTGGCGAGTTAAAATTTAAGCCTGTAGATGGTTCTGATAGGAAGTCTAGCCAAAATAATGGTTGGGAGTTAGGTTTAGATTATCGCTTTAAAATTAACGATAACTGGACCATAGTGCCAGGGATGCCCATTGAGGCCCGTGAAAAAGGAATGACCTATAAACCGCAAATTCGAGTAAACTATGCCGTTGACAGCATTCAAGGTTTAACCATTACAGCTCGTTATCGTCATGACTTTTATAGAAATAATTCCGATGTTGATAAGCAGCGTCATCGATTGACCACAGGTTTTGGTTATACCACTCACGATTGGAAATTTGGTTTTGAAGCTGATTTATATAAGGCCGTTGATTACAATATTTATGACAATGGTGATACCAATTATGAGTTGAATCTAACCGTAGCTCGTAAGATAGGCCAGTGGACACCTTATGTTGAATTTGGTGATATTAATGTCAGTAATGATAGCCCTGATCGTGAGCTACGTACTCGAATAGGGTTAACTTATAGTTATTAAGATATAATAATTTCATCCAGCGTTAGTGGTCATTTAGTTTTATCAATATATTCACTAAGCTTAGGAATGAAGGTTTATCTGCAAAGGTAAGCTTTCTGCAAACTGATATCGCTTTAGATAGTTATTGAAAAGTTAATTCCTATCACGACAGATAATTATTCTGATTAACCTTTAAAACTGAATCAGTTAAAAAGGGCGGTTAATGCTACTGGTGTTGATGACGTATCAGGTTGTGAAAATCGAGCTTCAAATTTATCGATAGTTTCAGGTTTGCCACACAAATATCCTTGATAGTGACTGCAGCCTTCTTTTGATAAAATCTGTCGCTGTGATTCATCTTCTACCCCCTCAGCTATCACGGTTAAACCCAAATTATGTGCCATTGCTATGATGGTGCGGACAATTTCTTGATCGCACTTATCTTCAACCAAACCATCGACAAAAGATTTATCTATTTTAAGTTGGAAAAGAGGTAATTTTTTCAAATATTGTAAAGATGAGTAGCCGGTTCCAAAGTCATCCAGTGAAAACTGAATGCCTAATGCAGCAATTTGGTTCATTTTTACTATGGTTTTATCGATATCATTTAATAGAATTGATTCGGTTAATTCTAGCTTCAGTAATTCAGGGCGAACCTTATGGTATGTTAATGCGGATTTTATTGTTGCGACAAAATTGTCTTGGAGAAATTGTCTCGCACTGACATTGATCGCTAAGGTGAGTGATTCAGTTGAGCTATTTTGCTGCCATAATTGCAGTTGTGCACAGGCGGCGTCTAATACCCAATGACCAATTGAAATAATCGAACCATTTTGCTCTGCAACGGGAATAAACTCTACCGGAGGAACAAGACTCCTGTTGGGGTGATTCCAGCGCAATAGCGCTTCAGCACCTAATGGATTGTTATGCTTGTCTACTTGAACTTGGTAATAAAGTTCAAATTGTTTATTTTCAATAGCATGATTTAATTCTGCTTCTAGCGCGACGCGATTAGAGATATTGGCTTGCATTTGGGGGTCAAAAAATCGCATTGAATTGCGGCCATCGTCTTTAGCTTTATACAAGGCGATATCGGCTTGTTTCAGTAATTCATCAACGGAGGTATTTTTGTTTTTAACTAAAGTAATACCAATACTGGTGCTAATGGAATAATCATGGCCATTTAGTTGATAGGGTAAATTAATTGAGGCGAGTATTTTTTTGGCAATATCTTTGCTTTGCGTGGCAGCTATAGTGGATTTACCACTTAATGCTTCAATTAAAATTACGAATTCATCGCCGCCAAAACGAGATACTGTATCGCTTTCTCTAATGCACTGTACCAGCCGTTTTGCCACTTTTTTTAGGAGTATGTCTCCCATATCATGGCCTAAGGTATCATTGAGGGTTTTGAAATTATCAAGGTCTAAAAACAGTAATGCCCCTTTTTGGTTATGACGGCTGTTTGTTAATAAAGAATGATTGAGGCGGTCCATAAGTAAACGACGGTTTGGCAGTCGAGTTAATGGGTCAAAATAAGCTAAATCGGCAATTTTTTTCTCAGCTTGTTTATTAAGGGTGATATCACAGATGGTGCCGACATAATTGGTAATGACAGAATTATTATCAGTGACCGCAGTGATAGTGAGCTTTTGTGGGTAGATATCGCCATTTTTTTTCTTATCCCAAACTTCACCCTCCCAATAACCGTGCTCTTTGATTATTTTCCACATCTGTAGGTAAAACGGCTTTTTGTGTTTGCCGGAAGATAAAATACTCGGATTTTGACCAAGGACCTCATCGGCATCATATCCGGTAATCCTAGAAAAGGCGCGATTTACGCGTAATATTTTGTTATTGGTATCAGTGACCAGCATGCCTTCTTGGGTTTCAAAAGCGGTTGCAGCAATCCGCAAATCTTCATGCGTTTTTCTCAGGCTACTATCACGGTTAAATAAGTTTCTTAGGACCATTGTGGCTGTAATGCAGCCTGACAAAATCGTAAATAGTGAAAATGCAGTAAATAGGGTCCACAATGTAGTTTGTGACTTTTCACTTCTTTGTTGAGCCTGTATTACTAAATTAGCCGCTTTGTTTGAAGAGTAGTCAACGATATAGTCCATTCTATTCATTAAAGCTTGATACAAGGGGGTAGCCTGATTTTTTATCAGTTTTTCAGCATTTGTAATGTCATGGTTTATAAGCAATTCAATAATATCTTGTTGAATGCGCTGAAGCTGTAAAGTAAATGAAATTGCCTCAGTGACTTTGGTCATATCACCTAAAAAATTTGTTTGGATGATGTTTAAATTATCAGCCAATGTAGTTTGTATTTTGTCGGTCTCAACAACAAAGGTGTCACGCCTAATATTACTTTGGTCAATGAGGCCATAGAGTAGCTGGTTTCTTAGGGTTGTAATTGATTGTCGTGAAATATGCGCAGCGGCGTTGACTTGAAAAGGGTGTTGGTAGATTTTATTGGTTTGAGAAGTAAAGTCATGTATCTCATTGTTTAATTGAAATGCGAATGACAGCAAACCGGCAAAAACAAAGGTATATCCTGACAATGTAATCAATAAAAGTTTGGCATAAGGCCTTAAAAATTGTCCTAATGACATAAAGCATCCCGAATCCATTCATAAGCTTATAATAAACTATAGTCGCAACTACCTCATTATGCGGGTAATTCACCAATAATATTTAAAAAACTCGAGCTAGCGCTCATTTGCATTTCAAAATCGCTTATATTTTCCTAAACCAGTGATGAAAAACTTAATCTAAATGAGCTTTATGCCATTAGTTATACTTTCTTATGTCCAACTATTCTGTTAAATCACAAATAATAACCACTAGGAAATATTGCTTATTTCTATGCTGGCGACTTGGTTTCTTCCATTCGATTTAGCAAGATACAGTTGCTTATCAGCAAGTTCCAATAACATACCTTGCTGCATATCCTTATGAGGTACAACGGTAGCTACGCCTGCACTGATGGTGATGTAGTCTGATACATTTGAAAAGCCGTGTTCGATTTTTAGGGCGTTGATGTTATCGACAATTGATTTGGCTTTATGTTCAGCGCCACAAAAATCAGTTTGTGGCAAAATACACACAAATTCTTCACCGCCGTAACGTGCCACTAAATCACAAGGACGTTTCAGTGTCTGTTGTATTGTTTTGGCAACCTGGGCTAGGCAGTTATCTCCTTGCTGGTGGCCATAGTTATCGTTGTATTGCTTAAAGACATCAATATCTAACAGGATGATGGAAATAGGCTCTTTTTCACGAACACAATGGCGCCAATTTGCGGCAAAACGCTGGTCAAACTGGCGTCTGTTAGCGACACCCGTTAACGCATCGTACATGGCAAAAGAGCGCAATAAATCCGATTGCTGTTTGAGCCTCAATTGATTTTTAACTCGGGTTTTGGTGATGATGGGGTTAATAGGTTTATGAATAAAATCTACTGCGCCAAGTTGAAGTCCTTTTACCTCAGTGGCTTCTTCAAAATGAGCTGTAATAAATATAACGGCGATATTGGCCGTGAGTGGATTCGCTTTGAGTTGTTTGCATACTTCAAAACCATTTACTGTCGGCATTTCTATATCAAGTAATACCATATCTGGTTGTAAACCCATGCATACGTCGATGACTTGATCGCCATCGGTCGCCATGAAAATATCATAGTCTTCTTGCAATAATTTTTTAATTATTTTGACATTAACAATTTGGTCATCGACCACCAAAATTTTGCCTTTAACGTCATGTTGGGACACAATGAGGTCTGAAATTTCCATTTATAACCCTTCTATAATCCCATTTACGCGAACTAATTAGGGCTGCTAACACAGCGCTACTGTTAGTCGAGTAAATGCTGATTTTCTATTAGTTTAATAAGCTCAATCCTTGCTCTACTAAATTAATATTAGCAAACATCCTTTAAAAAGCATCAGCGTTAGTTATGTTTCGGCGAAATAGCGGTTTTAACTAATCCCATAGGAAGCGTGATGGTTTAGTTTTACCGAGTGGTTAGACTGTTGTTAGCTCTTTATTGATTAGTTCAACTGTGGTGACTTCACATTAGGTATCTCGAGATAGCGGTAATATCAGTAGCGATACTTTTTAGAACTTAAAGTGAGATAAAAATCCTATTTTTGAAATTATATGGGGTATTAAAAGCTTAATCCAATGGAGGAAATGCTTATCAATCAGTGAACGTTTTTGTACAGCTCAATAGACAGAAAAACATCTAAATCACCTTTAACTAGCAGGCAAAGTAGCAGAAAGTGGAAGATCAATTTGTCAGTGGCATTATTACTTGGTAACAGTGGCAGTAATTGTGGTTATTGCTCTATTAAATGAACCTAATGATGGTTAAATGAATAGGTTTATTTCGCATATTTTCTATTTAGCTTTTATTTATGAGCATTTAAGTACTTGATTTAGCTAGAAATTAATTTAACCTGTTTAAGCATTTAGTCATGGTTTTCAAAATGAGTCGCTTGCAAAAAATGACGCTCTACCGCAGCTTGGTAGGGCGCATCTATGCCTACGTAAGCGGGACCAAAAGCCTGTAAGCCTTTTTCGGTGACAAACTCTTTTGGTGCTGGCAGTACTATAACGGCAACATTGACGCCATAACTGACATTGGGGTTAGTGATAGGGCAATTGCTATCCATGTCTAGGCAGCAAATTAAATCAGGAATAGTGACATCCACAACGCCATTTAAGCGACTGACTAAATTCTCATTTTTTACTTCAATATGGTAACGGTCATTGAGATGTTGGCCTGTGCCGTCAATAAATATGTCTCCAAGAGTGAAACCGTCTTGGGTTTTAAATTGATATTTAGCAACTGAGCCTCTAAAGGCCACATAGCCTCCACCATGGCTGGCAATGGCATCGGCGATATCTTGGTTGTTTTCTTTGGCTAACCGGTAGGCTTTACCTATTTCAAGTGACTTAGATATGGTGCCTTTAATCACCGCATCTTTAACCTGCTCTATGGGCATCGCATGATCGATAGCAGCAATGTCGTTACGGCTTATCATCGATAAGGCTCTTACCACGTTTTCGGCGCGTAAATCATCAATAACATTTTCACAAATAAAGCATTCGCCAAACTCGTTGGCGGTGACAATGGGCGCAGCAGGGATGTTATTGAAATAGTAGGTTGAATGGGTTATTTCAGGTACCGCACGACCTGCCACATCGGCGTCAATAATATAGCCATTAGCCATGGCGGCCACGTAAAACGAAATAGCGGTATTTGAGCCGCCTAATTCACAGCAAATGGTGCCATAAAACTCATCGCCAGTGTATTTTTCTAACCGTCTAAATGCGGTCATAATCGATGAGCTGCTGCTTTTAGGTAAGCGGGTATATTGCTGTTCTTCTTCAGGTGTCATTGGTGATAATGCCCCTAGCATATAGGGGGTGCAAATCTTTTTGCCCTGGGGCACATCATCAACACTAACAAGCTTAAATGTCTTACCTTCAGCCAGTGCTTTATCAATATAGTAAAAGCCTTCATCTAGCTCACCGCCACCGCCTGTGCCTAATATAGCGCAGCCGTGCAAGATATCTGATAGGTCAACTCTTGTTAGTGTTTTCATAAATAATAGCTCTTAAACTTAAACTTTTTATGGTGTTGATCTTATGCCAACGCTGCAAAATTTGTGTTCCATTTGTGCCGCGAAGCAAAAACATTCCTATGTATTTACTGGCTTAAGCAATGGATTTTTTTGCAAAAGCTTGCATCAATAAATAGTAGGTTGGCGCGGTGACTAAAATGGCGTCGCATACTTCAATACCTGTGATGGTGATTAGGCCATGATTGGTCAGCATTGAGGTTGCAATTCCCACAGCCCAGGCGATAACGGCAAGGTAATTAACCGCCGCAACTTGGCTTAATTCACTTAACAGGTAAGATTGTTTATTACGTACGATGAAAAAATCCACCACATAAATCGCCGCAACAGGGGTGAAGATAATCGATAGGCTAAATAAGAAGTCAGTAAAATTAGCCAGTAAATTAAATGAAGCGATAATCGTGCCTAATACGCCTGAAACCACGATGATTTTCCATTCTTTCCAGCTAATATTTATGGCGTTAAAACCCAGCGCGGCGCTGTATAAATTGACCACGTTGGTGACCCAGCTCGACATGATGAGCAAGATAAACGCTAAAGTGCCAATGCCTAATGTGAGCATGACAGCCAGAATATCACTTTGTTGCACCGCAATACCTGCCATGGCTGCAGCGATATAAACGAAGCTGTTGAGTACTAAAAATGGCAGAAATGAAGCGATAATGGTGTCATTGGTGGTTTTTGCAAACCGGCTAAAGTCAGGCATTAATACCACGCTGACAATAAAACTGCCGACAACGGCTGATACCGCTTCACCAAAGGTGAGTTCAATGCTGTTAAACTGAGTAACTGCATCTGGGGCGATGACATAACCGACACTTTTATAGAGCATATAAGCCACTAACATAAATAGAATCGGCACGAATAAACTGGACAGCTTTTCAATCAGCTTAAAGCCCCAAATAGTGGTGAGGGTAATTAACATTCCGGCTGATACTTCTAATAGCCACAATGGCACTGTCACAGTAAATAACTGTTGAAACAGGGCTTGAGAGACTTCGCTAAACAGATTGATGTTAACCCCATACCAACCCAGTAAAGATAATACAAACGCAAGGCTGAGCAGGTTTGCTCCTTTGCGGCCAAAGACAAATTTCATGGTCATGCATGAGGTTAGGCGGTTGTGCATGCCAACTAAGCCAGTGACAGTGCCAAGTACTGACAAAATAATGCCGCCAATAATAAAGGCGTAAATACTTTGGCTAAGGCCTAACGCGCCGCCAAGCTCAAGCCCGGTGATTAGACCCGGCACGGCAAATGCCAATCCACCGTTTATCATGCCAATGCGCACGCCGCCGACGGTTTTATCTTGCGGCACGGGGCGAGTGGCATAATCATCAAATAGATCATTGTTTGCACTATTTTTAGAGCTATATTCAGAGCTATATTCAGAGCTTGGCTTAGGGCTGTGTTCTTGGTTGTTTCTTGCGCAGTATTCAGCGCTAGGTGTCAGACGGTTAGGCATAAGTTCTACTTGTAAAAATAGGCCCCTAATCTAGAGGCCTGTATGGGAGTGACGATGTCTTGCCTTAGAAATTATAAATCGCTTCGATACCATATGTTCTCGGTTTATTAGGCATGCGGGCTAAATCGGTTACGCCATCACCATAAAAGAAGATATCTTCAATGGTGCGCTCGTCAGTTAAGTTATTGACATATAGCTGCACTGTCCAATCGTCAGACTTCAAACCGACCCCAGCATTAATTGAGGTGAAGGTTGACGAAGTAACATGTGGGATTTCAATATCAAAATATTGTGGCCCTTGCACCTGAATATCAGCTCGAGATACCAGTGACCAGTTTGAGCTAATAGGGAAATAATGATCTGCAGATAAACTATAAGTATATTCTGGCACCCATACTTGTGATTCACCTTCAAGCTCAGGTCTATCTGTAAACTCTTTTATTTCTGAGTCAATATAACCTGCATTAAAACGTACATTGAGGTTTTCTGTCGCAGCCCAGCCTAATTCGATTTCAGCGCCTTTAGTGAGCACGTCATCAATGGCGAGGTTTTCAAGGGTAAAGCTGTCGACATTAAATTGGGTAATTTGTGCATCAGATTGGGAGATGACAAATAACGCACCGTTTAAGGTCAGTTTATTTGAGAATAGGGTGGTTTTAAAACCCGCTTCGTAGCTGTCAGACACTTCCTGATTGTAAACACGGTTTATACCTTCTGCGGGCTCGTTAAAGCCTCCACTTCTAAAACCTTTTGAGTAGCCAGTATAAAGCAGCAACTCCTCATTCATTTGATAAGCTAAAGTCACCTTAGGTTGCCATTGGCTAAAGGTATCCTCTGCAAACGTATCAACAGGGAAGTTAGGGTCGTAAGACTCACGTTTGTCGCTATCAAAACGTAGCGCTGCCGTTAATTCTAACTTGTCAGTAATGTCGTAGTTAATTTGACCTGATAATGCCCAGGCTTTGCTGCTGTTTTTATCGGCGATGGTTAGATACATCATCTCATCGGTAAAATCGTCTCTGTCTAGCGGCACATCGCCTAAGAAGTCGTCAAAGAAGTTAATGCTGTTGTCACGTTTCTTGTCTTGATAGAAAGCTGACACTGCCCATCTTAAATCCTGATCACTTTGAGAAGTAAAGCGTGATTCAACCGTCAGTGATTTCACATCAAATAAGCCTTCAGTGCCAAAAGGGGCACGGAAAAAATCATCTTCATCAATAAAGGTCGGGTCGGCGGAGTAATCGCCATCGTAAAAGTGTTTGTTTTCAGAGCTACTGTAAGCAGTGATAAAGTCAAAGGTACCTAAGTCATAATGCTGGGTAAGTTTGGCGCTGACTTCATATACATCACGTTGGTCGTTATTACGGATGTTTTGCGAGGTGCCAATATCAAAGTCTTCCGCGCTGTCTTCAGTGACGCCTTGATAATAAGCAAAGCCGGAATCGCTGGTGGTGTAACGGCCGCGCAGGTTTAAACTGGTGTCGTCTGTGAGATCAAATTCAAGCTGGGCAAACACTGAGTCTTCTGAAAAGTAATCTGCTGGCTCATCTAAAAACACATTATCAATTAAGCCATCAGAGTTTTTGGTATAACCGCCAACACGGAAAAATGCGCTGCTGTCATCATTAAGCGCGCCCGATACCACGCCATTTAAATTATAGGTATTGCCGTTACCGTATGAGCCTTTAATGGTGCCTTCTAACTCTTCGGTTGGTTTTTTGGTGGTGACAATCACTGCGCCGCCAATGGCGCCTTTACCGTAAAGTGCACCCTGTGCACCGCGCATGACTTCAATACGCTCAATGTCGACTAAATCTTGGTTAATAAATTCTAAATCGGGTGCGGTGACCCCATCAACCACAAAAGCCAGCGGCGCATCGCCCACTTGCGGGGTAATTAAGCCGCGGATAGTGATACGGGCAAGGCCAGGTCTGAAGTTGTCCAACTGGCTTAAGTTAGGGGTGAGGTCGGCAACATCTCTAAAATTCTCAATACGCTGGTTTTGGATCATATCAGCACTAAAAGCGGTTACCGAGTCGGGTACATTCTGTAAGGTTTCTACACGGCCACGAGCACTAATCTCGATGCGCTCAATTCCGCTAGTGGCTTCAACAGTTTGTGGCTCATTGTCCTCAGCGTGGGCTGAACTAACAAGCGATAAACCCACCGCAGTGGCTAATATTGATTTTGCGAAAAAACGACGATTAGTATGACTCATATTTTGGCCCTCATAGGCTTCCTTGCATAAATATGTAGTTATTATGCATTTGTGTGATCCGTTATAACCATTGTGGGACTTTGGCAGAAAATAATATTTTGTAATGCAGCAAAAATGCAGTAAAAATTTGTCGCTTTGAGAGGAAACACGGGACATTTTGCAAATTAATCATGGATAATCCACTATAGGTAGCGAAAACCATAGATAAAATAACACTAGGTTTCTGAAAATGAAAAAGAAAGTAAAGATTGATAGTTACAACAAAAAAATATTGGCGACCCTACATCTTGAGGGGGATTTGACCAATATTGAATTAGCTGAAAAAGTAAACCTTTCACCTAGTGCTTGTTTTCAGCGAGTTAAATCGTTAAAAGAAGCCGGCTATTTCAGAACCTTTCATGCGGATGTGAATTTAGAGCAGATTTGTGAGCACGTGATGGCCTATGTGGAGTTTACCTTAACCGATAACACAGCACCGTCGCGGCGACGCTTTGTTAGTGCTATTCAAGATATTCCAGAATTTATGGATTGCATGCAGCTTGCTGGTGATGTGGATTATATGTCGTTAAGTTGCTTTCCCAATATCAAAAAACTCAATGAGATCTGTACCGAGCTTTCAGACAGATCAGAGCTAAGTATCAAAAATATTAAGACCCGTATCGTACTTGAACGCAGTAAGTGGTTTTTAGGCTATCCGTTATCAAGTTTGAAGTGGTTAGATGATAATGGTCAAGATGTAGACCGTGGCGCTGAGTAAGCTTAATAGCTATGCAGTGTTTTTTGTTTGCTATATAAAACAGTGATAAAAGTATCATGGTTTTAATAAAGAAAAGGCCTGTATCGACAGGCCTTTTCGCTAATGAGGTTTTGGGCTTAGTTTACTTATCAAATCGATTTTGCAGGTAATCAAATACCGCACGAATACCAAAGGCTTCACCACCCACAGGACGACCCGGTAATTTACGGTTATTCCATGCCATCACATCGAAGTGACTCCAGCTAATATCTTTATCAACAAAGGCCTCAAGATAAAGTGCTGCGGTAATTGCGCCGCCAAATGGAGTTTTGCCGCAGTTGGCTAAGTCAGCAATATCACTACAGGTTAAGTCATAATAAGGTTTATGCAGTGGCATGCGCCAAACTGGGTCGTCTACAGATAAACCCGATGCGGTAATATCGGCGGCCACTTGGTCATCGTTACTAAAGAACCCCGGCAGCTCGGTGCCTAAAGCAACTCGCATAGCCCCTGTTAAGGTGGCAAAATCAATCATTAGCTCAGGTTTGTCGTTATTGGCTTCAGCAAGGGCATCACACAATACTAAGCGGCCTTCGGCGTCAGTATTATCAATTTCAACGGTCAGCCCTTTGCGGGTAGTAATCACATCACCGGGCCTAAAGGCATTGGCTGAAACGGCATTTTCAACCGCAGGAACCAATACCCGCAGACGAATAGGTAAGTTGCTCGCCATAATCAATTGCGCTAAACCAATAACATGCGCTGCGCCGCCCATGTCTTTTTTCATAAAGCGCATGCCGGCGCCGGGTTTTAAATCAAGGCCACCAGAGTCAAAACACACACCTTTACCTACTAGGGTCACTTTAGGAGCCGATTCATCACCCCAAGTTAAGTCGATTAAGCGCGGAACATTTGCGCTGGCGCGGCCAACCATATGAATGGTCGGGTAGTTTTGCTCAAGTAGTTCATCACCGACAATTTGGTTGAGCTTAGCGCCAAATTCTGTCGCCATGGCGCTCATGGTCTCAGCTAAGTGTTGCGGCATCATATCGGCGGCGGGTGTGTTAACCAAGTCACGGACTAATGACACTGAGCGGATGAACTTATTAGCTTCATCAGCTTGCGCACTAGTCGGCACAATAAGCTGTGGAATTTGCTTGTCGCTTTTTTTGTAGCGATCGAACTGATACGCCCCTAAACCCCAACTAAATGCGGCGGTTTTTATCTGCTTCTCATCCGCGTTTAATTGGTATTGACCTGCGGGCAGTTGATTAACCAGATCACCACACAGCCAATAAGAGTCATCTTGGTTACTCACAAAAATAACTTCAGCTAACTCACCTTCGGTATTAGGAATTAAGCTCATGCCTTTACCTGAAAACTGGGTGGTGGTGAGCCAGTTAGTAACATTTTTAGACTGCTTATCGCGCCACTGTGCAAATGTTTCGCTATTGAAAATAGACAGGGGAATGCCTGAAACACCTGAAATAATGATATTGCTCATAGTAGGACTCGTTGATTGCGATGAGTTTAAGGATATCCCTAAGAGTATCAGGCTGATTTGATTCTAGAAAGCATAGAGATGGTTTTAGTGTGCTTGTTTGCTGCAATAGATGACTATAGTGGAATGGCGCGACTGAAATAGGCGGTTATGAGCTGAGGTTACGACTACTTTTTGGCAAAGTTATTAGGATTGCTAAAAAATAACCGTGGTAGTTGCTTATTAGTTTAGCTACTGGCTATTGTCACTTATCAGTTAGGCTGTGGCTATTTGGGTTAACTGGTTTTGTTAATGGCGTTTTTTCGAGCATTGGCTTTGCGTTCGGACATATTATTGAATGAGCTTGGCAGCACGTCAACGCCTACCATTTTGCCGAGTTTTAATACCAAAGGAATAGTAATAGGGGCAAAAGGTAACACCGCGAAAACCCCTAAGCCCAAACCTTTGAGTAAGTCGGCAAATTGTTTATTGGCTTCGGCTAATTCATCCTTGTTGGCTTGCTTGCAGGTATAGCGTTTATAAGTCACCAGCATGGCTTTGGTTTCTTGCTTTTCTTGGGCTAAGGCCTGTTTTACCACCAACATATCCAGTTTTACACGTAGCCAAATGCGCCGTCTTCCAATACGGATAACGCGAATAGGGGCCTTGTGTAATAGCTGGTAGATACTCATGGGCGCGATTGTCGCATAGTGGCTGTAGTTAACCTATTTATTAAAGTGAATAGTTACATTTAGCTGATCTCGATGAGATCAGTGTAGTTGTTTTTAAGCATAATCTAATAATATAGACTGACTTTTTTAAAGATTATGCAAAAGTAGGCCAATTTAGCTGGCTTGACTTATCTTGTTTAAATGCGAGCTTATATTTAGCAGCCGCGGTTTTAACAGGACTAAAGCTGCGCATTTTAACTTTAGCGGGCTAATTTATGCTAAAGTAAGGCGCTTATCTTTTTTATCTTCTTCGGTAAATAGACAACCTCATCTTGTGCTATATGAGTTTTCAAAAGCGTTAGCAATGATTAATTCATTAAGTGCTCACACTGCTAGTTATATGAACTTCCCATAATTCTGTAGCTAAAACCTTCGTAGTGGATAAATGAGTATGCAATAAATTTCCCCTTCAAATATTGACACTTTATCGTCTGCGACGCTTTTTTAAGCTCGGTCACCGTAAAGTTCTTCCATTTATAAAACTCTATGTTAATTAGGCCGCGTTGTTTACGACTGTCGCATTAACCAGAGCAGATCCCACCTCTAATCATTAGAGCAACTGGCCATTGGCGAAAATAAACATTCGTGTATGCAGTCACATAGATCCATTGATATAACAAGGAACGATGACATGAACACGTTAAAAGTAGGAGTCATAGGGACTTCAAGAAAAGTAGACGAAAAACGCTTTCCCATTCACCCAGGACATTTACTGCGCATTCCGCAAGCGCTTCGAAAGCAACTCATATTTGAGCAAGGTTATGGCGAACCCTTTGGGATCTCAGATGCTGAAATTGCTGCATTAACTGGCGGTATTGCCACGCGTCATGAGTTACTGGCAAATATTGGTACGGTAATTATTGCCAAGCCGGTGTTAGAAGATTTACAAGAGCTGCGTGAAGGCGGCACTTTATGGGGTTATGTACATTGTGTGCAGCAGCAAGATATTACTCAAGCAGCGCTAGATCGCAAACAAACCCTAATTGCTTTTGAAGATATGTTTATTTGGTCGGCAACGGGGCAAATGGGTCGTCATACTTTTTATAAAAATAATGAAATGGCTGGTTATTGTGCGGTGCTACACTCATTACAACTTAAAGGCATTGATGGCCACTATGGCGATCAACGTAAGACGATTATTTTTGGCTTTGGCGCCGTGAGTCGCGGCGCGATTTACGCCCTTAAAGCCCATGGTTTTAAAGACATTACCATTTGTATTCAGCGACCTGAAGAGCAAGTGCGTGAAGAAGTATTAGATTGTAACTATGTCCGTATTCGCGCAGGCGAGACGGGCGAAGCCCGAATGATGGTGGTTGAGCATGATGGCAGTAGCAGGCCATTAACAGAGCTCATCAGTGAAGCCGATATTATCGTTAACGGCACTTTTCAAAACACTGCCAAGCCAACTAATTTCGTGATCGAATCTGAAGCAGAGTGCCTAAAACCCCATAGTTTGATCATTGATGTCAGTTGCGATGAAAAAATGGGCTTCTTTTTTGCTAAGCCGACCACATTTAAACAGCCAATGTTTAACTATAAAACGGTGGATTATTATGCGGTGGATCATACCCCGACTTACCTTTGGGAAAGTGCTACTCGGTCGATTTCAGCAGCGCTGATTGTGTATTTACCTGCAGTGCTAGCAGGGCAGAGCGCTTGGCAGCAAAATGAAACTATTCGCCAAGCGATAAACATTGAAGAGGGCGTTGTTTTAAATGAGGCGATTTTATCGTTTCAGCACCGTGAGGCAGAGTACCCTTACAAGATTAAAGATATTGAATTAAGCCTCGCCGTTTAACTATAGTCATTTAACTATGGCAGATGTCATAAATAAATCTATATGTCGACTTAATCAGCAATAACTTAGCTGGTCATGTGCAAGCATGGCCAATGCTAAGCCTTTGATTATTGTTTAATGCAGGGGAAATTTTTCAGCTAATTAAGCAATAGTGACAATTAACCCAAGACTATTGCGCTAAAAACACCGATAATTCACCTCATTAGATATACCCGCCAATTTACAGCGCACGACTCTGGAACTATTCAATGGAAATCAAAGTTAATTTTCTCGACAACTTAAGACTTGAAGCCAAGTTTGACGACTTTACTGTTACTGCCGATCAGCCTATTCGCTACAAAGGTGATGGGTCAGCGCCAAGTCCGTTTGATTACTTCTTAGCGTCGTCAGCGCTGTGTGCGGCTTACTTTATCAAGGTGTATTGTAAAGCCCGTGATATTCCTACGGAAAATATCAAGCTATCACAAAACAACATTGTTGATCCTGAAGATCGTTATAACCAGATTTTTCAGATCCAAGTTGAATTACCAGATGATATTTCTGAAAAAGATCGTACCGGTATTTTACGTTCTATCGACCGCTGCACGGTTAAAAAAGTGGTGCAAACCGGCCCTGAATTTAAAATCGAAACCGTTGATGATTTAGCCGCTGACGCCAATGCCATGCTAATGGGTCAACCTGAAGGCGATACCAGCACCTACATCATAGGTAAAGACTTACCCCTTGAAGAAACCATCACCAACATGACTGCCATGTTAGCAGAGCTGGGAATGAAGATTGAAATTTCTTCATGGCGTAACATTGTGCCGAATGTGTGGTCACTGCATATTCGTGATGCAGCATCACCAGCCTGTTTTACTAATGGTAAAGGCGCGACGAAAGAGAGTGCGCTGTGCTCTGCCTTAGGTGAATTCATTGAACGTTTAAACTGTAACTTCTTTTATAACGACCAGTTCTTTGGCGAAGAGATAGCTAATAGCGAGTTTGTGCATTATCCCAATGAAACATGGTTTGAGTTAGAAGAAGATGACTCGCTGCCAAGCGGCATTTTAGATGACTACTGTTTAGAGATTTATAATCCAGATGGTGAGTTAGCGGGTTCAAATCTGATAGATACCAACTCAGGTAACTTTGAGCGTGGTATTTGTACCATTCCTTATACTCGTCACTCAGATGGCGAAGTGGTTAATATCCCGTCTAATTTAATCGAGAACTTATTTTTAAGTAACGGCATGAGCGCGGGTAATAACCTTGCTGAAGCCAAGGTGCAGTGTTTATCTGAAATCTTTGAGCGCGCGGTAAAACGTCAAATCATCGAGCAAGAAATTGTCCTGCCTGATGTGCCAATGACGGTGCTTGAAAAGTACCCAAGCATTTTGGCGGGTATTAAAGGCTTAGAAGAGCAGGGTTTCCCTGTTGTGGTTAAAGATGCCTCACTTGGAGGTCAATTCCCAGTGATGTGTGTCACCTTGATGAACCCTAAAACCGGCGGCGTATTTGCTTCATTTGGCGCCCATCCTAGCCTTGAAGTGGCGCTTGAGCGCAGCCTGACAGAATTACTGCAAGGTCGAAGCTTTGAAGGCTTGAACGATGTGCCAAAGCCGACGTTCAATAGCATGACAGTGACAGAGCCTGAAAACTTTGTTGAACACTTTATTGACTCTACAGGTGTTATCTCGTGGCGTTTCTTCAGCAGCAATCATGATTATGATTTCTGCGAATGGGATTTCTCTGGTACTACGGAAGAAGAAACTGAAAGTCTGTTTGGCATCTTAGCGGATATTGGCAAAGAAGCTTATATTGCTGAGTTTGACCAATTAGGCGCAGCGGTTTGTCGTATCTTGGTGCCTGATTATTCTGAAGTGTATCCAGTTGAAGATCTTATTTGGGACAACACCAATAAAGCGCTGGATTACCGTGAAGAGATTTTAAACCTGCATGTGTTAACCCAAGAGCAGTTAACAGATTTAGTTGAGCGTTTAGAAGAAAGCCAACTGGATAATCAAACCGATATTCCAACCTTAATTGGTATCGTGTTTGACGAAAACACCCCTTGGGGACAGTTAACCATCATCGAGCTTAAAATCTTAATCTATCTTGCGATAGGCAGACTTGAAGATGCAATGGATTACGTGGCTGAGTTTTTACAATACAACGACAACACAGTTGAGCGCGGTTTGTTTTATCAAGCGGTGAATGCGGTATTAGAAGTCACCTTAGGTGACGATTTAGAGCTTGAGCACTTTATCAATAACTTCAACCGTATGTTTGGTGAAGACAATATGAAAAACGTTGTTGGCAGTGTCACTGGTGAGGTGAAGTTCTTTGGTTTGACTCAAACCAGCATGAAGCTTGAAGGTATCGAGCCGCATTTAAGATTGATTGAAAGCTATAAAAAGCTGCATCAAGCACGCGCTAATGCCGCTAAATAACGAATACAGTTAAAACCAATTTAACAAAGCCCATTTCATGATGGGCTTTGTTGTTTTTGTCATTTGTATAAAGGTAATAGCATTTATCAATAACACTATATGAGCTCATTCTGTTAACTTATGGCTGAAATATGATTGAGATAAATCGTATCAGTCAGTTAAAAGTGAAGGCTAAAGGAACTTAGATGGCAACATTATTTAGGCTATTAATGATTATCATAGGGGCGTTAGCTATAACCACGTTGGTGATTTTTGTGATGTCTACTTTAGTGGGTTTGGGCGTTCCAGAGCATGCAAATAATACCTTTGGCTATCTCATTTCAACTTGCTAGTTAATGTATTCGCATAATCGTTATTTTATTTAAATGTTATAACGTTCCGCTTCAACTTCTGTTTTATTGATTCTCATACGGCTAGCCAATATTAGCATCTCCTGCTAGGTTGAATACTGTACTCAATAATTCATCGCTACTTTTTGAATTATCTCGTTTAAGTTCTCGGACATAATAAGGATATTTTCATGCTTAAAACCCTCATCACAACTGCTATCACAACAGCCATAATGGCGGTTGCACTAGGTGGTTGCTCGAATTCCAGTAACTCCAATGATGTTAAACCACAAGCTGATCCAATTGATTTAGTTGCCAGTAATTCAGTGGCATTTGAAACTTACAATGCTGAAGAGTTTTATAAAACCACCAGTGTATTTGGCTCTTCAATTAACCATTTAGGCAATGCTGTTTTAGTCAGTAATGATAAAAGCGGTATTTTCAATGCTTATCGTGTGCCTGTTGATGGCAGCCCGTCAAAACAACTGACGTTTTCAACTAAAGAATCAGTATTTGTTGAGTCGTGGTTTCCAAAAGACGAACGTTTTTTATATAGCGCGGATAAAGGTGGTGATGAACTTAATCATCTTTATGTCCAAGAGTTAGATGGCACTGACGTGGATTTAACCCCAGGCGAAGGCTTAAAAGCGTCAGTAATGTCATGGCATGAAGATGAGCAATCTTTCTTTGTGGTAACCAATGAACGAGATGCTAAGTATTTTGATGTTTATCAATATAATACTGAAGATTACAGTCGCCAATTAGTGTTTAAAAATGACTCTGGTTTTAGTGTAGAAAGTGTGAGTCCAAATGGCCGTTTTATCGCGCTGAGTAAAAGCCATTCAAACAGTAACTCAGATCTTTATTTAATCGACCTTAGATTGAAAATGGCAAAACCACGCTTGCTCACTGAACATAGTGGTGATGTGTCTTATTCGGTTGATACATTTTCTAAAGACAATAAACGCTTGTTGTATGCCACCGATGAATTTGGTGAGTTCAATCAATCATGGGCATATGATTTAGCAACAGGTGAGAGCACCTTAAGCTATAAGGCAGATTGGGATGTCAGTTTTAGCTACTTTTCAAAAGATGGTCGTTTTCAAATTACCGGTGTCAATGCCGATGCGCAAACACAGTTGATTATTACTGATTTAACCACTAATTCTGAACTGCAATTACCGACCTTACCCAGTGGTGATTTACGCGGGGTAAATTTCTCTGATGATTCAAGTTCAATGGTGTTTTACATTAACTCAGATACTTCACCATCAAACTTATATACCCACAAATTAGGTACAGACTCGATACTTCGATTAACCAATTCTGGTAATCCAAACATAAAAGAACAGAATCTTGTTACCGGTGAAGTGGTGCGTTTTAAAAGCTTTGATGGTTTAGAGATTCCTGCGATTTTATATAAGCCTAAACAAGCTAATATGAAAAAAGTGCCCGCATTGATTTATATCCATGGTGGTCCTGGCGGGCAATCTCGCAAAGGGTACTCTGCAACAGTTCAACATCTGGTGAATAACGGCTATGCCATCATTAAGATTAACAATCGTGGTTCAAGTGGATATGGTAAAACGTTTTTTCACTTAGATGATAAACGTCATGGTGAAGATGATTTACAAGATGTGGTGTATAACAAAAAATACCTTCAAACCTTAGATTGGGTTGATGCCGATAAGATTGGTGTTATGGGTGGCAGTTATGGCGGTTACTTAACAATGGCTGCGATGGCATTTACTGATGAGTTTAAGGTCGGAATTAATATCTTTGGCGTTACTAACTGGGTGAGAACCCTTGAAAGCATACCGCCTTACTGGGAAGCATTTCGTAAAAGTCTTTATGACGAGTTAGGGGACCCAACGACAGATAAAGAGCGCTTACACAATATTTCACCAGTGTTTTTTGGTGAACAAGTGAAAAGCCCGGTGTTGGTGGTGCAAGGGGCAAATGATCCCCGAGTACTAAAAATTGAGAGTGATGAAATGGTCGAGTCAATCCGCTCGGGCGGCACTTATGTTGATTACCTTGTGTTTGATGATGAAGGCCATGGCTTTAGTAAAAAAGCTAACCGCATTAGTGCTTCTAATAAATACCTCGAATTTTTAAATACCTATTTATAAGTTCCAAAGGTTGGCATAGCGTAAAAACAAAAAAGCCATTTGAATATTCAAATGGCTTTTTTATGACTGCGATATTACGAATAATCTTCGTTAATAAGGCTTATTTTTTTATCAGCGCTGCTGCTTCAGCTTGGCTTGCCATGTACTCGTTAAAGGTACCGTGGAAGCTTAATAACTTTTGGTCTCTCACATCAATGATGTGAGTTGCAAGCGATGATACAAATTCTCTATCGTGGCTAACGAAAATCAAGGTGCCTTCAAATTCTTTAAGGGCATTGTTCAGCGCTTCAATGGCTTCCATGTCCATGTGGTTGGTTGGCTCGTCCATGATGAGTACATTTACATCCATCATCATTAACTTACCAAATAATAGACGGTTCTTTTCACCACCTGAACAGTTACGGGCTTTCTTGTTGGCATCATCTTCAGTAAATAGAAGACGGCCTAACATACCACGGACCATTAAATCGTTATGTCTTGGGGTGCGCCATTGCGACATCCAATCAAATAAACTTAGATCATTATCAAAGTCTTTGCTGCTGTCTTGCGGGCAGTAACCGATAGCGGCATTTTCAGACCACTTAACCACACCTTCGTTATTGGTCAGATCGTTAACTAAACAGCGTAGCAGGGTAGTTTTACCGACACCGTTTTCACCAATAACAGCAAGCTTTGCGCCTGCTTCAAGGATAATGTTACCGCCTTGGAATAAGGTATTATCTTCAAAACCATGGCCAACGTCTTCCATGATAAGCGCTTGACGATGCATTTTTTTGCTTTCGTCAAAACGTAATGAAGGCGTCATGCGACTAGATGATTTAACTTCATCTAGCGAAATTTTATCAAGCTTTTTAGCACGAGAACTGGCTTGCTTCGCTTTAGATGCGTTAGCACCAAAACGGTTAACAAAGTCTTGAAGTTCAGCCATTTCAGCCACTTTCTTAGCGTTACCTGCTAATAACTGCTCTTGGATTAAGCCTGCAGCTTCAAGGAAGTATTCGTAATTACCAGGGTAAATACGCAGTTCACCGTAATCGATATCAGCCATATGAGTACAGACAGTGTTCAAGAAATGTCTATCATGGGAGATGATGATCATGGTGCATTTACGTTTGTTTAACTCATCTGCTAACCAACTAATGGTATGTATGTCCAAGTTGTTGGTCGGTTCATCAAGCAGCAAGATATCAGGGTTTGAGAATAAAGCCTGTGCCAGTAATACACGTAGCTTTTTACCGGGAGCGACTTGGCTCATTAAACCAAAGTGATATTCTTCATCGATACCGGCTTCAAGTAAGATTTCACCAGCGCGGCTTTCTGCAATGTAACCGTCCATTTCAGCAAACTCACTTTCAAGTTCACCGACTCTCATTCCGTCTTCTTCAGTCATTTCAGGCAAAGAATAAATGCGTTCACGCTCTTGCTTAACTTCCCACAGTTTTGGGTCACCCTGAATGACAGCATCGACTACGCTGTACTGTTCAAAAGCAAACTGATCTTGACTTAAGGTACCGACTTTTTGGCCCGGAGTAATAGACACGTTGCCAGAAGTCGGTGCAAGTTCACCACTTAGAATTTTCATGAAGGTTGATTTACCACAACCGTTGGCACCAATTAAACCATAACGGTTTCCGTGGCCAAATTTAGCTGAGATGTTTTCAAACAATGGCTCTGGGCCAAACTGCATGGTGATATTTGCGGTAGAAATCAAAGGAATATCCTGAATGGTTAAGTATGCAAAACAAAGCTCGATGTACAATAAAAAGGTACTTTGAGTTCAGCCAAGCTAAGCAGATAAACGCTGACCTTAAAAAGGCAGAGCATTTACGTAGGTAAAACAGCCGCGGATTATACAGACATAACTGCTCATATGTCGAGCAGCCAATGCAGTTAAAGTATATTTTTGGCCTGTTTAGTGCAATTTAACGGGCAAATGCTCAATAGTGAATGTTTTAAGAGGGGGAAATTACTGTTTTGCCTGTAAGTTTTTAACTAGTGGTTCACAGGAAAGCGGTTTTTGTTTTAAAGGCTTTGGCTTTGGCGCCGCTGCCGTTTTAGGTTGTTTAGCTTGTTGCTGGCTTGCCGCTGCACGCTTAAGTTGCTGGGTCCACCAAGTTAATTCTTCACAGCCATGACCTGATTTAATGGGCTGCTGCGCTTTACATAAGCTATCAGTTTCAGGGCAATGCAAGCGCACATGCATGTGAGAGGTATGGCCCCACCAAGGACGAATTTTTTGTAGCCAAGTATCCTTGTCGCTTCGTTCATTACACAGCTGCTGCTTGATGATTGGATTAACAAAAATCCGAGCGACCTGATTATTCTCTGCAGCGACTTTGAGCATGGTTTTATGTTGTTTTGACCATGCTTGATTAACGGTTAATTTATCAATATCAACCACAGACAAATGACGTGGATTTTGTAATTCTTGGGGCTTGAGTGGCGCCTCGGTTAGTTTTAGCCAAATATCCACATCTAAGCCTATTTGATGGCTGCTGTGGCCAAAATCAAATTGACCGCCGCGGGGCATCGACATATCTCCGATGAAAATATTATTGATCCCTTGCTGAGTTAGCTGCTTTGAATAGTGACTGACAAAATTCACGAGATTAGGGTGGCCATAAAAACGCTGCCGCTGACTACGAATAACTTGGTAGCCGTCACCCGTTAACGGCAGTGGCTGTGCGCCTGATAAACAACCATTAGCATAGCCGCCAATAGCTGCAACTTGCCCTTGATAGATGCTGGTGGCGAGCTCCCAAGGATTGGTTCTGGCCTGCAGTGGATAAATGCTTAACAAACTTAATAGCAGTAATATGGTGCTTAATCGTGTCATTGATAAAATTACTCCTACAAGACTGTGAATTAAAGGTATAGGACATGAGCGAGTTAATTAGCGAATGCTTGATAATCAAATCACTTATGAGCTCAACAAAAGTATAGAAGGCGATAGGAATTAGGCGAGTGAATAGCGCGGATTAGTTTGAATGCTTAAATTCTTTTAAGTCGTAGCATTATGACACTAGAGCATCAGGCCTGCGAAGGGGGGGGAGCTCGCAGGCCTGATGTTGTTCTAACTTAATATTATCTCACTTAAAGGGAATGAGGATGACCGTTAACGCTTACGGATCATGCTGGTGTTAATATCCTTAAGGCTTTGACAGCCTGCCAAGGCCATAGTACGGACCAATTCTGTTTTGAGTATACAGATGGCTTTTTCTGCACCCGCTTGCCCGCCCGCAGCTAGGCCATAGGCGTATGCTCTGCCAAGTGATACCGCATTAGCGCCTAAGGCTATCGCTTTAAAAATATCGCTGCCGCGTCTGATGCCGCCATCGACGATGAGCTCGATGTCTGGACCGACTGCCGCTCGAATGTCAGCCACCATTTCAATTGGCGCAGGGGTGCAGTCCAGCTGTCTGCCGCCATGATTTGAGAGCATAATGGCCGATGCGCCAATGTGTTTAGCTTTAACTGCATCTTCTACCGACATAATGCCTTTGATGGCAAAAGGGCCGTCCCATTGTTTAATCATCTTGGCGGCGTGATCCCAAGTGAGATTTCGCTCCAATAGATTACCCATATACTTAAGGAAGCTTTCGGTATCGCCTGTTGAGGGGGCTGCATTTAGATTAACTAAATCTTTGCCACCTGACATAAAGTAGTTTTTTACCCACAAAGGATGTTTAGCAAATTCCAATAGGCTTTTTAGGCTGAGGTTCATGGGTATGGTTAAGCCATTTTTTATGTCTCGCTCACGATTGCCGCCCACCACGGTATCAACGGTTAAACACATGGCTTGATATTTTGCCGCTTTTGCCCGCTGCATAATTTCTTCATTTAATTGCGGATCCGTCACGACATATACCTGAAACATTTTATTGCCATAACTACTGCTGGCGACCTCTTCAATGGTTTTGGAAGAGAAAGTGGATAAGGTAAACAAAATATCCTGTTTTTCAGCGGCTTTAGCGCCAGCGATATCTGCATCAGCATGAAACATGCGCTGCTGACCCACAGGTGAAATAAAAAATGGTGCCGACATGTCACAGCCCAGTATATGGCTGTGGGTATTGATGTCGGTGACATTAGTGAGACACTTAGGAATAATCTGATATTGATCAAAGGCATTAACATTGTGACTCAAAGACACTTCATCGTCAGCACCGCCTGCCATGTAGTCATACACAGGTAGGGGGAGGTTTTTATGTGCTTGCTGATGTAACTGCTCAATGTTAAAGCATTTTTCTAAAGACTTAGTTAATAACATAGTGGCTGCTCTATACAGGAGTTGATAACGGTTTGCCTTCAAGCATCGCAATAACATTTTGTAAGGCTTTGCCTGCCATAGCTTGACGGCATTCAGCCGTTGCGCTGCCAATATGCGGAGTTAAGGTGACATTTTCAAAATCAAGATAGCCAGAATGGAAATCAGGCTCACCATCAAATACATCTAATCCAGCTGCAGCAATTTTACCGTTTTTTAGTGCATCGATGAGGGCGTTGTCATCAATTAATCCGCCGCGGCCGGTATTGATCAAAATGGCGCCATCGTTGCAATTGGCTAAGCTATCAGCATTGATTATCTGTTGTGATTCAGGGGTGAGTGGGCAATGTAAACTAATGATATCTACAGACGATAACAAGCTCGCCAGACTGTCACAATAATGGGCTTGATAGTTTGCTTCGGCTTCGAGAGATCGTGAGCGATTATAATAATAAATATCCATATTAAAGGCTTTGGCGCGGCGCGCAACGGCTTGGCCTATGCTACCCATTCCCACAATGCCTAACTTTTTACCGTGGACTTGATTTCCCATCATGGCCATTGGGGCTTGTTTAGACCATTTACCGCTGCGTAAAAAGCGCTCATTTGCGCCAAGTCGGCGGCAAGTGGCTAGCAATAACCCAAAGGCTAAGTCGGCAGTATCTTCAGTGACCACCGGGGTGTTAGTTACCGAAATGGAGCGCGCTTTAGCGGCGTTAAGGTCAATATTATCAACGCCAATACCAATATTGGCGATTAATGTAATGGATGTCGGCAAGGTATTAATAAAATCAGAACTAACGGCATCTAATGCCGTTGTTAAGTACACCTTTGCACCTGTAAAAACAGCGTAATCACCTTCAAATACCCGCACTTCGATTGCGGAGCCATTAGCGCTAATTTGCGGTAGAGGTAATGGGCGAGAAAGTACAATAATATCAGTCATTATCTTGTCCTTATTATTATTTTTATGGGCAATCAATTGGTTTTAGGTCTCGCTATTTCTGTCATGATTTTTGAAGCTAGTGATTGTTTAGAGTGCCAGTAGCGATGGTTTGTTTCCGCAACAAATGTTGCATTTGAGATGCTTCATGGTCGATATTGATATAAAACTTATAAGCTTAATTGGCTTGCTTTTGTGAACGATAATAACGTGTCTACTATAAATATCACTATTAATCGGTAGAAGAATAGTGTTGTTAAGTGGATAAAAAACTAGGCAGCATTTGTTGCTAGCGTGTGTTTTTTTTAGCCTTTGCCTTTGTAGGGACTATCACTTAATCTAGCCATGATTGACCAATAATAATAAGTTCGAATGAACAAGGACTCTCTGCACTATGTTAACAATTCAACATCTACATAATTGGCGCGCTGAATTACCCAGCGAAATACAGCAGCAAATATCCCACAGGCTTAGCTTTAAAAAATTTCGTAAAGATGAATTTATTTACAACTCTGGTGAAACCTCAAATTGTGGCTTTCAAGTGGTGTCAGGTAAAGTCAAGATTTGTAATTACAATAAAGAAGGTCGAGAGTTAATTGTGGCCATTTTGCATGCAGGTGATTGCTTTGGGGATATCGGATTAATCACCCGCTATAATCGACCTAACTATGCTGTGGCATGCACTGATGTTGAAGTTAATGTATTGTCACATAAAGACTATTTACATTTAAGTCAGCACTTTCCTGAAATGTCGATAGCACTAAACCGCTTTCTATGTACCCGCATTCAATACACTTTTGCCAGTTTAAATGAAGCATTATTACTGCCACTTTATGAAAGATTAGGTGCAGCAATTGTCAGGCTTGCCCTAAGCCGCGGCGCTAAAGAACTTGAAGCCGTCTCTTTACCTGATATATCACAAGAAATGCTCGGGCAAATGGTGGGGGCAACACGGCAAAGCGTCGGGCGTGAATTGAAAAAAATGCAGCAAGAAAACCTGATTCAAATTGAGTACGGTAAAATTTTTATTAATGATATTGATAACATGATCAAATTGTTTGATTTGAATTTGTCACATCAAGCCATAGTGCCGCTTTATTCGACAATGGCAGATACCGCCTAGATATTTGATTTTATTATATTTTATCATCTATTGTGTTAACAGTGCCTCGCAAGGTCTTATGGCTGATATTTGCTACACCTGTCATTGCAATTGAGTTTCGAACCAAACTCAGTGCTTCGCCTTAATTGTCACAAATGTGACAGAAATTAACAAATCATCTATGACAAAGTAGTTAACACTAATAATAAAAACGAGAGTTAACATGCCTAAATTAAGATCATCAAAAGTTGTCGACGGTAAAGGTGCAGCTGCAGCACGTTCACTTTGGTTAGCAGGGGGATTACAGCAAACAGATTTTGGCAAGCCCATGATTGCCGTGGTTAATTCATTTACCGAGTTTGTCCCAGGCCATGTACATTTACAAGACGTCGGCCGCCTAGTGTGTGAGGCTATTTTTGAAGCGGGCGGCATTGCCCGTGAATTCAATACCATTGCTATCGATGACGGCATTGCCATGGGTCATGACGGTATGCTTTATAGCTTACCGAGCCGTGAAATTATTGCTGACAGCATCGAATATATGATTAATGCTCATTGCGTTGATGCGATGATCTGTATTTCAAACTGCGACAAAATCACCCCTGGCATGTTAATGGCGGGATTAAGGTTAAATATTCCAGTGATATTTGTCTCAGGCGGGCCTATGGAAGCAGGCCGCGTCGTTGAAAAAGATAAAGTTCAGCGTTTTGACCCCATTGATACCTATATTGCCGCTTTCAGTAGTCAGGAACTTGATGGTAAAAGTGCTGAGTTTTTAGAAAATCATGCCTGTCCTACCTGCGGCTCTTGTTCTGGCATGTTTACCGCCAACTCAATGAATTGCTTGGCTGAAGTGTTAGGGCTCGCACTACCGGGCAATGGCTCATTATTGGCGACTCATTCCGATCGTAAAGACTTGTTCACCCGTGCAGCTAAGCAAATCGTAACCAACACCAAAAAGTTCTATTTTGAAGATGACGACTCGGTGTTACCGCGCTCGATTGCCACTCGCGAAGCGTTTTTCAATGCGATGAAAGTGGATATTACCATGGGAGGTTCTACCAACACCATTCTACACTTGCTGGCTATGGCCCAAGAAGGCGAGGTGGATTTCAATCTCAGTGATATTGATGGCTTATCCAGAAAAGTGCCGCACCTTTGCAAGGTGTCACCAGCCACCAAAGATTACTATATGGAAGATGTTCACCGTGCTGGCGGCATGATGGCAATCATTGGCGAACTAGAACGCGCCGGATTAATTGACACCAGTGTTAAATCGGTTGGCGGCGGGACATTAGCGGAAATGCTAGCCTATTGGGATGTATTACGTACAGATAACCCAGAAGTGCATGAGTACTTTAAAGCTGCGCCTGGTGGCAAACGCACCATTAAGGCCTATGGCCAGTCACAGCGCTGGAAAGAGTTAGATTTAGATCGTGAAAAAGGCTGTATCCGTAATATTGATAACCCTTATAGCACCGAAGGTGGCTTGGCAGTTTTGTACGGTAATATTTCTGAAAATGGTTGCATAGTGAAAACCGCTGCAGTGTATGAACATATGCTGGATTTTACCGGAACGGCAAGAGTATTCAATCAGCAAGAAACGGCATTAACCGCCATTGATAATGGTGAAATTCAACCTAACACCATCATCATTATTCGCTACGAAGGCCCCAAGGGCGGACCTGGCATGCAAGAGATGCTTAAACCAACCATGAGCTTAAAAGCTCAAGGGTTAGATGCTAGCTGTGCACTGGTGACAGATGGTCGATACTCTGGTGCATCTGCGGGTCTGTCAGTGGGCCATGTTTCACCTGAGGCGGCTAATCAAGGTGCTATCGGGTTAATTGAAGATGGCGATCAAATACGCATCGATATTCCTAATCGTTCGATTAATTTACTGATCTCTGATACGGCATTGCAGCAACGTCGTGATGCCATGAATGCGTTGCCAAAGGATCAAGCTTGGCAGCCCAATGAACCAAGAACCCGTGTGATCACCCGCGCGTTAAAATCCTATGCAGCGTTTGCTACCAGTGCCGATCGCGGTGGATATCGTGAGCTATAAATGGAGTTATTGATATGGCTTTAGGAATTATTGCGGCATTAGCTGTATTTATATGGATGGCGATGCGCGGCTATAGCATTGTGCTGGCCTCGCTAGTGTGTTCCACCATAGTGATTATCACTAGCGGCATGGCATTTGATAAAGCCATGCTGGAATATTTTCCAACCGGGGCACTGGGGGCATTTACATTTGCGGGACGGTTCTTTTTACTCTTTGCCGCAGGTGCGATGTTTGGTCGTTTATTGGCGGCAACAGGAGCGGCCAATAGTATTGCGAATAAGTTAGTCGACACCTTAGGCGCTGAACGTGTGCTAATTATTACGGTATTATTTTCAGCTTTGCTCACCTATGGTGGCGTGGTGTTGTTTGTGGTTATTTTCACTATGTATCCGCTTGGGGTGCAGCTATTGCAACAAGCGAATGTGCCTAAGCGGTTATTTACTGGTGCCATTGCCTTAGGTATTGGTACGTTCACCATGACCGCTATGCCAGGCTCACCGTCAATACATAATGTGATATCTTCGGTATCGCTAAAAACCGACTTATTTGCCGCAGCGGGATATGGCCTATTCAGTAGCGCCATTATGTTGTCTTTGGGGCTGTGGTATCTTGAAAAGCAGCGTCACATAGCCAAGGCCAATGGTGAGGGTTTTATCCCTTCTGAAAAAGATAAACTGATTTTAGCCAACAATAAGCAAATGGCGATGCCATCTTGGTTTCGTTCAGTCATTCCCATTGCCGCTGTGGTAATTTGTATTGTCTCTCCAAGGATCATCAGTGCTTTAGGCGTTAACGGCATTGAGGTTGTTGACTATGCCAACAGTCAGCCGATAATTTGGCCTTGTATGGCACTCTTGATTGGTATTATTACCACCATAGTGTTGTTTCCACGTATTCTACCCCGCAGTATTACCGAGCTTGGTCAAGGCGCTGAAGAGTCTATATCGCCGTTAATCGCGACTTCAGTTGTCATCGGTTTTGGTGGCGTAGTGAGCCATACCGAAACGTTTGCGCAGTTTTCCCAGTGGATCACCACCTTAGATGTCCCTGTGCTGCTGTCAATTTTTATTGCCGCAAGTTCAGTGTCTGCAATTGTGGGTTCGTCATCAGGTGGCTTGCAAATCTTTTTAGGGACTATGGCGCCTGTTTATTTAGATAAAGGCGTCGATCCAGAGATCTTACATCGGGTTGCTGCTATGGCCAGCGGCGGGTTTGATAGTCTGCCTCATTGCGGCGCGGTAGTAGCGATATTGGCAATAACAGGGCAAACCCATAAAACGGCTTATAAAGATGTCGGAGTCGTGACTGTGGTGTTCCCCGTCATTGCCTGTTTAACCACAATTGGGAGTTATTGGCTGCTTAACACGATATAAGCAGTGGCCTCATAAGGTATGTTTATATGTTATGAGGCTAGGTTTTATGGCTTAATCTGTCTTTTGGACATATTGAGCCGAACAATGCCATTATCTTGAATTCATGACAGCCAAAGCTTGCAAAATCTTTTTAGCCAACCCATTTTAATAAACAAATCCTCGCTATAAATTAGTTGATATTTTATCCCACAGATATCCCAACCGAACAAATGTGGCAGTTTATTGTACAGCGCTAGCGTTACCCTCAAATTAACCCGTATTTCTTTACAAATAATTAACATGGGTTGAAAAATAATAATAGTCAATTTGGGGATTAACTATGTCAAATGTTCAAGCAAACGGAAATTTTAAAAAGTCGTTAATTGCGACAGTGCTGCTATCAATAATTCATGCGCCAGTAATGGCAAATGAGCCACAACAAGAACAAACTCAGTCAGAAAAAAAACAATTTGAAGTGATTGAAGTGACCGCGCAAAAACGCAGCCAGTCTATTAATGAAGTGCCTATGTCGATTTCGGCCTTTAATGCCGAGACATTAGATGAAATAGGTATCGATGACACCACTGATTTAGCCAATATTGTACCTGGGTTTAATTTCAGTGATAGCGCATTTGGGGCACCGGTTTATACCTTACGTGGGGTGGGTTTCAATGAGTCAAGCGCTCAAGCGACATCAACGGTTGGAGTGTATGTTGATGAAATTGCAGTACCATTTCCTATTATGACCAAAGGCACTAACCTTGACGTCGAACGGGTGGAGATTTTAAAAGGGCCACAAGGCACGCTTTATGGCCGTAACTCAACGGCTGGCGCGGTCAATTATATTGCGGCGAAACCCTCTAAGGATTTTGAAGCCGCCATCAAAGCGGGTATTGCTTCTTATGAAACCATTTCTGCTGAAGGTTACGTGACAGGCGGAATTAGCGACATGGTAAGTGGTCGTCTGGCACTTAAAACGATTCAGTCAGACGAGGGCTGGCAGGAAAGCATTAGCCGTGATGAAACCTTAGGTCGACAAGATAAACTGGCTGTGCGTGGTAGCTTAAACTTTGACTTCAGTGAGGCAACTCAAGCATTGCTGACTATCGGTTATGCTAGCGATAATTCAGAAACAATTGCGCCGCAAAATATTGATTATATTCCCGGTAAAGCAGGAGGCGCGCCGTTTACTGTTTCGATATATCAAACCCAGTTAGATATGGCACAAAATCCACAGAATTTTACCGGCTTAATGGATGATAATGCCAAAGCAGATTGGACTGCTGGGCGCACACCGAGCCTTGAACACACCAGCACGAATGTGTCATTGAAAGTTGAGCATGACATTAATGATCAAACCTTATTTACCTCGCTGACTGGCTACTCAAAATTTGAAGATGATGGTTCAGAATACGAGCGAGCTGGTTTTGCAGGGGAAACCATTGCTAATATTAAAAATAACCCACTGAGTGCCGCTACTGAACAAGCCTTTGGAGCAGGATTTGACGGCTACTTATTAGGTCGTTATCAAAATGCCGCCGATTCCGAATACGTTACCATGGACTATGTTTATCAAAATGGTGAAATTGATTCCATATCCCAAGAGTTTCGAGTTAGCCAACAACTTGATAGCCTGGTGTGGATTGCAGGGCTTTATTACAGTAAAAGCGAAGTCGATTACCAAACCCAGCAGGATTGGGGCATAAGTAGTAACGTAAATATTCTGCCAATTCCTGGCTTTGGCTTTAATATTGCTGAAAATGATATTAATCAACAAACCACGACCGCCTCAGTGTTTGCCAGTGCTGACTGGTTTATTACAGATCAATTCACGCTTACCACCGGCTTGCGTTATTCAAAAGATGAAGCGGATTTTACTGGCTGCTCAAGAGATGTTGATGGCGGTTTAGCTGATACTTTTTTTAATTTCTTTTTCGGAACAACGCCCACTAGTGACGTCATCAAAGGTGATGGTTACAACGCAGGCAGTTGCGTTACGGTATTAGACTTTGGAACGCCAGAGGCGAGTGTTGGGGAAGTTAGTGACACATTAAGCGAAGACTCACTTTCATGGCGCCTAGCTGCTAATTATGAGTTTAATGATGATTTATCAGTCTATGCATCTTATAGCCGTGGTTTTAAAGCGGGTAGCTTTCCTTCTTTAGCGGCAGTGACTGATCAACAGTTAGTTCCCGTTGTTCAAGAGCAACTTGACGCTTATGAAATAGGTTTTAAATCAAGCCTAGCCGAGCGTACTCTGCAGTTAAATGGCGCGGCTTTTTATTATGATTACCAAGATAAGCAATTGCTTACCAAAAAAATCGCCCCAGTATTTAACACCGTATTTACCCTGGGTAATATGCCTAAATCTTCGATCACAGGGGTTGAACTTGATGGGCGCTGGTTAGCGACAGATAACTTGACCTTAGGCGTTGCCTACGGCTGGTTAGATTCACAGATTAAACAAGGTGTCGGCTATAACCAACCAGGGCAATATTTAGACTTTAAAGGTTCGCCACTGCCTTTTACGCCAGAGCATCAGTTTAATTTATTTGCCCGTTTTGACTTTGAAATTTCAGCCGGGCTGCAAGGCTTTGTTGGCGCAGATGTAGCATATTCAAGTGAGTCACATGCCGATTTTGAAGGCTCAGTTGATCAAACTCTTGCCGTGTCAGATTTTGTTGGTGAGCCTTATGCCGTTGAAATACCAGCAACCGATTATGAGTTTGATGAGCGTTTTATTAACCCGTCTTATACCCTAGTGAATTTACGTTTTGGGGTTGAAGCTGATAGTTGGAAAGCCTTTGCATGGGGTAAAAATATCACTGACGAGTACTACACCAATACCACAGTCAAAAATAATGAAATGTATGCCAAATACCCAGCAATGGGCGCCCAATACGGGGTGACATTTGAATACACATGGTTTTAGTTAAGTATGAGTTAATTGTTAATCAGGCTTAATGCCGAACTAAAGTCATCTCAACAATTACTGCGTTTTGGGATTTTGTTGGGGTGATTTTTAACTTTTAGCAGCGCTAATTTTTACATCACAGTTTTAGGGCGGGGTATAACAAGTAAGTATCGCGAGGGAAATGTTGGTAGCTATTCAGGCCACCGAAGGAACTCGATGGCCACATCTTGCTTAATGCTCTAGAAAACCTTTGTTAGCTTTCTTGGCAGTCTTTGCTGCTTTCTTTTCTTTTGCAGTTAAAAGTGGTTGCTTTTTAGTGTTTTTCTTACTGTCTTGTCCTTTGCTCATGATACTTTCCATTTGTTGTCATGTAACACACCTGAGGCTAGTTTTAATCAACCGGAGGACCCTGTTACTAGTACATTAGACTCAATTGTCGAATATATAAGTAACCATCTTAGTATGGCCCTATAGCAGGGCAATTGATAGTAATAGTTGATATACACTCAGTATATTAACCCCTTTATGTGTTGCTAGGGGGTAGATAAAGCTGTTTGCGTTAAAGTTGGGCCGTAGATATTTTAGTAAACGATGGATCTAACAATTTGATAACCAAGCTTAATGTGTAAAAATATTGAAGACTGCTATAAACAAGGACATGGAGTGAGTCAGTTGCAAAAATGAGTTAAGTAATTACAGGTGTATGGCTTTAAGGCGAGTTTCAGTGGCAATAAAATTCACATTAAATTCGAAGGCTAAGCTAATTTAGTTTGAATAACCCAAGATATTGGCTTGGAGGCCAGCAAATGATGTTAGAAGTAAACCATCAAGAAGATAGCGTTATTTTTGACACCCTAGTCGCAGGGGTTAGAGAGCACAAATATGAACATATGGGGCCAGAAGAAACCAAGCCCTTATCTGTGGTTTGTCGTGATGAACAAGGCACTATTATAGGTGGGATAGCAGGGCGAACTATATACAGAAACTTTCTTATTGAAGTGCTCTGGGTCGACAAAGCAAGCCGAGGCTCAGGTCTTGGCCGTCAATTAATGGCATCGGCAGAACTGGAAGCCAAGAAAAGGGGTTGTGTTGTTGCCCAACTGGATACCTTAGATTACCAAGCGCCAGAGTTTTATAAAAAGCTGGGTTTTAAAGTTGTCGGCAGTGTGGCAGCTTTTCCTGGTAGCCCTGAAAGGATTTTCCTCACCAAAGAATACTAATGCTCACTGAATATTATGGGATTCATTTACAAGGATGTTTGAATGAGATCAAAGGCATTGTTGAATTTATTGTAGAAATAGAAAAGTTAAAGTCGGTAACACCTAATACTAAACCTGTAGGTTTAGAACGCTATGAGAATTCAGCTGAACACAGCTGGCATGTGTGCATTAGTGCGCTGATGTTAAAAGAGTTTGCTAATGAACCCGTTGATATCAATCGGGTGATTAAAATGCTACTACTGCATGATTTTGGTGAAATCGATGCAGGCGATACCATAGTTTATGCCAGCAGCAATACGCATTCGATTGCGGAGCAGCAAGGAGTAGAGCGGTTATTCAAAACCTTGCCAGAATATTTAGCTGACGAATATTTACAGCTTTGGCTTGAGTTCGAAGCAGGTAAAACTGCCGATGCTATATTCGCTAAAACCATTGATAGAGTGCCGCCGTTACTGCATAACATTCATGGCGGTGGTCATAGTTGGAAAAAGCATAATATTTCAAAGCAGCAAGTCATGTCATTGAATGGTGATCGAATCGCTAAAGGTAGTCATAGTCTATGGACTGAGCTTGAAAAACAGTTAATCAGCGCCGCTGAGCAAGGTTTACTTAAATAGCGCTGGCTCGCTTTAGGTAACAACCGATAATTCTTTCTCATTACTCTCATTACTCTTAATTCTCATCGCTCTTCTCACGACTTTTATTGAATAAAAAATAAAAAATAAAAACAATTTCTTGTGTATCTTTATAGTTGCGAAAAATTAGCTACATTTATAAAGAGGCGAAAAATTAGTCACAGAGAAGGATTTCGCCAAAATGACTACAAATGGGAGTGTCATTGAGATGATGAAAAAATTATTAGGGGCTTGCTTACTGGTAACCGTGTTACCGCTAGAGGCAGTTGAAGTTTATAAGTCTGATCTATTAAATTTAGACGTCGGTGGCAATATTCAATTAGGTGTTATCAATAGTGACACTAACGATGGTGACAATACCACCACTGTGTTTGATAACGGCTCTCGATTACATTTTGATTTTAGCAGTTCGGTAAATTCAGACCTAAAATTTAGAGGTTTTTTTGAGTGGTATATTAATGCGGTAGCCCGCAATAGCATTGATAGTTACAACGTTGGTCATAATGCAATCTCGCTAAGTGATGGTAGAAATGAGTTTATGTCACTCAGGCAAGGTTTCTTTGCTGCTCAGCACAGCAAATGGGGAGAGCTGTCTATTGGTAAAAGAATGGGAGCTTATACGGCCGTCACCTCGGTAACCGATAGGTTTAATGTTTATTCGGCGCTGGCATCATCAACTTATGTATACGGTGATGGTGGCTTAAGTGGCACGGGTCGAGTCGATAACGGTATTTTTTGGAATAAGCCGTTCGATTTCGATAATCATAGTTTAACGGTTAACCTTCAAGGGCAGTTTATAGACGACACGACAGTGCTTAAAGACGATGAAGATATGCCAGTATTAGATGATGACGGTAATGAAGTCACTCTAACTACTAAAGGCGGTGAAGCGGCCAGTGTTATTTATGCTTATGATGTAGACAAATTCACCTTTGGCTTAGCGTATGTTAATGACGAGGCTGAAGGGAAAGGTATTAGGATCAGTAACCCTAGGGCCATAGCAGCTTCTTTTAGTTCAACCATGGGTGACTGGTATTTATCTGCGGTAGCCGCACATTCAGAAGGCATGTATCAAGACAACAGTAATCAAATTTTTGAAGGTAAAGGCTACGAAATAGCACTGAGCCGAGACATAGGAAATTGGACTCCAATGATCGGTTGGAATCATATCGAACCGGATAATTACGATATTGCAGAGCAGAACCAAGCTAGCCAATATGAGCTCGATTTAATCATCATCACCCTTAATTACAACGTACCGTCACTGGGCTTTTTTGCCTTTATTGAAGGCATGGTTGATAACGGTAAAAACGCCGATGGTAGCAATAGTAACGACGATTATATTTCAGTGGGTATGTATTACCCTTTTTAAGACAAAGAGGATACTCGCTTCACTCTACCATTGATGCTTTGAGCGTGGTAATGCACAGGCTCAAAGCATTGTTAGTTTGCCTTCAAATACCTTTAATAACGCCTAAATTCTACCGATTATTACCCGTAAGCATTTCCCCTTGTCATCGTTTAGCGTGTGGGTTTTAGTCACAGTTTTACCTTTATCGTTCAGCTTAATTGTTCTATTAGAACAACAGCTAATATTGCCACTCAGGTAAATGTAAAAAATGTAGGTGAAACTTTGCAATTTTGTTGTTAGTGCGTACAATTTACCTAGTAGCTCAATAAAAATGACTTTATGCATCAATTAGGTAGCGCTTATATGGATACTAATAAAAGATCGTTAAACGGAATAACGTTTAATTATGTTCTAGCAAAGGTGGGATTTTTCAGACTTAACAAGGTAATAAAAGTTTCAAGTTTAGTTGTGAGTTCATTGTTACTAAGTAATGTGGCTTTTAGTGAAGAAATTGCTAGTGAAGATATCAATAATTTAGAGTTTATTAGCGTCCCTAAGGGCGTGAGTGTATTTGAAAAGTATGGTCTTTCTGATGACCTCCCAAAATTTGGAATGAGTTCATTATCCCAAGGTGAAAACCTGGTTGAACATGCATCTCGAGTCACTGAGTTTGAAGGGAAACAAACAACGTCGGACATATTTTTAGTCCAAAGTACTGACACTAAAGGCAATATTGATTTAAGAATTAAATATGACCCAATTAAGTTAGATAAAGACGAAGATGTCATTGCACGTATCGAAAGTATGACTAAAACCGAGTACCTTTTGCGCCAATACGCTAAAAGCTATGATGAGTCATCAGTTAAGGTGGCTGAAAAAGCCAATGGAGAAGTGGTGATTCGTTTTAACTACTCCAAATACCAACTTCCGCAAAACATTGCTTATTTTCGTTTTATGCAGGTATCCATCACGGCTAAAGACGGCAAGCCAATTAAAATGGAGATTACCAATTCAAAAGACTTCGATTACGAAGGCGTAAAAGTTAAAGACTATTCGCAAACGATTTATTTTACTGAATTGGAAAACGGTAAGCCTTATATCAAAAAGAAAATTGAAATTGCCAAGGGCACTAAAAAAGACAAACCGATCACCTTAACTACAACGGTTACCACAATTGCTTTATATGATAATCAAGATGCCGTGGTGGTGATTGATGCTGACTTACTCGCAACGGTTTCAGATCCGCGCATGCGAGAAGAAAAAGTAGAGCTACAAGCGATGTTCCCAATACTTGCTGACTTGGTGCGTCAACAAGGGATTGATGTGCCATTACCTTACGGTATTTCAGTCGCCTATCGAGATCAAAGTATGGATGTAGGTTTCACTTCATTTGATATTATGGGGTTGGAGTTAGACGAGTTTTTTGACCCAGAAACCACCTTCGGAACCGTAGACGCTAAAAGTGTGTCCCTAAGGGCCGATTTAAATATTTTTCCATTTTGGAATGTGTATGCATTAGTCGGTAAAATTAAAGTCGATGCGGTTATCGATGCCCAGTATACCGGTAATATTCGTGATGTGTTTGTCGATAAATTAGGCTCAGAGTTTAAAGCTGATATTGCTTGTGCCTTTGCTGCTGAAGTCGGAGTACCACTTTGTGAGCCAACCCGTTTTGATGTTCCTTTGGAACTTAATTATGATTTAGTGGGCGCAGGTACCACACTTTCGGTGGGTTATAGGGAGTTTTTTGCTTCAGTTACAGGTACCTATTCGTTCACTAAATTAAGTGGCCAGGATTGGGGCGACGGTATTCTCACCGTGCAACCTATGTTGGGTTACCAGTTACTGGATTACCGTGCTCAGTTTTTTGTTGGTGCAGAATATCAAGCATTAAAAGCTAACATGGAAGGTAATTTAGGTTTTGTTGAAGAGTTGAACCGTGAGTTTACTTTCGATGTAGGTGTTAAGTTGAACCAATGGGCTTATCTAGTCGGCTTTAATAAGCAAATTGGTAAACATTACAATTTAAGTGTGCTGTATAACAAAGGTGAAACCCGTGATGCATATACAGTAAGCTTTAATTATCGCTTCTAAATTAGATAAGTAAGTATTCGGTATCAAGGTAACCGATAGTGAGTAAGTTTTTTACTTAACCACTATCGGTTTTTTTGCTTATTTTTAGTGAGGCCGTAGCAATCAGTGGGGTCTTAATAATATTTTTGCGCTATTTTCTCTGTTATCAGGGCAAGTGTTATAAAATACGCCTCAAGTTTGAATAATCGAGCATGGGGTTTTAATGAGTCAGATCGTCACACATGAGCAGTACTTTGATAAAAGCTTCAATAAACAACCCATAGACTCAACTGAGGGCTGTGAATTTGAAGAGTGTGAATTTAATGATTGCGACTTTACTGAAGCAGTATTAAAAAATACTAAGTTTTTAAGTTGTACGTTTAATCGCTGTAATTTGAGCTTAATTAAGGTGCCCCGTAGCCGTTTTTTTGAGGTAGATTTTAATGACTGCAAAATGGTGGGTATTGATTGGACTAAAGCGAATTGGCCGTCATTTCATCGTGATGCACAATTAAGCTTTAGCCGTTGTATTCTTAATGACAATTCATTTTTTGGCTTAGTACTAAATGAGTTAAAGCTGATTGAATGCAAGCTGCATGATGTTGATTTTCGTAATGGTGACTTTGCCAATTCCACCATGACTTTTTGTGATTTTACGAATAGTATTTTTATGAAAACCAATTTACAAGCTGTCGACTTTAGTGATTCAACTGACTTTACTATCGATGTGCTACAAAACCGCATTGCCCAAGCTAAGTTCTCACGTTTTGAAGCGCTAAACTTACTTGAGAGTTTAGCTATCGAGCTGGTGGATTAATACAGAATATAAAAAGCGCCATGAGTACACTCTCACTGTCATAGCGCTATCAGTTTTACACTGCTTTTACGTCAATCAACCAGCTTATTTACACCCCAGCTAACCATTACTAAAGCTATCTGCAGCGGCTTGCTCTTGAGTAATATTTGCGGCAATAGTTTTCATGGCTTGGGTTAGTGTCGTCAGTTGCTCTTTGGTAATAGTATAAGGCGGAGTAATGTATATCACGTTGGCAAAAGGTCTTATCCACACACCTAACTCAATAAAGTCTTGCTGCAATTTAGCCGTGTTAACCACGCTATCCATTTCAATTACGCCTACTGCGCCTAATACTCTGACATCCACCACATGCTGATAATCAATAGCTTCAGCAAGTTCAGTCTTCATTTGCAACTCAACATCGCTGACCTGTTGTTGCCATGCGCCAGTTTGTAAAATACTCATACTGGCACTGGCTGCAGCGCATGCTAGCGGATTGCCCATAAAGGTTGGTCCGTGCATAAACACACCAGCAGGGGAGTCACTGACGCCTTTGGCGACTTCATCACTACATAGTGTGGCGGCTAAGCTGATGTAACCACCGGTTAAGGCTTTACCTAAACACAAAATATCGGCTTCGATATTGGCATATTCATAAGCAAATAATTTTCCTATGCGGCCAAAACCAGTAGCGATTTCATCAAGTATGAGAAGTACATTGTATTGATTACATAAGGCTCTAATGGCAGATAAATACTCGGCTGAATAAAAATGCATCCCGCCAGCCGCTTGCATGACGGGTTCAATAATAATGGCGGCAATATCTTGATGATGCTCTGCTAAAATCGCCTCAAGCGCATCAGTATCACCTTGCTTTAAAGCTTCACCGAAAACAGATAGTGGCGCTGGGGCAAAAAGGTGTTCAGTAACCGCTGCGCTAAACATGGTATGCATGCCATTATCAGGATCGCAGACGCTCATCGCGGCAAAGGTATCACCATGATAACCACGCTTAACGGTTAATAAACGCTGCTTTTGTGGTAGCTGTTTACCTTGCCAGTATTGCATGGCCATTTTAATGGCCACTTCAACGGCAATAGAGCCAGAGTCGGCTAAAAAGACTTTGGTTAAATTGGGGCTGGTCATCGCCACTAATTGCTTGCAGAGGTTAACTGCAGGGGCGTGGGTAATACCGCCAAACATTACATGGCTAAGGGTCGTAAGCTGCTGCTGCATCGCTTCAATAATTTCTGGGCGGTTATAGCCATGAATACAGGCCCACCAAGAGCTGGTGCCATCAATGACCTTTTGACCGCTGCTTAAGGTCAGTTCACACCCATCGGCACTATGGACTCCAGTTACGCTGGCAGCTTGACTCATCGAAGTATAGGGATGCCAAATATGCTGTTTATCAAACTCAAAGTCTATAGCTTGAGAGTCTATAGCTTGAGAATCGATTGTCTGGGATGCTTGCTGATAAAATGAGTTGTTCATATTTTAACCGTTAGTCAAGGTGTAATGCGCGATAGCATTGACAGTTTACGTGCTGAAGGTATCCTAACCCAATATAAAGTGAATATAAAACGAATAACAAAGGATTAATCAATGTCATCATTAGCCATCCGTCATGACTGGACCAAAGCTGAAATAGAAGCGTTATTTGCTTTACCAATGAACGATTTACTGTTTAAAGCCCACAGTATTCATCGTGAGACGTTTGATCCTAATGAAGTACAAATTAGTCGTTTATTATCAATTAAAACCGGTGCTTGTCCTGAAGATTGTAAGTATTGCCCTCAAAGTGCCCGTTACGATACCGGTCTTGAAAAAGAGCGTTTATTGGAAATCGAAAAAGTCATCACCGAAGCCAAAAGCGCGAAAGCAGCGGGAGCATCACGTTTTTGTATGGGCGCTGCATGGCGTAACCCTCGCGAGCGCGATATGCCATATTTAACCCAAATGGTTAAAGATGTAAGAGCATTAGGCATGGAAACCTGTATGACACTGGGTATGCTGTCAAAAGAACAGTCTGACGAACTTGCCAAAGCAGGTCTTGATTACTATAACCACAACCTTGATACCTCACCTGAATATTATGGCGATGTGATCACCACCCGTACTTATCAAAACCGTATTGATACTTTAACCAACGTGCGTCAGTCAGGCATGAAAGTGTGTTCTGGCGGTATTGTCGGTATGGGCGAAAAAGCGACAGACAGAGCAGGTTTATTACAACAGCTAGCTAATTTAGAGCAGCATCCTGATTCAGTACCGATTAATATGTTGGTTAAAGTTGCAGGTACGCCATTTGAAAAGATAGATGACTTAGATCCCTTTGAATTTGTGCGCACCATTGCCGTTGCACGTATTATTATGCCTAAATCTCGAGTGCGTTTATCAGCTGGGCGTGAAAGCATGACTGATGAATTACAATCTATGTGTTTCTTTGCTGGTGCTAACTCTATTTTCTACGGTTGTAAGTTACTAACGACACCCAACCCTGAAGAAAACGATGATATGAGCCTATTTAGACGTTTAGGGCTACATCCTGAGCAAGGACCATCAGCTGACATTGAATCTGACACTGCGTTATTGGCTAAAGCCAATGCAAAAAAAGATAAAGCAACGCAACAATTCTTTGATGCCGCGGCGTTATAAAGCGATGCACATTTGTCAGTAGAAGGCAGTATTCATGGCAAATCACCCAATATCATCACGAATAAGTCATCGTTTGCAGCAACTGCAAACCGATGGCTTGCTGAGGCAAAGAAAGTTAGCTGAGTTAGACAAGGCATCGGCTAACAACTTAGCTCGAACAATTCCCAATATTATTGATTTCAGTCACAACGATTACCTTGGGCTGGCCAATGATCCTGAGATGATTGCCGCTATTCATGCTGGCGCGATAAAATATGGTGTTGGCAGTAAAGCATCGCCATTAGTATCTGGATACAGTGAAGCCCACCTAAAGCTTGAACAAGGTTTATGTGAGCTGACCGGTCATGAAGCAGGGCTATTATTTTGCTCTGGATTTAGTGCCAATCAAGCGTTAATCAAAACCTTATTTGAAGCAGGCGATGTGATTATTGCTGATAAGCTTATTCATGCATCAGTGATAGACGGTGTAAAAGACAGCGGCGCTGCACTTAAGCGCTATAAACACAATGATATAACCCATGCAGAGCAGTTACTTAATCGATTTCCTAATAGCGCCTTATTTACCGAAAGCGTTTTTAGTATGGATGGCGATCGTGCGCCATTAGATGCGTTATCGAACTTGTGTAAGCAGCATAATAGTTGGTTAGTGGTTGATGATGCCCATGGTTTTGGAATCAATTATGAAGAGCTTGCTAGCAATCGCTTTAACGTCAGCAGAGCGGCAGTTACACCACAATGCGATATTCAAGTCATTACCTTTGGTAAAGCCCTCGGCTGCCAAGGCGCCTGCGTTTTAGCGTCACAGCAAATTATTGATTATATGGTGGCGCAATCACGGCATTACATTTATTCAACCGCACTGTCACCTGCCAGTGCTCATTTAGCGTTAACAGCGGTTAATTTAACTCAGTCGCAACCTGATAAAGCATCAACATTGTTTGCCAATATTGCCTTCTTTAGGTCGCTTTGTAATGCTAAAAACATTGCGCTAACAGAGTCAATAACCGCCATTCAGCCTGTAATTATCGGTGACAGTGAACGAACTTTAGCAATAGCAAAGGCATTAAAGCAACAAGGTTTACAGGTCGGGGCAATCAGGCCGCCAACAGTGCCTAAAGGGCAGGCAAGGCTGAGAGTGACCATTAATGCCAGCCATAATGCCGAGCAAATAACCCAATTAGTTGATGCACTAGCAGTGCAGTTACCAAGAGAATATTAATGAATCTAGATAACCCCGTAGCGGTTAAATTCTCCCAAGCTGCAGCTACCTATAAACAACACGATGTATTACAGCGCATCACGGCTAGCAGGTTAATAAAACTTGCTAATACTGAGTATAATGCCGATAAAAAAGCAGGTTTAACCGGGCATTTATTGGATTTAGGCTGTGGCCCAGGTACTGACTTTGAATCAAATCACTGCCGGCTAACTAAGGTCACGGCAGTTGATTTATCGCCTCAAATGCTAAATGTGGTGCAGCAGTCTTTTCCGCAATATCACACTGTTTGCGCCGATGCGGCAAACTTACCTATAACTGCAAATAGCATGGACAGTATTTATTCAAACTTAGTTCTGCAGTGGTGTGATGAATTAACCCAAGTATTTAATGAACTTAATAGAGTCATAAAACCTCAAGGCCAAGCCTTTATTAGCGTGGTGAGTGATGGCAGTCTTTCACAGCTTGAAACCCTAGGGCTAGGCCATAATAGTTTTCGTCATTTAGATGACATTATCGCCGCGATAGATACCGAAAAATGGCAAATACTCTCTGCTGAGACCACTACCGAGCAAGTACATTTTGCCGATTTAAAGGCATTACTGTATTCAATTAAAGGGGTCGGGGCGTCAGTGAATGAATACCAAGATAAAAGCTTAACGGATAAAAAAACTAATCGTTTGCGCGGTCGTAAAGATTGGCTCGCGTTAATGGATAAAGCGGAAAGCTTACGTGAAGCAAACGGCTTACCATTGAGCTATAACATCAGCTATTTACAACTTGGTAAGCGTTAAATTTTTAGACAATTGGATATAAACAGTGAAGGGGTTATTTCGATGATTTATTTTGTTACTGGCACTGATACTGACAGCGGAAAAACCCTGATTTCATCGGCGCTACTTAATCTTGCAACAAGAAAAACGGCTCTAGCTAAAATAACTGTCGCTAAAACCACAGAAGCTAAAACCCTCGGCGTCAAACCTATTGCCTCAGGTTGTATTGAAACAGACGCAGGGCTTAGAAATAGCGATGCGCTAAGCCTAATTGAACAATCAACTATCACGCTCGATTACAATCAAATTAACCCTATCGCATTTAAACCCGCCATTGCACCGCATATTGCCGCAAAGCAACAAGGGGTGAGTTTAACTGCCAGTGGCGTTGTTGATTTATTGCCACTTGAAGCACTAAACAGTGCCGAGTTTGCATTAATTGAAGGTGCTGGTGGCTGGAGATTACCTTTAAGTAAAGGCCAATATTTATCGCAATCAGTACAGCAGCTGGCTCAGCAAAATGATGTTGGGGTTATTTTAGTGGTGGGCATGAAGCTTGGTTGTCTTAACCATGCATTATTAACCCAAGAGGCCATTGAAGCTGATGGGCTTAATATTGCAGCTTGGGTCGCTAACCAAGTTGACCCTGAAATGAGTGAAATAGAAGAGAACTTATCAAGTTTAAAAGAGTTAATGACAGCGCCATTCTTAGGTTATGTGCCGTACTTAAGTGAGCCAACAGCTATAAATGCCGCTGTGCATATTGATAACTCGACCTTATAGAGACTTAAGTTTTGATTTTTAGCCTTTGTCTTTTTGCTTACAAGTAGTTGTTTTAGCATTTGATATTTTCAAGGAGAGAAATCATCGAATTTGCACCAGAGTTTACCAAGGCAGAAAAAATACGCAGGGTGGTATTGTATGCCTTGCTGGGCCTTTTCATTTATATCACCCATCAAAAGTGGCTATTTCCTTTTATTTCTTGGTATACGACTACCGCTCACTGTCACACGCCTTTTGGTTTTTCTGGCATCAGGTCAACTCATACCCACCAATGTATAGCGTTCAGTTCGCATGGGAGTATTTATATTATACGATTTTAGATTAGTCGTTTTATCAAGGTAAACTTACCCTTTAAACATGTATTTTGGCTTTTACTGTTCACTCCCCCGCATATTTTTAACATCGCTATGATCTTCTCTTTAAAACCTTATGGAAACCCTACGGCATTGGCCAACCGCTTTGGGTGTTGGGATCTTGAGTTGTTAATGATGCTCAACTGTTAATTATTGTTAGCTTTATTTTGCAGCTAATTAAATATCCGTGACCGCTAACAATGTAAAAATAAGAAAACCCTTAAGTCTGAATATCAACAATGAATATTGAGATCATGATCGCTATGTGAAAATTTGTTCATGCTAGAATCCTGCGCCATTAAAGATGAGATTAATTCCTATTAAGGTTTTTTAAGGATAGTGTTGATGAAGCAACTTTCGATCAAGTTAATTAGTGCCGCGATTGCCGCGGCATTGTCCCCTCAAGTTATTGCGGATACTGGTGAAATTGTATCGCAAGAAGAAATCAAACAATCTATTTCAAATTTTCATGATGTAATTGTGATTTCTGGTTCTCGTATGGAGCAAACACTTGATCAAGTTGCCGGTTCGGTTGTGGTTATTGATGAAGAATCGATAGCGCGTAATATGAGCACCGACTTTGCTTCATTATTTAGAACAGAAGCTGCCGTTGATGTTAAAGGCGGCGCAGGTAAGCCAAGCTCGGTGACTATTCGTGGTATTGGCGGCAACCGCGTGATGATGGTTAAAGATGGCGTTCGGGTTAATAACCAGTATGCATCACCATTAGGCCCAGGCGCTGAAGGCACAGGCCGCGGATTAACTGAAGTTGAAGGCTTAAAGCAAGTTGAAGTGTTAAAAACTGCAGCATCGACTATGTATGGCTCCGATGCGTTAGGTGGCGTGATGGTCATGACCACTAAAGATGCGGATGATTACTTACGTGGCAGTGATTATTATTTCTCTGCAAATGGCGGCTACACAGGTATGAACGATGAGTTCAGCGGTGGCTTTACTAGCGCATTTGCAGCAGGTGATTTTGATAACCTAGTCAGTTATCAACGTCGTAGTGGTGAAGAACAGCAAAACTACTACAACACATTACCAGATAGTGACTTAGTCACTGACAGCTTATTACTAAAAAGTAAGTATCACTTTAATGATGATACTAATCTGCAGTTAACCGTTGATTACATGAACCAGCAGCTTGACCGCTGGGAAAAATATGCTGATAAAGATGAGTCAATTGATTATGACCGCCAAACTCAAGCGTTAAATACCTCATTACGTTTACGCTCAACGAAAGACCGTATCATTCATGACAATGTTGATTTCGTACTCTATTACGGTAAAACCGACCAAAGTGAGAAACGTGACTACTTTAATGGTATCAGTGGCGCAGACCGAGCAATAACGCAGCACCGTGATTACCAGTTTGATGAATACCGTTTTGGTTTTGCCAGTACTTTTAGTAAGGCATTGTCACTACCCGGTCATGACCACAATATTATTTATGGCGTGGATGTAGAGCAATCTGAAATGAGCCGCCCACGCAGCTATCAAGATATCGATGAAAATGGCAATTCAACGCCATCTGAAACCGATACCTTCTCATTTGCTGATACGAAAAGTTTACGCGCTGGCATATTTGTTCAAGATGATATGACCTTTTTAGACGGCAAACTAAACGGTATTGTGGGGCTGCGTTACGATTACTTCAAAAACACCCCTGATCAACAGCAAGCTGAAGATGCTGGCCGTGATCCTGAAGATTTTGCCGCGATGAGTGATGGTTTTTGGTCACCTAAGCTTGGCCTTGTATACCACATGACTGAAAACGTGAATGTGTATGCCCAATATGCTTACGGCTACAAAATGCCAACCCCAGATCAAAAGTGGGGTGAGTTAGAAGTCAAAGATGGCGCGATGCCATTCCCTGTTATCATTGAGGCAAACTACGACTTAGAGTCAGAATCAAGTAACACCATTGAAGTGGGTGTTCGTGGTGATCATGGCGACACACGATATGAATTTACCACTTTTTATACTCAAGCTGATAATTACATCGATTGGGAATTTGTGGGGTGTGGCGGCAGGTTCGGCTGTGCAATTCCAAGTTCATTAGAATATCGTTATATCAACTATGACAAAGTGACTCTTTATGGCGCTGAAATGTCTATGAGTCATTGGTTTACTGATGAATTTGAACTATGGGGTAACATTGCTTACACCCATGGCGAAGATCAGAACGGCGATTACTTAAATAGCGTAAGTCCATTAAAAGGTAACTTGGGAGTAAATTATTATACTTACCTAGGTAACACTGAAGCTAACTTTGGCTTAACCATGCGCTTTGCTGATCAAATGGATCGTACAACGGATTTAGATATTTTCCCTATTGCACTGCCAGGTATGGATTTCAACGAAGTGTATAACACGGCAGGCTACGCAGTATTTGATCTGACGGCTAACTTCCATGTGAATGATAACTGGACGGTACGTGCAGGCGTGTTTAACCTGTTTGACAAAGAATATATTGAGTATTCTGATGTAGCGGGTCAGTCAAAGTTCTTAATGGGTAATATGGGCGTGACTGAAGAGACTTATTCTCAACCAGGTCGCTACTTTAACGTTAAACTGAGCTACACTTTTTAATGAATTAGAGTCAGTTTACTGAATGAGTTCACTGGATTGAGTGATAAAGAAAGCGTTAAATCCTTATAGGATTTAACGCTTTTTTATTGGCTGATACTCTTATGTAGACATGAGTGCTCCACTCACTTAAATGGGTATTTATAAGTTGACGGCATGCTGATTAATGTCAATGACCGGGAAGCCCCATTATGAATGAATAGCCATTAGCTAAACTTAACAGTTAACTCACTCGCAGCGTTCAAGGTAAGGTTATGAATAAAAGGGATACTGGGCTGAATGAGGGTTATAAATTGCTAACTAATTAAATTAGTTATTGTTCTGCTCCTTAGTGACGATATTAACAAAGATTAATCGCCATCTATCCGCTAAACACTAGGCTTTCTAGCAAATGCTGGTTAGATTTAAGTTTCGATTAATACTAGCTGCCTAGACTCTGCCCGCTACTAAGTTAAGCATTTAGCTGAGGTTAGGCTTAGTGTGGTATTTTTAACTAATCTGTCATTTTATGTCAGTTTTTTCTATTAGACGCTTGAAATATCTTTTTTAGGACATATTATGTCGTTAAGTGTTTAATAATATTTTTGCGTTCAAGTCAGCTTGAGCATTGAGCTCAGGCGTTGAGTTTATGTCGGCATGAATGCCAGTTAGGAGTTGTAATGTTACGTATCGGTTTACTAATCGCCACCAACTTAGCCATTTTGCTAGTTGCTTCGATTGTGATGTCTCTGCTTGGTGTAAGCACATCAAGCATGAGTGGTTTATTAATTTTTGCTGCTATGTTTGGTTTTGGCGGCGCATTTATCAGTTTAGCTATCTCTAAGTGGATGGCGAAGAAAACCATGGGTTGTGAAGTTATTACAAACCCTCGTGATAATACTGAACGTTGGTTAGTTGACACCGTTGCTCGTCAAGCGCAGCAAGCTGGGATTAAAATGCCAGAAGTGGCAATTTACCAATCTGAAGAGATGAACGCATTTGCAACGGGCCCAAGTAAAGATAACGCGCTAGTTGCTGTGAGTTCAGGCTTACTTTACGGTATGACCCAAGATGAAATCGAAGGCGTACTGGCTCACGAAGTTAGCCACGTGGCTAACGGTGACATGGTCACCTTGACCCTTATTCAAGGTGTCGTGAATACCTTCGTTATTTTTGCCGCTCGTGTTGTTGCAGGTATTGTGAATAACTTCGTTGCGAGTAATGATGAAGAGGGTGAAGGTCTTGGTATGTTTGCATACATGGCTGTGGTTTTCGTACTTGACATGTTATTTGGTATTTTAGCGTCTATGGTTGTGGCTTACTTCTCTCGTATTCGTGAGTTTAAAGCCGATGAAGGTGCGGCCAAGCTTGCTGGCAAAGATAAGATGATTGCGGCATTAGAGCGTTTAAAAACTGGCCCAGAAACGGGTGCAATGCCAGCGCAAATGTCAGCATTAGGTATTAACGGTAAACGTTCAATGACTGACTTTTTAATGAGCCATCCACCACTAGAAAAACGTATTAGCGCCCTTAGAAATAGTTAATAATGTGATCTTGGTTATAAAAGGAGCTTAATAGCTCCTTTTTTATTGCTTCCCTTTTTATTTTAACTCGTTAATATAACCTTCTTTTCAAGGTGATACATTATGTAACGCTTTTTAGGTGTCAGAGATGATGATTGAATTTTGCCGCTGACTATTTAGTGTTGCTAAATTAACCAGTGTTAGCTAAGTTTATAACTGAGCCTAAAAAAGTCGTTCTGAAAATTGATATCGATTAAAGGTTTCTCTATTAGAGCCTTTTTGACTATCGTAACTGGAGGGTATAATAGTGAGCAATAAAATACTTGTAGCAATGTTTGCAGCAGCTTTAGCTGTAGTAACTTTGTCATCAAATGCATTCGCTGCAGATGAAGTTTTAGCTGATTTCCACGCTGAAATGGGTGGCTGTGAAAGTTGTCATGCTGATGGCGAGCCATCTGCTGACGGTGAGCATGAGTTCGCGCAGTGTCAAGACTGTCACGGAACACTTGCGGAAATGGATGAAAACCATGCGCCACATGATGGCATGTTAATGTGTCAAGACTGTCACGCACCACATGACATGAATGTTGGTGAAAAACCGACTTGTGATAGCTGCCATGATGATGGCCGCGTTGCTAAATAACTGATGATTATTTAGCTTTAAGCAAAGTTTAAAAGCGCTGAAATTCAGCGCTTTTTTATTGCCCCAGTTTTGCTGTTTATAAATAACTTTTATATTTCCGCCGACATTAGCTCAAAGAATAATTCCACATGAATATTCAATTCATGGCTTAGCATTTATCACACTACCTATACGGTATACCTCTAAAGTGGTATTAATTTTCTTTTGTTTTCAACGACATGTGCGTTATTGGTGCGGCTTGGTGCACTTTTGTTGAACAAAAGTAGCGATTTTAAATTTGCCTTATTTGTAAACGGTTTGTAAATCATTAAGTTAGCAATTGGCACGAGATTTGCGACGTTATTGTCATTGAATTTGAGTCAGTGAAGGGAAGTTGCATGTCTAATATCCAATCTAGTTGTGCTTATTGCGGCGTCGGCTGCGGAATAAGTGTAACCCCTAGCAGTCTTAACGACATTGGATTTGAGCTTGAAGGTGATCGTACTCACCCAGCCAATAAAGGTCAGTTATGTGCCAAAGGTGAGCGTTTATTAGAAAGCTTAGTCCAGCCAAATAGTTTACGTTATCCCAAATATAAGTCTGGTAAGTCAGTTGCTTGGCCTGAAGCTATCACGACAATTGCTGACACCTTTAAACAAACTATTGCGCAATATGGACCAGACTCAGTTGCATTTTATTTATCAGGGCAACTTTTAACTGAAGATTACTATGTGGCTAATAAATTGGCCAAAGGCTTTATTGGCACGGCGAATGTTGATACCAATTCACGCCTTTGTATGTCTTCTGCTGTAAGTGCGCACATGCGCGCATATGGAGAGGATGTTGTAGCGGGTTGTTATGACGATTTTGAACAGGCACAAGTAATAGTACTCGTGGGTTCAAACGCAGCGTGGACCCATCCGGTTTTATTTCAGCGGATGATTAAAGCCCGCCAGCGTTATGGCACTAAAATTGTCGTAATTGACCCAGCTAAAACTGCTACGGCAAGCCAAGCAGACTTACATCTTCAAATCGCGCCGGGGACAGATACGTTATTATTTAATGGCTTACTGAATTTCATTGCCAAAAATGAAGCGTTAAATCAGCCATATATTGATGCGCACACTGAAAACTTCACTCAAACCTTAGCACACGTTGCCAGTCAAGCCACTGATGTTGAAACACTTGCCCAAGCGTTATTAGTGCCTATTGCTCAGTTGCAGGATTTCTATCAGTTATTTATCTCTCACGCAAAAGTCATGACAGCTAGCTGCCAAGGGGTAAACCAATCTATTGCAGGCACTGACACTAGCAATGCGATAATCAATTGTCACTTAGCTCTTGGTCAGGTTGGTAAGGAAGGTTGTGGTTTCTTTTCACTTACAGGCCAACCGAATGCCATGGGTGGGCGTGAAGTGGGCGGTTTAGCGACACAACTTGCTTGTCATATGGGGTTTTCTGAGCCGGAGCGTCAAGTGTTAGGAGATTTTTGGCAGTCTGAGGTGATCGCGACTGATAAGGGTCTCACAGCCGTTGAATTATTTGATGCTATGGCAGATGGAACAATTAAAGCGGTGTGGATTATGGGCACTAATCCAGTGGTGTCATTGCCTAATACTGCAAAAATAACTGCGGCATTAGAAACCTGTCCTTTTGTGGTGGTGTCTGAGATAACACAAGACTCTGCGACTGCGCAATTAGCCGATGTGTTATTACCTGCACAGGGTTGGTCTGAAAAATGTGGCACTGTCACTAACAGTGAGCGAGTGATTAGCCGCCAACGTGGCTTTATACAAGCTAAAGGCACTGCAAAAGCTGATTGGTGGGCCTTGGCAGAAGTCGCAAAAGCGATGGGTTTTGAACAAAGTTTTAGCTTTAAAAACAGTGCTGCCGTTTTTAAAGAATTTGCCCAGTTATCTAAGCTTGTAAAGCAATCTTTTCCAGGCAAGCAGTTTGATTTAAGCGGTTTGGCTGATTTAACGGATGAGCAATATGATGAGTTACTACCGACGCAGTGGCCTGCTGCTAACCATGGTGCCATAGGGGGCAATAAGCAAAGATTGTTTGCCGATGGCATATTCGCCACCGCATCATCAAAAGCGCAATTTATTGAAACCACTGCAGATTGCCAAATAGCCCCTTTGCCAGCTGGGCAAGTACGCTTAAACAGTGGTCGCAGCCGAGATCAATGGCACACCATGACCCGCACAGGTCATATTGCGGCGCTTAGAGCCAGTATCCCAGAGCCTGTTATTGCTGTTCATCCTTCGACTTTAGCGCAATTAAAATTAATTGAAGACGACTTGGTAACTTTTGCTGCCCCTAATTTATCAATAACCAATTTTGCCGTGGCAAGAGTGGTTGCAGATGACTCCCAAGCGCCAGACTTGGGGTTTATGTCAATGCATTGGTCTGAGCAGTTCTCGTTAGGTAAGGGCGTTAATACCCCACTTGATAGTCAGTTTGACCCTTACTCAAAACAGCCAGCGTTTAAATGCCAACCCGTGTCGTTAACTAAAGTTGCTGTGACATTGCAAGGGATCGTTTTTGGTCTGCATGATCCACACATGCAAGGCCTGAACTGGAATGTTCAGCAAACATTAACCACTGGCAGTTGTTATCACATCGGTTTTGAAAATACAGATGCAGCATTTGCTTATCAGTCAACGGTACACGCTTTAAAATGGACAATTTCCCTTGCTAGTCAGCAAATTATCCATGTGCATTGCAATATCAGTAACGGCTTGTTGGTATCACTGAAACTGTTAAGTCGCACAAAGGTCGCTGTTTCCCTTGAAGCGATGAATTTGCTTATTGGTCAAACAGTAGATGTTGCATTAATGCGTCAATTACATCAGCTGATTAAAGCTGGTAACAGCCCACTAATTTGTGCCTGTACCGGTGTCACACAAGCCAATATTGAATATGCCATGCTGCAAAAACTTGATAATGCAGTATTCAGTAAACGTGCTTTAGCATCTGATTTTACTAGCGCCACAGCGATTAACACTGATATCACACAAGCAGATTTTGATAAGGCGTTAGATGAAACCCAAACAGAGCTAGGCTGCGGCAGACAATGTGGTAGCTGCCACAGTGAAGTGGGTCAATGTGCCAATGATATTTGGCATATTGCTTTAGCTGAGATAACGACTGAGTTGTCAGAGCAAGAACGTAAATCAGCCCAAGAGGAGGTGGCGTAATGAGTCATACATTGAATAAGCTAATTAACTTTAATAGCGCAGCCGCTAATAATGATTTGATTTCGGGTGATGTCGAAATTGTCGGTGCAGGTTGCGGGCAATTAGATTTAATGACCATTAAAGCCGCCAGAATAGTGTCTCAAGCTGAGGCGCTGGTTTATGACAGCTTGGTCAGCAGCGATATTCTTTCATTAGTCTCTGCAGATTGTCAGCGCCACTTTGTGGGTAAACGTTGTGGTCAGCCAAGTTATAAGCAAGATGATATAAACGCTTTACTAGCAAAGCTTGCCACACAAGGACTCAAAGTTGTACGTTTAAAAGGTGGCGATCCGCATATTTTTGGGCGCGGGGCTGAAGAGTCTCTGTATCTTGCTAAATTAGGGATCGCTAGCCGATTTACCCCTGGTATTACAGCAGCTTTAGGCTGCGCCTCAACCACAGGTATTCCGCTAACGTACCGCGGCATGGCTCGTTCAGTCACGTTAGTCACTGGTACCCGCATTACAAATGATGGGCTAGATCAGGCTCCAACTCATTGGAAAGGCTTATTAGAAGCACAATCTACCTTAGTTTTTTACATGGGCAAGGAGCAAGCAGCAGCAATTTCAGCAGGACTTATGTCTGTTAAAGCTGAGGCAAACTTACCCGTGGCACTTGTCACCAATGGCGGCAGACCTAATCAGTTAATCACTTATGGCAATGTTAGCAATATGGCCAAGCAAGCGACATTAATTAAAGACAGTGGCCCAACCTTAATCATCATTGGTGAAGTGGTTGCAGTGGGTCAAGAATTAGCTGGCTTATTGTCTGATATAAAAGCCAAGCCAACAGATTTTGTGGAGGTGGCTTATGGTTGAGCAACAAACGCAAGATATGCTTAATGCCGCTGATTTTGATAGCCGTAAGCTCATCAAAGCAATGGGCAAAGGGGTTAAAGGTAGCCGCAGTTTGAATTTTGCTGAAGCCGCTTACTTGATTAAAGGTTTTGCAAGTGGTGACATTTCTACTGCGCAAATGGCGGCAGCGATGATGCTTATGCGAGTGCGAGGTGAGTCAGTTGAAGAACTTGCTGGTGTAGCGTCTGGGCTAAAGCAGTTGGTTTCTTCTCAGTGGAAAACTATTAAAGCAGATATTGATTGGCCGGTATATGCCGGTAAGCGCGAGCAGTTACCTTGGTTATTATTAGCGGCAAAAATGCTGGCTAAACAAGGTAAAACCATTGTATTACATGGAGATAGTCAATCATTACCTCATCGTCGTCATGTTGAATCATATATTGCGGCTTTAGATATTCCTAAATGTGACAACGCCGAAACCGCCGCAGAAATGTTAGCGAAAACAGGGCTGATTTACCTTAACAGCGCAGATGTTATTCCAGTATTAAATGATTGCCGCGCTTTACATCAAGAGTTGGGTTTACGAAGTTTTATTCAAATGTCTGTTCGCTGCGTTAACCCGTGTAATGCAGCATTTAGCCTACGCAGTTATTTTCATCCTGGATTAGATAAATTGCATCATCAAGTGGCAGCGCTTTTGGCAAAGGATAGCTGCCAAAGAGAAGCGGCAGATATTGCTATTTTTAAAGGCCTGCAGGGGGAGACAGAAATCAACCCTCGTGTCAGTACTCGGGTAGGTTTACTGCGTTTTAATGGCCAACATGAAGCTAACTTTGCAGAGATTAATCTGCCTACCCAACTTGAGGCATTTGTGGGGGCAAAGCTTGGTCAAGCTGATTTGTCTGCAGCTGTACTGGCGCAACTTTGGCGGGCTGAAGACATTGCTGAGGCCGATTTATCAACGGCACAATTACAGCAAGCGATAGCCAGTGTCACCGCCACGATAGCGCTGGTAAATGTGCTATGTAATAAAGGATTAGCTATTAATGATGCCTTAGAACATGCCAAAAAAGTCTGGTTTGAGCGAAATAAATATGTCATTCAAGACTCAAATGTCATGGGGTCGTCCCTTTGGCAACATATTGAAAATAACGTTATTCCGTCAACTCGTCATGCAGTAAGGAGTTAAGCATATGGTTAATTATATCTATTGTGACCCATCATTTAATAACAATGCATTGCTGACAGATTATAAAATCCAACTAAATCAGTTTCAGGCATGTGTAGAAGTAACAAGCCTCAGCCAACTAGAACAAAATGTGCTTAAAGGAAACGGATCATGTTTAGTATTTCTAACCAATGAGTTACAACCCTTGCAGCAAGCATTTATTGAGCGTTTGTTATCGAATACGGCTTTACCCATTATTGTGAATGCTCAGCATTGGGATGAAAATCATCTAGCCAGTTTGTTACTTTGTGGCAGGGTGACTTTCGTACCCGAGCAGCTGTCAGCAAAACGCTTAAGCTCTTTAGTTAACCTAGCAAAAATTCGCTTTGATAATGCTTCAAATATGCTCGAAAAAGTGAAGCAATTAGATGAGAAATGTGTCGCGATGAAGCTGGTGTCAAAAGCCAAGTCGTTACTGCAATTGCAGGGTATTAGCGAAAAAGTAGCGCATGAATTGATCCAAAAACAGGCTATGAGCAAGGGGGTAACCGTAGCTGAAATGGCAAAAAGTATCATTGCAGCGGCAAAACAAATTGAAGCAAATCAAAGAGGGACGAACCGAATGCAACAATTTGGTGCGAGTGCGCCTGTGGTGACCAGTATAGCCTAGTATCTTTTTAGGCTAATACATTATTTTGTATATTTACAATGACTTACGATTTTATGTTTGTTGGCATAGTCAATGCTTAGTATTTGCTAGATCGTGTGAGCAATTAAGTTGTGTGAAGCATTAGCTGGCATTAATAAATCGCTGTGTAAATAAATAACCGTGGAAATAAAGAGTTTAGGTCAAGCGTTATCATCATGACAAACTGTAGCTTGAATCTCTAACTTCTAAATGCAATGGCGCGTGCACGTAATCGTCGTTAATCGAGACGCTATAACAGTGTAGTTTAAACAGTTTATAGTTAAAATTTGAAGGCTTTTGGCAATGGCGCCAGCTCTGTTAACCCAGAGGCTGGCGCTTTTTTGTTTTTAGGGCTTTAACAAAAATTCAAGGAGCCTTCTATGGCAAATGCAAAATCCAAGCTGGTAGTAATAGGTAATGGCATGGTGGGTCATCACTTTATCGAGCAATTATGTAGTCAAGGGTTGCAGCAGCAATTTGATATTGAAGTGTTTGGTGAAGAGCCCCGACCTGCATACGATAGGGTGCAACTGTCAAAATATTTTGAAACCGGTAGTGCCGATGAATTGATGCTAACTAGCGCTGAGGATTATCAAGATTGGGGGGTAAAGTTGCACCTTGATAGCCGAATTACCGTGCTAGATACCGCCAATAAAACCGTGACCACAGAAGCGGGCATAACGACAGCCTATGACAGTTTAGTCCTTGCAACAGGATCTTATCCATTTGTCCCACCTATTGCTGGTAACGATAGAGAAAGCTGTGTGGTGTACCGCACCATAGAAGATTTACAAGACATTGAAGCTGCGGCGAAAAAATCTAAAGTTGGCGTGGTAGTCGGTGGCGGCTTATTAGGCCTTGAAGCGGCAAATGCATTAATGGCCCTTGGCGTAACAACTCATGTTGTTGAATTTGCACCACAGTTAATGCCAGTACAATTAAATGATAAAGCGGGTGACTTACTTAAAAGTAAAATTAATGACTTAGGTGTATCAGTACATACCTCTAAAGCCACCACCGCCATTATCGATGGTGAGAGCGCACAGCACCGCATGACATTCAACGATGATAGTTTTCTTGAAACTGACATGATTGTGTTTTCTGCCGGTATTCGACCTCAAGATGCATTAGCGAGAAGCAGCGGTATGCAAATGGGTGATCGCGGCGGCATTGCAATTGATGATAACTGCTTAACCTCAGCTCCCGATGTTTATGCCATCGGTGAATGTGCATTATGGCAAAACCGCATTTTTGGCCTAGTTGCCCCAGGTTATCAAATGGCGCGAGTCGCTGTGTCGCATTTAGCGGCAGGAGTTGCTAAGGCGCCTGCGCCATCATTGGCATTTACTGGTGCGGATATGAGCACCAAACTCAAGCTATTAGGTGTTGATGTTGCCGCTATTGGTGAAAGCCGCGGTTTCGACAATGCGCAATTTGTGGAGTTATCTGACAATCAATCAGGCATATATAAAAAGCTGTGGTTAGATGAGTCGGGTCAATATCTTAAAGGCGCAGTATTAGTGGGCGATAACAGTGATTATGCCCGTTTACTGGATTTGTATTTATCGCAAGATGCAATTGAAGGCAATGCGGTTGAATTATTAATGACGGGTGATGAAACGGCGCTTGAATTAAAAGACAGCTCAATAGTTTGTTCTTGTCATCAAGTGACTAAGGCTGATATCGCCACTTCAGTGACCAAAGGCAATCATACCATTGCTGAAATCAAGACCTGCACCCGAGCCGCATCTGGCTGTGGTGGTTGCGCGCCATTGGTGAAGAAAATCATGGATGAAGCGCTCGTAGCAGAAGGGGTTGAGTGCAATACTGGCATTTGTGAGCATTTTGAACAGGATAGACAGTCTTTGTATCACTTGTGCCAAGTTGAAAACATTACTGACTTTGAGACGTTAATTACTCGCCATGGTAAACACGCTGGTACCAATGCTGGGTCGACGTTTGGTTGTGACATTTGTAAGCCCGCAGCAGGGTCAATTTTTGCTTCATTGCAGAATAAATATGTTTTAAACCAAGAGAGCAGTCATGTTCAGTTGCAAGATACTAACGATGCCTATCTTGGCAATATACAAAAAGATGGTACTTACTCTGTGGTGCCGCGAATTGCAGGTGGTGAAATTACCCCTGATGGTTTAATTGCCATTGGCGCCGTAGCCAAAGAATATGACTTGTACACCAAAATCACTGGTGGTCAGCGAATCGACTTATTTGGCGCAAAATTATCAGAGTTACCGAGTATTTGGGGCAAATTAATTGCTGCCGGGTTTGAAACCGGTCATGCCTACGGTAAATCGCTGCGTACGGTTAAATCTTGTGTGGGTAGCACTTGGTGTCGTTATGGTGTTCAAGACTCTGTGTCTACAGCCATTGATTTAGAGAACCGCTATAAAGGCTTACGTGCGCCCCATAAAATTAAGTTTGCTGTCTCGGGTTGTACTCGAGAATGCGCAGAAGCCCAAAGCAAAGATATTGGTGTTATCGCAACCGATAAAGGTTGGAACTTATATGTTGCTGGGAATGGCGGTATGCGCCCACGTCATGGTGATTTATTTGCTACCGATTTAGATACCGATACCTTAGTCAAATATATCGACAGAGTTCTGATGTTTTATATTAAAACCGCTGATAAATTACAACGCACTTCAGTGTGGATGGAGTCGCTTGAAGGTGGTTTAGCATATCTACAGTCGGTGGTGATACAAGATAGTTTAGGCCTTGCTGCAGAGCTTGATAGTCAAATGGCCAAAGTGGTCGCGGCTTATCAATGTGAGTGGAAAACCAGTCTTGAAAAACCTGAATATCTTGCCCGTTTTAATGAGTTCGTTAACCCTGATGCTCAGCCTGAAGGTGAAACACACCTGTATCATCGCGCCCGTCAGCAGCGTTTTCCTGCTATGTCGTCTACCGGTGCAGGAAACATTGCGATTAAAGAAATTGAATCAGAATTAGAATCAGAAATTGCGGAGGAGTTGGTATGAGTTGGGTGAATGTATGTAATGAGTCCATTTTGCCGCAAGGTACTGGTATCGCCGCCTGGGTTGCAGGTAAAGCCGTTGCCATTTTTGATTTAGGCAAACACGGTTTATTTGCCATCGATAATGTTGACCCTGCAACAGGGGTGAGTTTGTTAGCCCGTGGGCTAATTTGCGAAGTTGAAGGTAAATTATGTGTTGCTTCTCCGCTATATAAACAGCACTACAGCTTAGCAACAGGTATCTGTCTTGAAGACAATGCTTTGGTTGCCTCGCCATACGAAATTAAAAAAGAAGCAGGCCAGGTATTGGTTTTAGCTAAATAAAAGGACGTGCAGTATGAGTTCTCAGAAATTTAATCTATTTTCGTTTTCGGGCAAGATGAAAGTCTTGACCTGAGTTGGGTAGCATTTTTTATCACTTTTGTGGTGTGGTTTAACGCCGCGCCTTTACTCAGTGTTATTGCTGACAGCTTAGGATTAACAAAGTCACAAATCAAAACCTTACTTATTTTGAATGTGGCGTTAACGATCCCAGCTCGGGTTATTATCGGTATGGTGACCGACAAATACGGCCCGAGACTGACTTACTCAGTATTAATGGGGGTCTGTTCCATACCTTGTTTTATGTTCGCGGTTGCCGACTCATTTGAGCAATTAGCCATGGCTCGGTTCCTGATTGGCTTTATTGGTGCGGGTTTTGTTATTGGTATTCGTATTGTCAGTGAATGGTTTCCAGCTAAAGAGTTAGGCACGGCCGAAGGTATTTATGGCGGTTGGGGCAACTTTGGTAGCGCAGCTTCAGCGTTCACTTTGCCTGCGGTGGCCATTTACTTTGGCGGTGAAGATGGCTGGCGTTATGCCATTGGTCTTACCGGTTTAATGAGCTTCATATTTGCTTTTGTTTATTACTTTAACGTCACCGATACCCCAAAAGGTTCGACTTACTTTAAACCGAAAAAAGCGGGTGGCTTAGAGGTAACCAGTAAAGGTGATTTCGCACTGCTGATTTTTATGAAGATCCCGATGTATGCCACGCTTGCATTACTGGCATGGAAGTTATCTCCAGCAGGCGTGAGCATGCTTGAGCAACAAATGACTTACATCATTTATGTTTCATTAGTGCTAATTTTCATTTTTGATGTTTATAAAACCTATGAAGTGAATAAAGATATTTTTGTGAAAGAAGTGCCTGAGTTTGAGCGTTATAAGTTTAAACAGGTGGCTGTACTTAATGTGCTTTATTTTACGACGTTTGGATCAGAACTCGCCGTAGTATCAATGTTGCCACTGTTTTTTGCTGAAACATTTGATTTAGGGATGGCGCAAGCGGGTATGGTTGCCTCAAGTTATGCCTTTATGAACTTAATGTCTCGTCCTGGCGGCGGTTGGTTAAGTGATAAGTTTGGCCGTAAGACAACATTGATGATTTTAACTGCCGGTCTAGCTGTTGGTTACTTCGCCGTAAGCCACATTGATGGTACTTGGTCATTACCTTTAGCTATTGTGGTGGTAATGGCGTGTTCATTCTTCGTTCAAGGCGGTGAAGGTGCTGTGTTTGCTGCAGTGCCACTGATTAAACGTCGATTAACAGGGCAAATAGCAGGCATGACAGGTGCTTATGGTAATGTCGGCGCGGTGTTCTTTTTAACGGTCTACTCTATGGTACCGACACCCGTGTTCTTTAATGTTATTGCTGTCAGTGCGGTGCTAGGGTTTATTACTTTATTCTTCATGACTGAACCCAAAGGCCATATCGCTGAGGTGAATGAAGAAGGTGAAGTTACCTTGATTAGCGTTAACTAGTTTATATTATTGGTTATGACTTAATATAAATAATGCTAAACGCTATTGTTACTAACCCTGAAAACACCGCTAATGAATTTAGCGGTGTTGTCGTTTTTATTAAAAGGTGGACATTGGGTGATTAATGCTAATTTTGAGTCTAAATTAGGGTCTGAACTTAAGACTGAATCTAATGTAAAGCTGCATGAAGAAAATAGAACCCAAGACCAACTGCCTATATCGGGTGTGTTGGAAGTAAAGGCGGGTCAAGTCTCAGATAAAGGCAGAAAAGCGGAAAATGAAGATGCTATAGGCATTAAAATTCCTTCAGGTTTAATGTTAACCACCAAAGGTATTGTGAGTGTTATCAGCGATGGGGTTAGCGCAGCTGAAGGTGGTGCTAAAGCCTCTGCCATCAGTGTGAGTAACTTCATCGCTGATTACTATTCAACGCCAGAATCCTGGAGCGTTCAAACATCCAGTACCCGTGTTCTTACGGCGTTAAATAGGTGGTTGTATGGCTTAGGGCAAGATTATCGCGATGCCAGAAAAGGCTATGTGTGTACATTTAGTGCATTGGTTTTCAAGTCTTGCTCGGCGCATATGCTGCATGTTGGTGACTCACGAATTTATCGTTTTCGCGATGGTGAGTTAATGAAGGTAAGTCGTGATCACAGCACTTCAGTTAATCAATTTTCCAGTTACCTTACCCGTGCTATTGGCATGGATGTAAAGTTAGATGTTGATTATAAGCAGGTTAACCTTGCTTTAGATGACATGTATTTACTGACGACGGATGGTATCCATGATGTGGTGACCGATCATGAATTGTCAAAAATGTTGATTCATCTACAACAAAGCCATGCTGAAATTACCGATGAATTATGTGAAGCATTTTGTCAAAAACTGGTCGATAAAGCCTATCTGTTAGACAGCCAAGATAACCTCAGTGCGCAGTTAATTTCAATCTCACAGCTGCCAACCCAAGCTATTGACGATGTTTATCATAAACTCGCCAGCCGACCTTTTCCGCCGCCACTATCAGTAGGGATGAAGTTAGATGGCTATGAAGTGACGGGGATTATTCATCAAAGTCAGCGCAGCCAAGTTTATGTGGTAAAAGACAAGCAAGGTATTGAAAAATGCATGAAAACGCCGTCGGTAAATTACATTGATGACGGGGCTTATATTGAGCGTTTTATGCTTGAAAGCTGGATAGGGCACAGAATAAACAGTGTTCATGTGGTTAACGTTGTCGACCATCAGGTGCCAAAGTCAGCGCTGTATTATCTCACTGATTATTTACAAGGGTTGAGCTTAGCAGATTGGATGACGCAACATCAACGCGGCCCGGTTGAAGATGTTTTGCAGCTTTTAAAACAAGTTGAGGCGGGTATTCGCGCTTTTCATAGTAAAGAAACCCTGCATCAAGATTTAAAGCCGGACAATATTTTTATCACTCGAGAGGGGATTGTTAAAATTATCGATTTTGGCGCCTGTTACATTAAAGGTATTGCTGAAATCACCACCCCGCTCAAACGCGATACCATTCTGGGCACCGCAGATTATACTGCGCCTGAAGTCATACTGGGTTATCAATCTGATGGCCGTGCCGATTTATTCTCTTTTGCTGTTATCGCTTATGAGATGTTGGCCGGTGAACAACCTTTTAAAGGTCAATTAGGTAAATGCTTAACTCGAAAAGATTTTGAAAAACTGGTTAATATTCCTGTTTATGCAACCAACCCTATGGTGCCTGAGTGGATGGATAAAGCATTAGAAAAAGCATTAGCAATAGAACCCGCTTGTCGTTTTGCCGATAGTAGTGAATTTTTACATGCGTTAACGACTCCTGCCTCAACCACGTCAAAAACGTCTATTCCGTTTATTCAGCGTAATCCCATTAAGTTTTGGCAAACGCTGAGCGTGACATTATTTCTTTGGTCGATGTATTTATTATTTAAATAAATGACTCAGCCAGCATTGTTTCTCCTCTTTTTATCGTCCTAAAGTTTTGATTTTAACTCCTGGTAAGATTTTAATACTAGGGGATGATTCGAACAAAAAATAGTCAGTCCATACTCTTATTATGAAGGTATTGAAAGAATAACGTCTTTCATTCTAATAAGGATATGAAGCATGGATATGCACCCGCCAATAATAACAACTCATCGAAAAAACCGCCCCAGAACACATTCTACTATATTCGCCGCGTTACTATTTTTGGTGATGAACCTCGTGAGCCTACCGAGCTATAGTCAGCCAGATTTGAGTCACTTTAATGAGCTTTCTGGCTTAACAAATACGACTCAAGTGAGCCAAGATGGTTTTGATCATGATTTAACACTGGATCAATCAGGTGTTGGCCACCAACTTTATGCTCAACAATTGGGGCACACTAATTCCATTCAAGTTAACCAACAAGGGTCGCAACAATATTCTGCTGTTTATCAGTCTGGTGCCAATATCGAAGCTGAAATTTTGCAGATGGGGGCCGGTAATGTGCTGGTGTCATATCAAGATGGTGACAACCTTTATGTGGATATTATGCAAACAGGCACTGCAAACGTGGCGTTGATAAAACAAAGCGGATTCGATAATTCAATTGGCATAAAACAGTATGGTTCAGGCCTTGCCGTAGGCGTGCTGCAATGGGGTAATGGGCAAGATGTTGCCATAACCCAAGGAAAGTAACAAACAAAGCGTAAAAGGAAATACCACGATGAAACAAACATATATAGCGATATTGATTACAGCAACCTTGGGTTTAGCTAGCGCATTTGCCAGTGACAGTAATACGGAAGGTAATACAGCGATCATTGATCAAGATGGTTCATTAAATACCGCAGATATTGCCCAACAAGATACCTCTGAATCTTCAGCAACCATCATTCAAAAAGGTGATGAAAACCACGCTGAAATTGATCAGCATCATTCAACAGAAACTGCATCGGCAGTAATAAACTCCGAAGGTAACGGTAATAGCGCTGAAATCGAGCAGCAATATTATAATGGCTTAAATGCAACCGCGACGGTGAATCAGCTGGGTGATAGTAATAGTGCTAAAGTCATGCAAAATAATGCTGATGGCGCGCTATCTACCATTAATCAAACGGGTAATGGCGATAGTGCCGAAATCAGAAACTATGTGTCAGACTTTGCCGATGCCACTATTAATCAATCGATTGGCAGCGGTAATGATGCTTATATTAATCAAGATAATTCCGATGGCGCATCTGCCACCATAACCCAAGCGGGGATGGACAATTCAGCAGAGATTTTCCAACAAACGGGTGATTTAAGTGACTCTGTCACTGAAGACACCGTCGCAGTGATAACCCAAACGGGTGAGCGCCATAACGCCTTTATTAGTCAAATCGGTTTATCTTCAGATGCTGTCATCACTCAAACGGGCACAGAAAACCACACCGATATCGAACAAACTGGCATCAATAACACGGCATTAATCATTCAAGATGATGCTAGCAATATAGCCAATGTAACCCAAGCTAACATGGACAATGCTGTATCAATTAATCAGAGTGGCTCTTTGGTCGGTATGGGTAATACGGCAATGGTGCAACAAAACGGCATTAATGAAACCATCAATATTGTCCAAGTGGGTAACTCAAACATTGCAGAGGCTCTTCAATACCATTCAACCGTAGGTAACCTTGTTGATATTGAGCAAATCGGCGATAGAAACTCAGCAAGTACCGTCTCCGCAGAAGATTTGGGGCTTTCAAGCCTCAATAGCCAGTCACTGGTTAAGCAATATGGTAATGATAATCGAGGGTTTGCTGACACTTGGGATAGCGGCGGAGTTGTCAGCATGACTCAGCAAGGTAATGATAACTTTGCAACTGCACAAAGTTATGGCGAAAGTACAATTGATGTTGAGCAAGTCGGCCAAGAAAATTATGTGCATGCTACTTCTGGACCCGGTATATCTAGCCACGTTCAAATCAGCCAAAATGGAGAATTTAATTTAGCTGAAGGAGGCATAGATGCTACTGAGGAAAGAACAGGTGCAGTTGTGAACATAAGCCAAGTAGGCAGTCAACATTCTATCATCTTTGGGGTTCGTGGAAGTAATAGCCTTGTATTCGCTACTCAAAAAGATATCTATAACAGGTCATATATTGTCGCTTCTGGCAACGAGAATTCAGCAATATTAGATCAATCCGGTATGGAAAATACTGCAGACCTTTTTGTGCGAGGAAATTACAATACCGGAACAGTGACTCAAAGTGATAAAGATAATGATGTGAGTGCGTTCATATATGGTGAAAACAGTACATCAACGGTAAGTCAAAGTGATGTAGATAATAGAGTCAAGTTACGTTTATATGGAGAAAATAGCTCAGTGATTGTTACACAAAGTGGCTCAACTGCTGGTAAGGGGAATTTTGCCGACGTTGAGCAACATAATGCAGATAACAAGGTTTCAGTTGACCAATCTGGTGAAATGAATACCGCGACAGTATTGCAGCCCGCAACAAGCTTATGGGGTTCAGATTCTGGTAACAATATTTCAGTCGAGCAGACGGGTAGCAGTCATACAGCAACTGCTCGCACCTATTCTGGGGGAAATAGTAGCATTGACATTACTCAGCTAGGTGCTTCAAATACTGCTAGGGCATTAACTTATGGAGAAGGGGATATTTCAACTGTTTATCAAGATGGGACGGGAAATCGAGCAACAGCACAAAGCTGGTATGATGGAAGTACGGCGGGTATAAATCAACAAGGTGATGATAACGTTGCATGGGCTTTTACTGGTGCTTATCGCTCTAATGCTAATATTGAGCAAGTGGGTGTAAGTAACTATGCAATTGCTCGTACTTACGGATTGGCTGATGAAATAATTATTAGTCAAGTTGGAAAAGATAACAATATTATTGCAAACCTAAGTCATCAAAATGGGGTTGATGGTGGTAATAATGCTTCAATTATTCAAAATAAGATGGACAATTTAGCTGTTGTGTCATCGTATGGGTACGCTAACACTTCGATAGTCGATCAAGATGGTTCATTAAACAGGGCTGATATTGTTCAGCAAAATACCTCTGAATCTTCTGCAACCATTACTCAAAAGGGTGATGAAAACCACGCTAAAATTGACCAGCATCATTCAACACAAACTGCATCGGCAGTAATAAACTCCGAAGGTAACGGTAATAGCGCTGAAATCGAGCAGCAATATTATAATGGCTTAAATGCGACCGCATCGGTGAATCAGCTGGGTGATAGTAATAGTGCTAAAGTCATGCAAAATAATGCCGATGGCGCGCTATCTACCATTAATCAAACGGGTAATGGCGATAATGCCGAAATCAGAAACTATGTGTCAGACTTTGCCTATGCCACCATTAATCAATCGATTGGCAGCGGTAATGATGCTTATATTAACCAAGATAATTCCGATGGCGCATCTGCCACCATAACCCAAGCGGGGATGGACAATTCAGCAGAGGTTTTCCAACAAACGGGTGATTTAAGTGACTCTGTCACTGAAGACACCGTCGCAGTGATAACCCAAACCGGTGAGCGCCATAACGCCTTTATTAGTCAAATCGGTTTATCTTCAGATGCTGTCATCACTCAAACGGGCACAGAAAACCACACCGATATCGAACAAACTGGGATCAATAACACGGCATTAATCATTCAAGATGATGCCAGCAATATAGCCAATGTTACCCAAGCTAACATGGACAATACTGTATCAATTAATCAAAGCGGTTCTGTGGTCGGCATGGGTAATACGGCAGTAGTGGAACAAGTCGGTATCAATGAATCCATAAATATTGTTCAAGTGGGTAATTCAAATATGGTCGATTTTTTTCAATTTAATGTGACTACGGGCCTTACAGTAGAGGTTGAGCAATTAGGTGATAATAATGTCGCCCGAGCGATTTCCGCTGAAGCTACAGCTAATTCAAGTCGCAATAGTCAGTCATTAATTATACAACATGGTAATGGTAATAGAGGGTACGCAGGCTCTTGGGACCGAGGCGGCATCGCCAGCGTGACTCAAATTGGTAATGATAATTCAGGTACCGCTCAAAGTTTTCTTGAAAGTAGCGCGATTATTGATCAAATCGGTAATGGCAATGATGCTCATGCATTTTCAAGATATGGGGAATCTGACATATATATCAGTCAAGTTGGTGATTTAAATGAAGCGTCAGGTGTTGCTCATTATGGTGAAGGTGTTGGTAGTGATATCGATATAATCCAAATCGGTAATGAACATTACGCTCATGTATCAGCAAGTGGAAATGCGAATATTATCGCGGTGACACAAACAGACATGGCGCAGAATGCAAATGTAAGCATAAATGGAAATGGTAACTCTGTAACGATTAACCAAGGATCTGGTATGTAGCTCATACGCTTATTAAGAGGCATAAGCCTCTTAATAAGGCGCTCTTAATTCGGGCCTCTTAAATGATGTTAGAGATCGAAGCTGTACATACTATTAGCTGAAATGCAGATAAAAGAAATAGCAGTGGCTGAGCAGCTTAATAGTGAAGGCAATACTGTAATAATTGACCATGATGGTTCAATAAACACTGCAGATATTGTCCTGCAAGGTACTTAGATACTTAGATACTTAGGTACTTAGGTACTTAGGTACTTAGGTTCTTCGGCAACCATCACACAAAAGGATGGTAAAAACCCCGCTGCAATATATCAGTAACTCTGTAGCGTAAATGCACTTGCGCTAATAAACGCCAACGGTAAATCTATCGAAAGCTAGCCATATAGCAAAATCCGCAAGAAAAGTGCTAATGGAGCGTTAGCTGCGATCAATCAGTGCTCGATAGTTTTCAAGCTGAAATGTATATTGCTAGCGCGACAATAAATCAGAGTTGTGAAGCCCGTAATGATGCTTATTATTGATAAATTTTTTCATCGCGTCCTTTCAGCATCCCCCCTTTTACATGGATTAATCAAATTTAAATGGGCCATTTGGCTGATATTTTCCAGAAATAAGCTGGTAATGGCACATATGTAGATCAGTTTGGTTTCAAGGGGATTATTTCTGTTTATCAGCCTGTTTATTAGCCTGTTTATCAAGTCGGTTTATCAAATCAGATCGATGCTGGTCAGCCTAGCGCTCTATTTGTATAGCGTCATTATTATTGATTAAATTAGAGGATAATAATCGAGCTTAGGCCTTAATCTGATGGCGAAAAAGCTCAGGGCTAAGAGGTCGCCGTAACCCCGTAGAAACCTGGTCGCAATGGATGAGGCTTAAGGCTGCGGTTCTGCGAATATTGATAACGCCAGAAATAATACAGCGATAGCATAGATAAGCCATCACTGCACAGTCAGTATTGCAGATACAAGTCACTATGGCGCTAGCGATAACAATATCAGCAGTAGACAATCGCGGCTGAGGCATATTTTACACATCCCAATAAATGGCTCATGAAATTCAGTGGAAATTATCCAAATAGCGATATTTAGTGCGTTATTAATTAAATTATGAGAATTGTTTTTTAGTATTACTTTGCTTTCTAAAGTTTAATTATTATTGATGAATTTAAAAATGACATTAATTGAGAGTAGAGCCGTTGTCATTTCTATGTTTTATAAGGCTGTAAAAATGTATTGAGTAGAAAGTATTTATATTGTTAGTTAAATTTATTATTTCGAGCCTTTTATTTTAATCTTCATTAAATACACCAAAAAATCTTCATTAAATCTAATTCAAAACGAATAATTCTCACATTGTTTATGTCAGTTTCCATGTTTTTTTAATTTTAATTGCAATTTTAGCACATACAACCCCAAAGAAAGTACAAAATCTTCAATGTGAAGTTGGGTTTAACTACATGTATTTACTCATTAATTCAATTATAAATGTTGATATTTCGATTTAAGGAATAGTACTAAAGTAGGGGGGGCGATGATTTTTTACCTATTAGTCTATGCAGTTTTAATACTCGAGGAGGATTCAGAATAAATATTAATCATCAATACTTTACACACTGAAAATGTGAAAGGAAATCTCCTTTCAGTATGTTAAAGGCAGAAAGCATGGACGTATTAAAAAGTAAGTATTTACATCGCTTAACTAAGATACTAGCAATTTCATTTGCCTTTGTCGTCTGTCTAGCTTCTTTTCCTACTTTCAGTCAGTCTGATTTAAGTGATTTTGATGAACTTGCCAGTGGGGCTAATTTAGCTCGAGTTTCACAAGATGGCAGTGATAGTTCATTAAGCTTATATCAGTCTGGTAGCGCTAATCGTTTTCAATCTCAACAATTCGGTTTTAATAATTCAATAAATGTTAATCAGCAAGGCTCGCATCATATTGCAGGCCTTAGGCAGTCTGGTGCCAATATTGAGGCTGAAATCTTGCAGATGGGTTTTGGAAATGCGGTTGTTTCGTTGCAACGCGGAGAAAATTTATACCTCGATGTGATGCAAACAGGAACTGGGAACCTAGCTTTAATTAAGCAAAGTGGTTACGACAATTCGATAGAGATCCTGCAGCACGGGTCTGGAAACGCAGTGGGTGTACTTCAATGGGGAAACTCACAAGATGTTGTGATCACCCAAAGATAATTTATCTAACTAAACGTATAGGGAAAGACAATAATGAAACATTCAAAATTAGCTTTATTAATTTCAGCTGTACTATTTGCTTCAACTAGTGCGCATGCTAGTGATGGTAACATGGCAACAGTGGACCAAGTTGGTAATGATAATTCTGTCATGATTACGCAGCAAGTCAATAGCGAGTCAAATGCAGCAACAGTATCACAATCTGGTGATGAGAATTCTGCAGAAGTGACTCAAGCTGATACTTCAAATACTGCAGCTTTTATTACTCAAGTGGGTAATGGGAATGAAGGGGCAATCTCTCAGCATAATTCAACCGCTACAGCATCAGCGACTATTGATACTGAAGGTAGTTTGAATAAAGCGAATATAGTGCAGAAATATTACAATGCCCAAGCTGCAGAAGCGGCAGTAAATCAAGTGGGTGACAGTAATATTGCAACTATTACGCAAGAAAATGCCGATGGCGCATCATCGACCATCAATCAGTTAGGTGATGGTGATACTGCAGAAATTAACAATTATGTGTCTGACTTTGCCGATGCCACCATTAATCAGTCTGTTGGCACTGGTAATGATGCCTACATTGAGCAGGATAATTCAGATGGTGCAGAAGCGACCATATCGCAGGCTGGAGCTGGCAATACAGGTAGCATATTTCAGCAAACAAATACGCTAACAGATAATGCTTTGGAAGAGACAGTCGCGGTAATTGATCAATCTGGCGATAATAACTGGGCAGATATTGTACAAACAGGCTTGTCGAATGATGCTGCAGTGATGCAAATGGGCAATGGTAACGAGGCATTTGTTACTCAATCTAATTTGAATAATGAGGCTGATGTTAACCAGTCTGGTGATAGCGGTTTGGCTACTGTGATGCAAAGTGGTGTTAATGGTCAAGCTACTGTGGAGCAATCAGACTTTAACCAAACTACAACCGTAACTCAGTCTGGTGACGGTCAAATGGCATTTGTTAATCAAAGTAATGCCAATAATACTGCCACGGTTACCCAAAGCGATATGAGTAACTTAGCGACAGTCAATCAAGCTGGTAGCGGTGATACTGCAACTGTTGTTCAAGCAGGTATTTCAAACGAGGCATTGGTTACTCAATTGCCTGATAGCGTAACAAATACAGTATCTGTATACCAAACTGGTGATGATAACTATGCTGGTGCAAAAACAGGATATAACGCCAACAACACTATTACTATTACTCAAACCGGTAATAGAAACTCTGTGACTGATAACGACAATGCAACTAATTCTTATGGGACCGGTTTTGGTGCGGGTGCATGGGGAAGCAATAATGTTGTCAATGTGACGCAAACTGGTGATGATAATAGCGCTTATGCCGACGGTGCAAGTACTGGCTCAATGGTTGATATTGTACAGGTAGGCAGCTTGAACGAAGCTATTGGAGAGTCTTGGTTTGGTTCAACTAATGATCTTGATATTAGCCAAACCGGTACAAATCACTTTGCTGATGTTTATATCAGTGGCAGTACAAATGTTATTGCAGTAACACAAACTGATATGGGTAATAATTCGTCAGTAAACACCTTTGGTAATGGTAACTCTGTGACCATTAATCAAGGCGCAGTGATGATGCCTTAATAGTACAAAAGTATATTTAAAATAATTTAAACACTCTTTTGGCTAATAGTATCAGTCAGGTTGGCTTGCTAACCTGACTTTATTGTTTCAGGACTGTTTTACATTAACATGGAGTGATAAGTGATGTTTAAAGTTATTCATTGGATGATCGTTTCTCGTTCGCAATTGCTTGTTGACCTACTTGATTGTCGTTGGCCCCAAGAGTTTTTGGTCAAGCTAGCTAAAGCAACTCCAGCAACTATGAGTACTAAATTAAATTCACATGAAATCTCTTTAGTGGTGTTTGATTTAGCTACCATAGATTTACAACAAGCTTATCAATTACAGCGTTTAATCGAACGCGAACACAGCTCGGTGAAAACGGTATTTATTAATTTCCCCAAACAAGTTGATGCAAAATTTTTGATCCACCCAGCTACAACGTTTGGTGTATTTTACAGTGATGCTGAACTTACCGCTATTAGCAGTGGATTTAACGAAATACTTAAAGGTCGCAGCATTATACCCCATGATTTACATAAATCAGTCACTGGTGATGAAGCTGACGATGATAGTGAGCATTTAACCATACGTGAAAGAGAAGTACTTCAAGCGTTACTGGCTGGCAGTACAAATTTGGATATCGCCAATCAATTGTTTGTCAGCGAGAGTACAATTAAAACTCATTTATATCGCGCTTTCAGAAAAATTGGGGTATCCAGTCGCGGTCAAGCAATAGCTTGGGCACAGACTCACATGCATGAGGTTAGAGTATGAAAAGCATCTTATTGATGTTTTTTCTGTTCATCTTTTCAAGTCATGTCATTGCCGCTGGTAATTCAGTAACAAAACCTTTAGTTACTGAATCAAGGTTATCTACAGAGTCAACACTAGATATTAAATCAACTTTAGTGACTGAACCTTCTTTAAAGCAAATCAGCACTAAAAATAAACCGCCAATAGATCAAAGCCACGCAGAAAAGCTTAAGAATGCCAAAGAGCCAACAACGTCAGCGACAGATAAGAATATTCAAAAAGCTCCCAAAACTAAGCCTATTAATATTAATGATGCCGTCCCTAAGGATGAAGCTGATTTAATTGATGGGTTAATCTTAAACCGTGCGATGACCCGACTCGGCCATCGCTTTTACCGTGAATTTGTCGCGGCATACAGAGATATTGGTGGCGAGTCTAAACATACCGGGCTCACCGTTATTGAACAAGCTACAGCAAGAAGTGGTAGCAAAATATTAATACAACAAAACAGAAAAACCGTTTTTGTGACTTTTGTGTCGCCTATTAGTCGGAATATAGATGACCAAGCCAATTATGCCGCTAAACGCGTTAACTCTGCGGTAGTTAAGCAAAATGAACAAGCCGTTTTAGGAGCGTTGTTTGACCCAGATCTCGCACCTGACGAATTCTAAGCATGGAAAGCCAAAATGAAAAAAATAACATTTACTTCAATATTGCTCATTCTTTCAGTTGATTGCTTTGCCACTCAACTTATTTATCAACCAGTAAACCCAGCCTTTGGTGGCAGCTATTTAAATGGCTCATATCTACTGGCTAATGCAGCTGCGCAAAATGACCATGAAAGTAGTGGTGGATCAGGTTATGTGGCCCCAACAGCATTAGAACGTCTCTCAAGTTCGTTACAGTCTCGGTTGATGAGCCAACTTTTTAATGATGCCGCCAATGGGGGGGAAGGTTATCTATTAACTGATGATTTTGAAATTAATGTCGTTAATGAAGACGGCTCATTGATTGTTCATATTACCGACGTATTAACCGGTGAAACCACCATTATTGAAGTTGGCGGTATTGTTGATGACAGTGTCGGGGGTTAATAATGAAAAAATTAATTATTAGCTTGTGCCTACTATCTTTAACAGCTTGCTCATCAATTGATGAAGAATTTGAAAATATAGATGCCACTTCAAGTTTAATGCCTAAAGGTGAAACTTATTACGATCTAACCAGTTTACCTTTTCCACAAGGTGCGATGGTTGCTGCAGTATATGATTTTCGCGATCAAACAGGACAATACAAGCCCATTCCATCAAGTAACTTTTCAACGGCAGTGCCACAATCCGGTACGGCATTTTTAGCCCAGTCACTTAATGATTCAGCATGGTTTATACCCGTTGAGCGTGAAGGACTGCAAAACCTATTAACAGAACGTAAAATTTTACGGGCAGGACTTAAAGGTGATGCCAGTAAATTACCGCAACTTAATAGTGCGCAGGTATTAATGGAAGGTGGCATTGTTGCCTATGACACAAATATTAAAACGGGCGGTGCTGGAGCACGGTATTTAGGCATTGGCGCTTCAGGTCAATACCGAGTCGATAGCATTACCGTTAATTTACGCGCTGTGGATATTCGAACTGGCCGATTACTCAGTAGTGTTACCACCACCAAATCGGTGATATCAAAAGAAATTACCGCGGGTGTATTTAAGTTTATTGATGCACAAGATTTGTTAGAGGCTGAAGCGGGTTATACTTCCAATGAGCCTGTGAGTTTATGCGTAGTCGCAGCCATTGAGAGCGCTGTTGTGCATCTTATTGCCGATGGCATTTGGAAAGGGGCTTGGAGGCTAGGGGATGCCACTACAGGTTTGCAAAATACTACCTTGCAAAAGTATTGGTTAGAAGCCCATAAAGAAGCGCAAGTCAGTGCCAGAATTAAGCGTGGCTAATTATCCGTCCTGAATAAATAGCCCCTAATTAACAGTCCCTTATGTTTCAATCACGATAAAGGTGCCAATGGCGCCTTTTATGTTTTCTGGGGGTAAACTTCTAGATACACAGACGCAGCCCTTAAGGCGATAACCACATAAGCAGCTTAGCTTTCATTATGGTTAAGTTAAGCCAAGCTTTCATTATGTGGTGATCAAAAAGATGCCTAAGAAGTCTAATTGCATAAGGTTTAAAGGTAACCACCAAGAAATATAGCGTTTTTTTAGCGACTTCAATGTTAATTGCTGGGGATACTTCAAATAAATCCCCTTTAGCATTGATAACAATGATGTGATAATGCCTAGATAAACTCTAAGTAAGTGAGCGTTGCTATAGTTAATCGAGCTGTCAAAATTGGCTTGATAGTGCCAACAACATTCAACAGTGATTAATAGCAAAGTGTTAAACTTGCTTGGCTTAAGTGACAAATGCAGCAGTAGCTATTATATAGTTAAGCAAGCGCTTAGTTGGCTGCTTGATTAGCGCATTCAACAATGATTTTCACTACTTCGATTATAATAACCAAAAGGATGATCAATCATGGCTGAAGAAACCATTTTCAGTAAAATTATACGCCGAGAAATTCCTGCCGACATTTTGTTTCAGGATGAGCTCGTCACCGCTTTTCGCGATATAAACCCACAGGCACCAACACATATTCTGATTATTCCAAACCATTTGATCCCCACAGCCAATGATGTAAAAGCATCTGACGAACTGGCATTAGGGCGAATGATGACAGTTGCGGCAAAGCTGGCTGATGAAGCGGGTATTGCACAAGATGGTTACCGCTTAATCATGAACTGTAATAAACACGGTGGCCAAGAGGTTTACCATATCCATATGCATCTACTTGGCGGTAAGTCACTTGGGCCAATGCTAAGTCGGTTGGATTAATACTAATAACATGAAAATAAACAGTGATTTTTTTCCGTTAACCGGCGTAGCAAGCCGATTTGTTAATCAGCTTGCCCATTGCCGTCGATTGAATATTAGTGCGTTAGAAGCCAGTGAACATCACGTATTACTGGAGTTGCCTTATAGCCAAGATATCATTGGTGACCCAGATACTGGGGTGATACACGGCGGTGTGGTGACTACGATAATTGATACCGCATCCGGCACTTCTGTTGTATGCGCTATTTTAGAGAAGTATAAATCCTTAGAAATATCGCCAACCTTAGATTTACGGGTTGACTACATGAAACCGGCTGAGCCAAACAAACCGCTGTATGCATTTGCAGAATGTTATCGTTTGTCGGCCAATGTGGCGTTTACCCGTGCGATTGCTTATCAAGACAGTATTGATGATCCTATTGCGCATGCTGTTGGCTCATTTATGCGTATTAGTCCAGAAATGGTGGGTGAAGAGTTTAGACAAGCTTTGATGGGCTGCGCTGATGAAGCAAGTGCAGTCAATTCAGCTGCTAATAACCAGCCTGATACTCAAAGTGTTGAAGTTATGCAGGCAGGCAATGCCAGTTTAACTGTGGGCGATATTAATGTTCATGATGTGGTTAAGCGGGCCATTGATTTAAATGACTATAGTTATTTATTAGAGAAAGTCCCTTATACCCAATTTATCGGGATGAGTGTTGATCGCTTTGGTGATGAAATGGTATTTAAGCTGCCAACTAAAGATGACAACATTGGTAATCCTATTCTGCCAGCCATACATGGCGGGGTTATTGCTGGATTTATGGAAATGTCGGCGATTGTGCAGTTAATGGTATTTATGCAAGCTAAGAAAGTGCCAAAAATTATCGATTTTTCAATTGATTATTTACGTGCGGGTTTACATCAAGATACGTTTGCTGAATGTAAAATTACTCGTCAAGGACGCCGAGTTGCTAATGTTAGCATTAATTGCTGGCAGAAAAATCGTAAGCAGCTAATTGCTACTGCGAGAGCGCATTTCTTGCTTGATCAGTAGAAGTAACACACAGTTGATGCATAGATGAGCAAGCTGTTTGACACTGAGCCGACCATTTATTTTTAATACTTAAAAAAAGGAATTAATGATGACATTAAGAGTAATAATGATATCGCTAGCGTTAATGCTATCAGCCTGTGCTAATCATACCGCGGGAGTCATGGTTAGCTCTAATAGCGAAGTGAGAGTTGATAATAACTCTTTTGCGAGAAAAGTCGCTGTTGAGCAAGTCAATGTCAGAACGCAAGCGGATTTATTGCAAGGTTCTGCATTAATCATTAGCAAGGTGTCAACGGATTTAAGGCTGCAATATAAGTTTACTTGGTTTGATGTTGGTGGCTTTACCATTGAAGATGAAGCAAGCAGCTGGAAGTCATTAAAGCTACATGGCAAACAACAAATGCAGGTTAGCGCCGTTGCCCCTAATGCCAATGCAAGCCGTTTTGAAGTATATGTAAGAGAAGCATTCTCTAACTAAGTGTATCTTTTAAAATATAAAACACGCTTAATTGCGTGTTTTTTGTTTTATAGGCTTAGCTAATCATAAAAATATCTATGTGATAATTTTTTGTACTTAAATAGTTAATAAAAAGTGCCTGTTAGTGCTGTTGCACAGATGAAGGATAGTTTATAATCCGCCGCGCCAAGGGGTGTTTATCGTGTTGATAAACTGAGATGTCTAAAGACAAACCCTTAGAACCTGATCCGGCTCATACCGGCGTAGGAATAGGCTGCATGCTTTGCCGTAAATGTTAGTCATTAACTCAGTCATAAACCAAGTCGTAAACGAAAAACGACACCAATTTAATAACTGATAATTGTAATGACAGTCATGGATGCACATAACTAATTCACTATGCTTGCCGGATCTCAAAATTATAATTTGAGGTCCTATGTCTGTAATAAAATCTAAATCGCCACTAGCGATTGCCATTCTTGCCGTTTTATCCACTTCCGTTGTCGCTCAAACAGAAAATGTTGAACGCGTGGCGCCCGCTGCTGAAAAAATGGAAGTCATAGTGGTTAACGCTGACTTTAGTAATATAGCGCTAGAAAAAGTGCCATCCAGTGTTACCGTCATCGATAGCCAACAATTGCAAGATGAGGGCGCTCAACATTTTGAAGATGTATTAAACTCTATTGCTAATTTTAACTGGTCTGGCGGCAGCTCTCGGCCTAAGTATTTCCAGATCCGTGGTGTGGGTGAGCAAGAAGAATATCAAGGTGCACCAAACTCTTCAGTCGGCTTTATTGTTGATGATATCGACTTATCCGGTATTGGCATGGTGTCAAGCATGTACGATATGCAACAAGTTGAAGTACTTCGTGGTCCGCAAGGCACACAATATGGCGCCAATGCGTTAGCGGGTCTTATATATCTTAAAAGTAACGATCCCACCGATGTGTTTGAACATGGTGCACAAGTCTCCCTTGGTGACGATGACTTACAAACCTTCTCAGGTTTTAGCTCAGGCCCAATTACCGATTCTGGTAAATTACTTTACCGGGTGTCCTTAGAGCAGCACTCACAAAATGGTTACCGCGACAATACTTACCTTGAACGTGAAGATACCAATGCCCGTGACGAATTCACCGCCCGAGCTAAATTGCGTTGGTATGCAGCAGATGATGTGCAATTGGATTTAACCTTGCTTCATGCCAATTTTGATAATGGCTATGATGCCTGGACGTTAGATAATAATGGCTTTGAAACTATTACCGATAAGCCTGGTGTTGATGCGCAAAAGACCACTGGTGCTGGCTTAAAAGCCACATTCAGCAGTTTTGAAAAGTTCGAACTCACCTCGTTAACTTCATTTGCACAAACCGATCATCACCATAATTATGACGGCGATTGGGCCAACCCTGATTACTGGGATTCGAAACAATGCAGCATTTATGATGATGACTGGAACGTGATTGGGACTGAGCCATGTGTTTATGATTACACCTGGGATAAACAGGGTGAGCGTAAAACCGTGTCACAGGAACTTCGTATCAGCTCAAACGAAGCTGGCCGAATTTTTAACGATTCGACTGATTGGTTAATGGGCTTATATGGCATGAACCTTCAAGAGGATAATGACTTATATTCTGAATACAATGGCTGGCCAGATGAAGTGCTGCAATCGGAATATGAAGCGACCAACTATGCTATTTTTGCTCAAACCGATACCCAGTTTAGTAATGGTTATGTATTTTCAGCTGGGGTTCGTTTAGAGCGCCGAGAAAGTGAATATTCAGACAGTAATGGTGATAAATTCTCACCTAGCGAAAACATGTGGGGTGGTCATTTAGCGCTATCTAAACCCATAAACCAAGACCATAATACCTATCTGCGTATTGCTCGCGGTTACAAAGCGGGTGGCTTTAACATGAGTTTGCCAGCTGAATTAGCCGATAAAAAAGAGTTTGATACTGAAATCTTATATAACTACGAGTTAGGGCTCAAATCTTCGTGGTTACAAGGTCAATTAGATACCAACTTGGCATTCTTCTATATGGATCGACGCGATCAGCAAGTGGCGGCATCACAACAAGACCCTGATGATCAGCAGCGCTTCATTCTATTTACCGAAAATGCAGGTAGTGCTGAAAACTACGGCGCCGAAATCGACTTTACCTACTATGCCACCGATAACATTCAATTCTACGGTAGTGCAGGTTGGTTAGAAGCCACCTATGGTGATTATCAATACAAGGATAAATATGGCAATGTCGTAGATTTAACAGGTCGAGAGCAAGCCCATGCGCCAAAATTTACTTATAGCGCAGGCATGAGCTATGTCAGTGATTCTGGCTGGTTTACCAATTTAAATGCTAGCGGTAAAAGTGATTTTTACTACTCTGATAGTAACGAATCAAAGTCAGACGCTTATACTATTTTCAATGCTCGAGTGGGTTATGAAACACAAATGTGGTCAGCGTATTTATGGGGCCGCAACTTATTTGACGAGCAATATGGCACCAGAGGCTTCTACTTTGGTAATGAACCAGACTTAGATTGGGCCGATAAGCAATATGTACGTTTCGGCGATCCACGTCAGCTAGGTATTACCTTAAACGTCAAGTTTATGTAGCTTGACTGCAAACTATGTTAATTAAAGGGGGCTGTTAACCTGTTGGGTTACAGTTGATTTATTTAATAATAACAATACTTAACACTAAATTGCCGTCATGTTTTGAAAAGTTTTTTACCTTAAACTTTGATAGACTATGACGGTATTTTTATCACGATTAAGGAATTTCCATGAAATTGACTGCCGAAATCAGCATGTATCCATTTAATGAAAACTATTTAGACCCGATAAAGTGGTTTATTGGCCGAGTAGATAGCTACCCTAATATTGAACGTAAAACCAATGCGATGGCGACTCAGGTGTGCGGTGAATACGCAGATGTGATGGCCATGCTAGCAACCGAAATGGAAGCGGCCCATCAAAAATGGGGCAAAGCAGTATTTGTATGTAAATTTATTGGTGGCGAGCTTGATTTAAGCCACACCGAATAACCTGTAAATTCATCATAGTAATGAAATAGTAGCCAACGTTATGTTATCTGAGATCGTTCAATCAATACAAATTGCCATTACTGAAGTGTCTGTAATGACAGGCTGGGAAGCTGTTGCAGTGATTCTGGCAATTGCGTATTTGATATTAGCCATGAAAACCAATATTTGGTGTTGGGCGGCAGCCTTTGCCAGTACTGCCATATACACAGTGCTGTTTTGGAATGTGTCATTGTTGATGGAATCAGTGCTAAATGTATATTACATGGCGATGGCGATTTATGGCTTTTGGCTGTGGCGCTATGGTGCTGACAGTCGTCATCAAACTGAACTGCCAATTATTAGTTGGTCTCTAAACAAACACTTAGTGATTATTGCCGTTACTAGTGGTGTATCCTTGATTGTGGGCTACTTAATGGCCACAAATACAAGTGCTTCGTTTCCATATCTTGATGCATTAACAACCTGTTTTGCGGTGATGACTACTTATCTAGTGGCGAAAAAGGTAATAGAAAATTGGTATTACTGGATGGTGATTAATTCGCTATCAATTTACTTATACCTTCAAAAAGGTTTAATGCTAACTTCTGGTTTACTTATCCTGTATTTATTTATGGCTGTCAGCGGTTACTTTATGTGGCGTAAAAAAATGCTGCAAAATCATGCACCAGATGATGCAGCCTTAGCAAGCTAATGGCTATTTAGATAATGAGTCACTTTAACCCATGGCAATGGCTACCTGCGGATATTAAACGCCAATTACCGAATATATTAGCCGATAAGATTGAAGCAGATTGTCATGGGGTTAAAGTGTTATCTGATGGATTAAGTAACCAAAACTTCCATATAGCCTTAAGTGATAGCGATTGGGTATTACGGGTTAATCAAGATAATGCCCCGTGGTGTGAACGAGACAACGAAGTGAGCAGTTGGCGCTTGGTTGAAGCCATTAATCGGGCGCCTAAATTAATTTGGCTTAGTGATGATAAACGCTTTTACCTAAGTCAGTTTATACCTGAAAATAATCACTTATGGTCAAATTATGTCGCCGAGTTTAGTTTTTATGATAACAAGCGCCCACAGCAGTCGGTGTTTGCGGCGCTAGACCCTGTTGCTCACCTACTGGGGTTATTAACCCCGCTATCAAAATTACCTTTGCCGACGAAACAAATTACCATGACTCAGCAATGGCAAGTTTATGTAAACTCATTATCTGACTTAGGCAACTCAATTGCTGATGCAAGCGTCGCAAACAAAGGCGATGCTGATGAAACTCAGGCGTTAGTGACATGGCAGCAGCTTTATCGAAAATTAACCAGTAAATATGCCCAAATGGCTATTTGGCTTGAACAACTAGAAACCTGCGTGATTTCGCCGCAGTTCTGTCACCGAGATTTGTCGCCGTATAATTTACTGTTTGATGGTAAACAACTTAAGTGTATTGATTTTGAATATTGCGCTGCCAGTCATCCGCTGTTTGATTTAGTCGCCGTGGTGGTGACGCATCAATTAACTCAAGAGCAAGTAAAACAACTGACGGAAAAATATCTACAACATCAGCTGAATTTGACTCATGATTGTACTGACTACCTCGCTGAAATGGCTCATTGCTTTTGGCTATTTGCCGCAGCTTGGGCTTTAATGATGGCAGCTAACCAGCAATTATCTCCTCAGCAATATTTTAACTTATTCAACAAATACCTATCTTTAGTGCCATAAGGCTATTATTCTTAACTTATGCTGTTTGTAGGGGAGAATGACCGTTGAAAAAGCCATTAATTCCAATATTACTTGTTATCTTTTTAGCAGGATGTTCCACCAAATTTAGTTACTTCTTTCTCGACTGGGCCATTGAGTGGCGCGTTGATGAATATGTAGAATTAGATAAATCTCAACAAGCTCAATTTGATAAGCTGCTAGATAAGTTTTTGCTTTGGCATCAACAGCAAGAATTGGCTCGCTATAGCGAGCAGCTGCAGCAACTTTCCGACAATATTAATAAACACACGCTCACCATTGAAATTTGGGAGCAACAAGTTACTGCAGCTAAAGCCCATTGGTTTCGTGTTTTTGAATTTTTACTACCCGATTTACTACCTATTATTACTAGCTTAAGCGATCAACAAGTTAAATCTATTATTACTCAGCTTAAACTTGATAATGATGAATTAAATGCCAAGTATGCAGGAAAAAACCAACTAGAATTAGTCGCCGATGCCAACAAAAGAACCATCAATCGGGTTGATGATTGGTTAGGAAGCACCACAGCAGAACAAGAAGTGTTAATTAAAGCGTTTAATCAACAGCGTTTAGCAACCCTTGATATGTGGCTAGAGTATCGACTTGAATGGTTACGTCAGTTTGAAACTGCGCTGAGTCAACGAGATGATACAGCCTTACTTGAGCAGAGAATGCGGTTATTAATGACCCAGCCAGATGAATTAAAATCGGCAATCTATCAGCAAAATGCAGATAGAAATACTCGATTATTTGGTCAGTTAATGATTGAAATTAATCACAGTTTATCCAGCAAGCAGCGCCGTCATTTAAACAAAAAAATAGTCACGTTAATTGAGGATTTACAAGATCTGTCTGACGATGTGGAGCGTTAATTTATAGCTGATGTAAATAGATGAAATAAAACTTGTTATTCCAAGGTCTAATGATGTAATTATCGCAGCAAGGTTAAGGAATTATCATGGTGAACCTATATCAGCAATTTTTAAGTTTATTAAGGCACATTGAAGGCATAGCACCACTGGCTTTGCGACTTTATTTAGCCCCAGTATTAATGCAAGCAGGTTATAACAAGTTATCTAATTTTAGTGACACAGCGGCTTGGTTTGGTAATCCTGATTGGGGTTTAGGTATACCTATGCCTGAAGTCATGACCGCATTAGCTGCCGGCACCGAATTATTTGGCGGAGCGCTACTGCTGATAGGCTTAGCTACACGTTTAGTGGCCATCCCTATGATGGTAACCATGTTAGTTGCGGCGTTTGCGGTGCACATTAATAATGGCTGGTTGGCCATTGCTGATGCCAGTTCCTGGCTTGCTAACGATAATGTCACCGCTTCTGCTGAAAAGCTTGCTGCGGCTAAAGCACTTTTACAGCAACATGGTAATTACGAATGGCTCACAAGCTCAGGCAACTTTGTTATTTTAAATAATGGTATTGAGTTTGCCATAACCTATTTCATCATGTTGCTTGCGCTGTTATTTATGGGCGGAGGCCGATATACCAGCGTGGATCACTTTATTGCCAAGCGTGCTAGCTAGCGATTAATAACCTCATCTAACAATTTATCATGACATGTAAAAATCCCACTTTAATGTGGGATTTTTGTTAATATTCTTGAGAGATTAATTATCGGCGTGGACATGTGTCTGCGCAATGAAAAGACAGGGATTTTGCAATTGGACGCTTCAGAATTATTACTTACTCGCCAGTCAACACCTCGTTTAACAACGCCTGCGCCGAATGAACAACAATTGGACTTCATTCTTAATGCTGCTGCCAGAGTGCCAGATCACGGCGCTTTAACCCCTTGGGAATTTATTATCGCCACTGATGCAGGGTTAGAGACCTTAGCAGAGATATTTGTTACGGCGGCTAAGTCTAAAGGGGCGGATGAAACCTTTTTAACCAAAGTGAAAGGGATGCCACACCGAGCGCCAATGGTCATTACTGTCGTCGCCAAAAGTCAGTCACACCCTAAAGTGCCATTATTAGAGCAGCAGTTAGCAGCGGGTTGCGCCACCATGGCAATGCAGCAAGCCGCGTTTTCTTTAGGCTTAGGCGCCGTTTGGCGCACTGGGGACTTTGCTTTTAACTCAGTTGTTAATCAAGGTTTAGGTATTGCCACTGAAGACCAAATTGTAGGCTTTTTATATATCGGTACCCCAGCCGTTAAAGCGCCAATTAAGCCGCTAAAGCTAGGTCGTCAATTTGCGCGCTATTTATAGGTTGTTGTTAATTTTGGTTGATCAGATAGCTTCAATTGATGGCAGCTAAATATGATTGGGCAGAATTAATCGCAGGCATAAAATATAATGGCTCCAGTGTAGGAGTCATTATATTAAGTTTATTCAATAAAATTGTCTGTCTGAGGTCGGTCGGTGACTTTACTCGTAAAGATTAAATGCCTTATTCACTAGGGTCTAATGCATCTAAAGGCAGCAGGTTCTGATATAAATAATAGCCTAAAGGGCCTAAAAGTAGGCTTATTGTACCCCAGAGATAACGTTTTATATTATCTATTTTTGCTGCTGTGTTAATCGCGCGATAGCAAAACATAATATGCAATACGATTAACAACGGTATGAGTACAAGCACCAAATCCATTTGTTCCATGTCTACATCCTTGGTTACTGCATGAGAGACTAATCTAAGCTTAATCATATTTTTCAAATTAGCTGTTAAATCATTATAAAATCCATCTTATAGTTGACTTAACATAGCGTATTTACAGTGCTTTTATCAATCATATATATGAATAACTATACAAAAGATTGACCTTTTGTTGCTAATATGAGCAATTATTAATATATCGACGCTATTTGAGGTGATGTTGCTGAGTTAAATCATCTAACCATAAAGGGTGTTTTGTCATAACTGCTTTAAATAGTTCACTTTCTAAGTGATCGTGCAGCCACTGTTTTACATTTGTGTACCGGCTTTGTTGAAACCAAGGCTTATTAACATGGGCAAACTGTCTGACAAACGGAAAAATAGCATAGTCAGCCATTGATGGTGATTCTGACAATAGTTGCCTATTTAGCGCTAGCTTATATTCTAAAATATCAATAAATTCACAAGCTTTATTGCGGTAATGCACTTCTGGGTAGTCTAGGTGTCTGTCAGCGTATTTGTATTTATCCAGCCAAGATTTAAACTGGTTATCGTTTAAATCAATAAGTTCAAGGGCTGCTTTATCAGTTATTGAAGAGAGTAAGTTGGCATAGTCATCATTGCATAAATATTCATTTTTTAGGCTAGGGTATTGGTTTAAAGAAAATTTAAAAATATCTAAGCTTTCATCTAATACTTTTGGATTGTATTTTTGAATATCGGCCAATACTAACACTGGGATCGTGCCTTTGGGTGACACTTTCAACATGTCTGCAGGCTTATTACGTAACTCAATTTCCCTTAATTCTGGGTTTAATGAACTCAAGTGTAGACCAATACGGGCGCGCATAGCATAAGGGCAGCGTCTGAAAGTATAAAGAATAGCGCAAGACATTTTAAACTAGACCTTGTTATCGTGAAGTAAATAATGAGTGACACTATTCTATGTTTTTTACCTGTTGGAGTGTGAATTTTTTCTGATGTTGTGATTATTTTGGGTGTGTTTGCTTTGAATGCTGAGTTTAGCTAGGTACTGCTTGACGCTGGGCTATTATGCCTAGCTATGACTGTGTGATTAAGTTACAATTTCGCGCCATAATTTGAGGTGTGTCACCTTTATTGTGCTTATTAGTCCTTTATAGTTATTAATTGCACTGGAAATTAAGTTCCAGCTAGCGGAGATATTCATGTCACAAGTTGTCGTTTGCGCGTTATATAAGTTTGTTGCTTTACCGCATTTTGAATCAATAAAAGCGCCATTATTAGCCCATATGGAGCAACAAGAAATTAAAGGCACTTTATTACTGGCCAGTGAAGGTATTAACGGCACAGTAGCAGGCTCGCAACAAAGTATTGATAGCCTGTTAGCCTGGTTGGCGTCACAAGATGGCTTAAATGAAATTGTGTATAAATTATCCTTTGACGACAACATGCCATTTTACCGCACCAAAGTGAAACTCAAGAAAGAAATTGTCACTATGGGGGTTGAAGGGATTGATCCAAGGGAAGTGGTAGGGACATACGTTAAACCAAAAGATTGGAACAAACTGATCTCAGATCCTGAGGTGTTATTAGTCGATACCCGTAACGATTATGAAGTACAAATCGGCACCTTCAAAAATGCAGTTAACCCTGTAACTGAAACCTTCAGAGAGTTTCCTCAATACGTCAAAGAAAACCTCGATCCAACTAAGCACAAAAAAGTCGCCATGTTCTGTACCGGTGGCATTCGCTGTGAAAAATCCACCGCTTACCTAAAAGAGCAGGGCTTTGATGAGGTGTATCACCTTGAAGGCGGGATTTTAAAATACCTTGAAGAAGTGAACCAAGAGCAAAGCCTGTGGCAAGGTGAGTGTTTTGTATTTGATAATCGGGTGGCGGTAAATCATGATTTAGATAAAGGTATTTACGATCAATGTAATGCTTGCCGCATGCCAATCACACAAGAAGAAATGCAGACCCCAGCTTTTGTTCAAGGCGTCAGTTGTCCACACTGTATCGATAAAATTTCAGATGAGCAGCGTCAACGTTTTATTGAACGTGAAAGACAGGTTCAACTGGCTAAACAGCGTGGCGAAGCCCATATAGGTAGTGACGTTAAACAAGTTATTCAGCAAAGACGTCAACATAAAGAAAGCGTGAAGCTAGCCCAAAATGAAGCTAAATAATTAGAGTCACTAAAGGTCGATTAAGCCAGTTAGATGAAAGCATCCATTGTCATGTGGGTGCTTTTTTGTATTGATTTTAGCTTTTTGAGGCCGATGTTATTTTTACTGTGCCTAAACAAGTCATTATTATAAATGAAACAGGTTGCTGGATTTAGCAGCGAAAGATTTGTTATTGCTAAAGTGAATAACAAATCTTAATCAGCTTATGTTATTTTTAGCATTGATCTAGAAATATAAAGTTGGAAGTTAATGTTTATTGGTTTTGATTACGGCAGTGCAAACTGCTCAGTGGGTATCGAGCAAGATGGTCAGGTGACACTTATTCCGATTAATGGTGATAGTTGTTTCTTATCTTCAACCTTATATGCCATGGATAGAGAACTTATCGCTGAAGCTGTTTATCACCGCATTGCGGATGAGTTAAAACCACAATATGGCCACTTGCGTTCATCGCAATTAAGCCGCGCCAGACAAGTCCGCCATGAGTTGGATATTTACCCAGACGAGCAAGTGGTATTTGTTGGTCCAGAAGCAATTGAAGCCTATTTGGAATTACCCGATGAAGGTTTTTACGTCCGGTCACCAAAATCATTTTTAGGCGCTAGTGGTTTAAGGGTCGATCAAGTGGCGTTATTTGAAGATATTGTCACCTTAATGATGCTTGAAGTGATGTCTCGGGCTAAAGCAGTAATTAAAGAGCCGATCACCAAAGCTGTCATTGGCCGACCTGTTAACTTTCAAGGTGTTGGCGGTGAGGAAAGTAATCAGCAAGCACAAGCTATTTTAGAAACAGCGGCTAAAAGAGCAGGCTTTGAACAAGTAAGCTTTTTATTTGAACCTATGGCTGCTGCGATGGATTATGAAGCGTCAATGACGTCCCACAAAACCGTACTAGTGGTTGATGTTGGCGGCGGCACCACCGATTGCTCTATGGTAAAAATGGGCCCAGAGTTACAACATAAAACCGATCGTAGTGATGATGTGCTTGGCCATAGTGGTCAGCGTGTTGGCGGTAACGATCTTGATATTGCCGTTGCCATGAACTGTTTTATGCCGCATTTAGGCCTAGGCTCTACATTAAAAAATAACCTTACAGTACCGCGACAACCATTTTGGAATGGCGTTGCTGTTAATGACATTAGTGCTCAGCGAGAATTTGGCTCTATTGCGACGGCTAAATTAATTGACGAACTCATTAAAGATGCCGAGCAACCAGCGCTTCTTAAACGACTTAAATCATTACGCTTGCATCAAATGAGCTATCAATTTGTTCGTCAAGCAGAGCAGTGCAAAATTGGCCTGTCACAGCAGACAGATTTTGATACAGATTTATCATTTATTGAAGCGAACTTTGAGATTAATGTCTTACAGGATGCCTTTGAAGCTGCAGTTCAGCAACCTGTTAGCAAATTAATCACTATTATGAAGCAAGCTGTTGAGTCAGCAAGCGCCGAGCCTGATGTGGTTTATGTCACTGGCGGCACCGCAAAAAGTCCGGTGATCCACCAATGTATTTCAAGCCAATTTAGTGAAGCAGAAATTATTGTCGGCGACCATTTTGGCAGTGTAACCAGTGGTTTAGTGCGTTGGGCGGGTAAAGTTTTTCAGCACTAATTTTTTAGCTGTGATTTAACTGTAAGCATTTAAGCATAAGCCAGTTACAACAGGTGTTATTAATCGTGTTGTAGCCAGTAAGGATAAACATCAATATGGTTCGAGCAATGATTCAAAACACGCCGGTAAATAAAATAACTGCAATGGCATTAGTGCTAGGGACTAGCTTATTAACCATGAGTTGCAGTGACGATGTTGGCAAGGTGAGTTTAGGGATGTTTACCACCAAAGACATTAAACTTAATAAGATGGTTGACCCACTAGTACCTGGGGTAACTTGTCATGTTGCCAGTATCGAAGCGGATTTAAGCTTTTCAGATCCATCCGATTCATCTATTTCATGTCGTCAAACCGGTGAAATTACCTCGCAAATGATCGACGCTATTGATAAGTCGGCTTCAGGTGAGATTGTATTTAAAAAGTCTAAAAGTATTTTCTTTAAAACCATGAAAATCAGACGTATTTTAGATGCAGAAAATCAAACTCTGATGTATGTGTCTTATTCGACCAAGGAAACATCGGGTAGTTACAAACACAGCTTATCGACGGTGCCATTATGGGGCACTAAAGCTTATCAACAGCCACAAGCGGCGTACTAGTTTTTAAGCTAACTCACACGATTATTAGCATGAGGAGGGTAAATGGATTGTCCTTATTGTAAACAACAGCTTCATGTTGACGCACTAAAGTGTTGCCATTGCTTAGAATATCTATCTGATCATATTTGTCCAGATTGCCACAGTAGCTTGCCTAAAGATGCTGTGGTGTGCCGCCATTGTCATTATCGATTCAGCCAAATTTCAATCAGTGCGACTGAATTAACCATGGCATTTAAAGCCGAATTATTGGCATCGGTTTTATTTCGATTTAGATTGTTACCCCAAGAAATCGAAACTGATGTGGATAAAATTTGCATCAATGCACCGGGGCTATTTCGTTTGTGGAATAACACCGATGAAGTCCCGTGGAATAAAGTTGCCGGATTTAATTATCGCAGCGGCATTATTTGGGACCGCATCGAAATTGAAACCCGCGGTCAAAAGCCCAGTGTCATTTTGGGCTTGTCAAAGCACAATAGTGAGCAGTTACGAAAATTACTGCAATCTATTGTTAATGCTAATTAATTTTCTACTCGTCACATTATTATTAAGCGTGTTCAGATAATAATGTGACGGGGTTAAAGTGAAAATTGACAAGCCTCTCCATCCATAAGCAATGTTTTAAATTGCCGCTAAAAATGCATCCTTTAAACTGTCGTCTCTACTTCAGGGTGATTTACAGCATCATGTTGCTCTGCTCTACGTAGCATTAGCGCAATCACTTTAGAACACACTAAAGCCACTGCGACCATCACTACCGCCATGATAGTTAACATTTGAAAATAGTCACCATACATGTTTTGGGCGATGTCTTGGGTCAAGACTTGTCCTTTTTCAAGGGCAATATGAGTTGATAGCACTGCGCCCACAATCCCACTTAAAGCGATTGCCACTGAAAATAGGCTAACAGAAAAGTTTTCAATATGTGCGGGGGCAACAGACAAAATAAATGCCACTACCATTGAGCCGACAATCACTTCAGCAAGCGCTTGAAAAAAGTGCACTGCAAAAAAGACTTCAGGTCTAATGGTGACATCTGGGCCGATGTTTGAGATGAAATAGGTTAATATCCCAAATGCGATAGCTGTCATCACAAACGCCACCGACACCTTGGTTGCAGTCGACAGGTTAATGCCTTTTTTCTCTAAGGCAGAAAAAGCCATGGCGACCACAGGACCGCCAACCATACACCAGAGTGGGTTCATCGCCATTGCCGCTTCTGGTTGCAGTGGAATAAAGCCAAACAAATTGCCGCTCAGGGTATTAATGGCAACAATGTTCATTGATGTCATCATTTGTCCGTAATACACGAAAAAGCAGGTCGTTAAAAAAGTGGCAATTAAAATGGTGCCCATTCTAAGTTTTTCTGCGTGACCTACCTGAAACATCAAAGCAATGAAGTAACCAATTGCCATTAAGCCAATTGCATAAACGATATTTTGTCCAATTTCCATATTTGAGAACATGAAAAACACTAGGCCAACCATGGCGAAAGAAATAACAGCAAAGCCAAACCAGGCTTTAATTGATAGTGATTTTTGATCGATAGGTTTTCCTAAAGCTGAAAAAGGCTTTTTGAGCACCATAAGAACGAATAGGGCAACAGCTGCCAATATGGCAGAAAGCATGAAACCGCCAGTAAAACCAATATACAGAATTAACATCGGGAACAAATACTGCCCAGCAAAGGCGCCAATATTATTGACCGAGTAATTGATTGGGAAACCTTGTTCAAACTCTTTTTGAGAGTTAAATGTTCTTCTATAAAGGCTTGGGTAAGATGGCGACATTAACCCGCGGCCATAACTAGCGAGTGCTATACCAGCCATTGCGGTAGGGACATGTAATGAGGATGCGCCCACGACCAGTAGAATATAACCGGTAACAAATGCAGCATAACTAATGGTGAGTGAGCGATAAGCACCGAGTAATTTATCGGCGATAAAACCGCCTGCAATAGCAAATAATGGCCCGATAGCGGCGAATGCGCCGACAACCATCATGGTCTCGGATTCACCGTAATTGAGTTCTTCTAGAAAAAAGCGCGTAAGGCTGACGAGCACGCCATAAAAAGATAAGCCAAAAAGCATTTGGCAGACCATCATCGACTTGTTGAGTTTATTCCACATTTTTTAGGCCCTGATATTTGTATGTCGCTAACGACAATTGCCCACGAGCACTGTGACTCATGAGAGAAAGGTCGTTGTTCACACCTTGATTGCAGCAAGGGAATTGAGGGAAATTAGCAATTGTTTGATGAACTTCTGAATCGCTTATGGAGGACGCGATCCTACAAAAAGGGCTAAGGATTTTGATGCTGACGATCCAAAGTGATTGGCTTAAAATAGCGTATAGGTTGATTAATTCAGCAGTGACGCCATGGGGGCATTATAAAACAGTCACATAAGCTATTTTCATTGAGATATTTACTGACGATAAATCAGCTTGATGCCATAAAGCCGCACAGCACAGAGCACCTAGGGTATTGAAGCAAGCTTAGATATTTGTTTGATTAAATTATTAGGCTTTACACGTCTGGATGATTTTTCAGCGCATTTTGAACCAGTAAGTAGGCGCGCCAGTAATTAAATATGCCGCCTAATAAAAATAGGATACTGCCCAGCATATATTGCCAAGCAAGAAAGTTGAGAATAAGCAGGTGATCATTTGGCGATTCAAAAGCCCACAGATAAGGGATAGAGGCCATACCATAGAGAACTGAGCCGACAATAAAGGTGATTGCTGTTAGGTTCATCAATTGCAGTAATTGCACCGATTCAGCCTTGATAATCAGTAACACATTGGCTGCAGCGCCAAGCACAAACAATGTGCTGCCAATGATAAACAACCAAGTGCCGAGGATCAGATCATCAACCGCAGGGAAATAAGATATTCGGCCAAAAACAAAACATAGGGTACCCAGCAGATAACTGATACCTGCAAAATATTCTAATTTTAAATCAATCCCGTGGGATGGCTGGCTTTTCCAATGTCGCCTGATCTCAGCCATATCGTGAACATTAACCGCTAAGTAAATCAGTGAAGCGGCAAGAAAAAACCAACCGCCAATATGGGCATATTCAGCCCGACTTGGGAAAAAAAAGAAACTGCCAATAACAAAAAGAATACCGCCGACTTTATAAGCAATTGCGTTGATGGTTTCCCAGCGAAATTGTGCTCTAAGTTCTTTCTTATTTGCAGTTAAATTAAGAATACGTCGACGATTTGAAAATATATGCGGCATGTAAGTTTTGTCTCGGTTCTGGGGGGAAGAGGTTTCTTAAGTTAGTTTTGCTCATAATCTACAAGTACATCAATAAATGTGTTTTACTGACGTTTGTTTAACCTAGGTGCCTAAGCGTCTAAATTAACGCTTCGATATAAAAATTCTGCTACAACTGCCAAAGGATGATAAACCACAGCTGTGAATAAGTGAAATATTCAACTCCACATCAGCCTAATTATAATCGCTAGTTACATTTATTGTTAAAACGAGTTGTCGCGACAAGAGTTGGCGGTTTGGATACAAGAAACCCTTGATAAATGGATAAAACTGGATTGATGTTCGTATTATGCACAATCAAGGTGTCCTAGCAGAGGATGATTGGCACTTAATCGCTTGGAGTAATGCCTTAACTTATAGTCCAATATTTTCAGAAAATATAGTAGATAAATTTTCGCAAATTAGTAGTGAAACCTTTCTAATCATCGGCACTAGGGATAGAACAGGCCCTGGCCGAGGTTGGTTAAAAAAAGGTGTTAATAGAAAGCTTGGAGATGACCAAAACCTTGGCAAACAAGCTCAGGTAATGATTAAAGGTTCAAGCCTTATTGAGTTGGAAGGTTTAGGTCACATGCCACAATATGAAGATTATGATGCTTTTCATGCGGCATTTACTCAGGTGATTGATGAATAGTTTACTTTGTTAATTAGGGTGACTTATCTATTTTAGCCATTCAAAACATTAAAAAGGCCGAACATATTACACTGTTCGGCCTTTTTATTATCGATTATTTGTGTTGTTGATAAGCTCTAAATCAGGGCTTAGCGCTTAGATTCAACCTCGTTATAACGCTCAAATGCTGCGGTTAAGTCGGCTATAAGATCATCGGGATCTTCAAGGCCAATATGTAGGCGAATAAGCGGCTTGCTGGTGTCCCATGTGGTGGCAGTTCTAATTCTATCAATGCCAAAGACACCGAGAATTAAACTTTCATAACCGCCCCAAGAAAAGCCCATTTTGAAGTGACGCATGTTTTCTACAAAAGCGGTCACAGAGGCTAAGTTGCCTTGTTTGAGTACGAATGAGAATAAGCCATTACCGCCACTGAAATCTCGCTGGTAAAACTCATGGCCCGGACAAGTTTCAAACCCAGGGTGGCGCAGGTGATCCACTTCAGGTCTGGTGGCTAACCAATTAGCGACCTTTAAGGCATTTTTGTCATGTTGCGCTAATCTGACGCCTAAGGTGCGTAAACCTCTTGCGGCAAGATAAACATCATCTGGTGAGGTGGTTTGACCCATGATGTAACTGTTTTCACGCAGTTGTTCCCAGCAGGCTTCATTAGCGGTTGCTGTGCCCATCATCACATCAGAGTGACCAACAATGTATTTAGTGGCAGCTTGAATTGAAATATCAACGCCCATCTCAAATGGACGACAATTAATTGGGGATGCCCAAGTGTTATCGAGCATGACGACCATATCATGTTCGTGTGCGATACGACTTAAAGTGGGAACATCTTGAATTTCCATGGTGATAGAGCCTGGAGATTCAAGGAATAACACCTTGGTATTGGGTTTAATCAGCGCTTTAATCCCTTCGCCAATTAACGGGTCGTAATAGGTGGTTTCAATGCCAAAGCCAGCTAATAGCTTATTACATAAATCGCGGGTGGGTTCGTAAGCATTATCAACCATTAATAAATGGTCACCACTTTTTAAAAATGACAATAACGCGCTGCTTATTGCTCCCGCGCCTGACGGATACAAAGCGGTGCCTACGCCACCTTCAAGTTCACTGATGGCTTGCTGAAATGAAAAATGCGTTGGGGTGCCACGGCGACCATAAAACATTTCGCCATTGGTTTTATTTTTAATGGCAAAACGCATGTCATCCATGGTGTCAAACACTACGGTTGAGGCGCGAAATACCGGTGGGTTAATAATCCCTTTGGTGTATTTTTTGTCTCTGCCGACACTGACGATTTGCGTGGCTAATTTGTCTTGCTGATTGCTCATAGATTCATTCCCAACTGGCACAACGGACGTTATGAATTATTGTTTTAGCCATCCTAACATCTATATGGCTAAAATAAAGGTTATTTTGAGTCTGCTAAGGGGAATATCAGCACGAACTTAACCCCACTGCCATCGGCTAGATTCTCAGCCTTAATGCTGCCTTGGTGAAACTCTGTCACTAATCTTGCAATGTACAAACCCAGCCCTAGATGCGGCTTGGCTTGCACGCCTTGTGGACGTATTGACACCATAGATTCAAAGATCTGCGCTGTCATGTCTGCAGGCAATAATGGCCCTTGGTTAGCCAGTTCGATAATCGCAGTTTTAGCGGTGCGTTTAAGTGTCAGCCTAATAGGATCATCAGTACTGAACTCAATGGCGTTATTAATCAGTTTATCCATCAGCTGCGCTATGTATTCAGGTACGCCGAACATGGTCATTGGGCCATCATCAATGTCTAGGGTAAATTGAGTTTCAGGGTAGGTATATTGATACCCTTGCATGCAGCCGCTAATGACTTCTGTTAATGAAAACTGGCTTTGCTCTGCATGGGATAAGCTGGCCTCTAAGCGGGTTGCTTCACTTAAGTTATTTAAGATTAAATGCAAACGGCTGACACCTTCTTGAGCGCGAGCGACGTATTTTTCACTGCCAGGCTCAAGTTGTTGCAAGCTTAAATGCTCAAGGGATGAACGCACTACGGCAACTGGGGTACGTAGTTCGTGTGACAGCCTTGATGACATGTTCTCTAAGTAGTGGGTGTATTGACCTAAACGGCCAACAATATTGGCAAAGCTGCGAGATAAATCGCCAATTTCATCACGGGTTTTAGAGGGGACAATTTGCTGTCTCACTCGGCCTTGGCTATCGATCGCTTGTTCAGATTGATCTCTGAGTTTGCGAATGCGGCTTGAAATGCTGGATGCAAAGATAAACAGCGCCAAGGTGCCCATACTCATGATGGTTAAGATGACATTAAACAGTTTTTCTAGCGCGCGGTTACGCAGGGTTCGAATTCCGTGGGTGGTTTCTTCTGCAATGACGGCGCCCATGACTTTATCATCAATCCAGATAGGACTGGCCGCGGCTAATACCACAGCTTTACTATCAGGGGTTAAGCGCCAGGTTGAGCCTTGTTTTCCATTAAGGGCTTGTTGAATATGACTGCCACTTAACTCGGTTGAGTCTTGCAATGAATCGACAAAATCCTGCGGCGGTTTAGTGAGGATTTTATAATATAGCGGCAATAGGTAATCAGTTTTAAATTGTCCCCAAATGCTTGGCTCACGGGTGTCATCTAAGCTTGATGACCAAAGATTATTGCTGGCGCGAATGTCACCCGATTTAGCTAATACCCGGCCATGATTATCAACCACCCAAATACGCGAGCTGTTATGACTCATACCTTTGATAATATTTTCAATTTCAGGTGATGGCACTAAGACTGTGCCTAAATGCGCCACAGAATCGATAGCTGAGGTACCGATAATAGTATTCACTGTACGGGTTTGACTGTCATCAACATTGTAAATGGCGAACCCGAGTTTACTGCCTAGCATATTTAGCGGCATTCTAAATTCAATGTTATAACCACTATCGGTGGCAAGCCATTGTCCTTGAATGCGAATTTCTGGTGTTACGGGCATTGATTGAGTTGGATCTTGTGGCAGCTCAAAGGCACTTAACCAACCGTCTTGAGTGTTGGCGACAATATAACGCTTAAATTGGCCATCAGGTGTTTGAGTGGCAATCACTAAATGATCATTTTTATCTACCCGTAAGCTATTTTTACTACGATAGACCAGATGCTTATCGGCAACCTCAAAAAAACCATATAAATAGCCGGCGTATTTACCCACCATGTGACTAAAGTGAATATCAACGACTTGGTTTTCATTACGATTAAAAATCACGTGATCACTGCCATAATTGATCACTCTATGCTGATATTGCTGCCAATCAGTCAGTTTACCATCAAGTTGAATTGGCCCCGAAAGTGGATAGGCGTATAAGTCGCGGCCTTTTTCAACCTGACTTAAAAAACTGGCTTGGTGATTAAACAGTTTCGGGCGTTCATGCAATGCGGTGGCTAAGGCTTGAGTGGTGCCCACCAAGGTTTTTTCTTGGCCGTGGCGCAGGTATTTTTCCATTTCCCACACGTATTCATAGCCAAGCCAAGGTAAGCACAGCAAAAATAGCGATAAGATAACGACTTTAGCGCGCAGCCCTATGGGAATATTAAACATTAACTGACACTGTCCCAGCGGTAACCCATGCCATACACGGTATCGATGCAATTAAAGTCTTTATCTGCGCTTAAAAACTTTTTACGAATACGTTTAACGTGGGAGGTAATGGTACTGTCATCGACAAATATTTTAGCTTCTTGCATTAAGTCTTGGCGACTTCGCACATGACCTGGATGTTTTGCCATCGCGTGCACCATCCAAAACTCTGTCACGGTCAACTCTATAGGTTGCTGCTGCCAGTACACCTGAATACGGTTGCCATCAATGGTGAGCTTGCCGTGTTCAATCAGGTTATCTTCAACGATGGCTGCGCCAATCAGTTCTGAGCGTCTAAATAAAGCGGCAATACGAGCAATTAAGTGCGGAAAGCTGACATCTTTTGATAGGTAATCATCAGCGCCTAATCTAAGGCCGCAAACGGTATCAAAGTCACTGTCTCGGGCGGTTAAAAAGATAATCGGTAAACTGCTAGACATAGATCGCAGCGACTGACATAAGGTAAAGCCGCCATCTATTTCGGTCTCAAGGCCAATATCAATAATGGCTAGGTCAGGTAAACGGGCATTAAAAGCCAACATGGCAGCAGGGCGGTTGGCATAACCCTGCACGCTATAGCCTTGTTGTTGCAGTAACTCTTTATAGTTTTCTCTAATGGCTACTTCATCTTCTACAATCGCAATTCTTTTCATATCACCATCTTTGTTTTGTCTTATATGGCTGACTATACATTATTTTTATGGCCAAAAAAGCGCTCCCTAGCAATTGCCATATTGTTGCCACATTTCATCGCTACATTGCCACTTTTACGCCCCTTAATTGCCATTTCAATGCTGTTTAATAGTTTCATCGAATGAGCAAACGCACTTCATTCAAATTTAATTATTAATCTGAAATAAAGGACAACACCATGAAAAAGCAATTAATCGCCATCGCAATCATCAGCAGTTTATCGATCGCCAACATCACTCACTTACACGCAGAAGAAATGAAACCAGCGATTGATTCAACCATTGATTCAAGTGATGTTTTAGCACAAACACCAGAAAGAGAGCACACAGAAGAGTTAGTCGGCTTGTCATCTGGGGCCATATTAGGCGCTGTGGTAGGCGGACCTGTTGGCGCCATCGTTGGCAGCTTTGTTGGGGTACTTATTGGTAAGACTGTGGGTGATGATTCTGAGATTGAAACTCAAAATGAGTTACTCGCCAAGCAACAACAGGCACTCGAGCTGCAAACTTATGAACTTACGGCGCTACATGAAAAGCAACAGTCTTTGGCGGAGGTCAATGATGAATATATACAAGTGCAGACGCAATTAGCCGATTTGCGCCATGCTCAAGAGCAAAAAATGCAAGAGCTGGCCATCGGGCTAAATGTGCAATTCAAAACCGGCTCAGCGACTATCGAGCCTCATTTTGAACAACAACTCGATGATGTTGCTTATGTGATGGCATTATCACCAGATTTAATGTTGGATTTAACCGGTTACGCTGACCGCCGCGGTGACAGTAAATTTAACCAAGCACTATCAGAGCAGCGTTTAATAGCAGTGACCAAGTATTTGGCTAATCAAGGCATAGCTGATGAACGCTTACATGCCAAAGCCTATGGCGCGACAGCGCCTTTACATGAGCAACAAAATTTTGAAAACGACTTTTTTGATCGCCGCGTGACTTTAAAAATTATCCCTGTGGGTGAAGCTTTAGCCGCTAATTAATATGACGAAAATTCAGTGTAAACCTTGGACTGGTTAGAATGCTGGTTTTGAGGTTTACGCTAATTTCATGGAGAGAAAACAATGAATATTAGTGTTAATCGTCATAGGGTGCATTACCTTTGCTCGAGCTTAATTTTACTGGCTTTAGTGATTTTGAATGTGCTATTTCCAGTATATGCAATGCCAACAAGTAAAGCAGATGGGCGCTCTGATGAGATAACCCAGGGCGTGCTTGAATATATACAAGATGGTGAAATCCACCATAGCCTGCCTTTATCCACCGATGTATCGATGAGAGTATCTGGCTGGGTTAATCGCGTTAAGGTTAAGCAAACCTTTACCAATAACACCCAAAGCTGGATAAACGGTAAGTATCACTTTCCGTTATCCCATAATGGAGCGGTGGATCAAATGCGGTTAGTCATTGGCGAGCGTATTATTGAAGGCGAAGTACAACCTAAATTACAAGCCAAAGCCACCTTTGAAAAAGCCAAAGCTGCAGGTAAGCGTGCCAGTTTAGTGAGTCAGCAAAGGGTGAATATTTTTACCACAGAAGTGGCGAATTTAGCCCCTAACGAGACTTTAACTGTCGAGATAAGTTATCAAGAAAAACTTAATTATAAAGAGGGTCAGTTTAGTTTACGGTTTCCAATGACCATTACGCCGCGTTATTCGCCAACAGCCTTATCAAAACAAGCTTTAGTAGGTAATAGTGCTAGCAGTCAGAGTTCTAGTGAAAGTCCTGGTCAGCAACAGCGCCATAACCATTTGGGCATATTTGATTCTATTGCTGAAATGCTACCTGAGGTGCTAACCGGCTTTAATTCGAATGACTTTGCAGAAGGGGCTGTAACTGATGGTGCCTCTTCGGATTCTGCTGGCAATATCATGGTTAATATTAATGTCGAATTAAATACAGGTTTTGAACTTGATGCGGTAACCAGTCCGTATCACAAAATTAAAGCAGCGCCAGTGGCAGGCAAGCAACAATGGATGGTAGAACTGGAACGCGCTGTGGTCGCCAATCAAGATTTTGTATTGAATTGGAAGCCTGTTGATGCCGCTAAATCTCATGCTGCAAATCATGCTGAGGTGGCGTTGCCGCTGCCATCAGTGTTCATTCAACAAGGATTAACTCATCAATCAGCTGAACTTACGTCAGCTAAAAACAAGGTCAAAAATCAAGATTATTACGGCTTAGTGATGTTAACGCCGCCACAAGTTAAAACGTATAACGGGGTCACTCCTCGGGAGTTAATCTTGGTTATTGATACCTCTGGCTCTATGGAAGGGGACTCTATAGTGCAGGCCAAACAGGCTTTACTGTCTGCGCTTGCAGGTTTAAGAACGAAAGATAAGTTTAATATTATTGGATTTAATCATCAGTTAACAAAACTATCTGCATCATCTTTGAAAGTTAACAGCCGTAATATTGCTAAAGCCAATCAATTTGTCCAAGGATTACAAGCCAATGGCGGCACTGAAATTAGCATGGCGCTTTCTGCCTCTTTGCTAATTCAAGATCAAAGCAATCAAATCGGGAGTGAAAACGCGCTACGTCAGGTGATATTTATTACAGACGGCGCGGTGGCTAACGAGCAAGGTTTATTTAAGCAAATAGAAGCCGACTTAGGTCAAAGTCGATTATTCACTGTCGGGATAGGCTCGGCCCCGAATACGCACTTTATGGAGCGCGCAGCCATGTTTGGCCGTGGCATTTACACCTACATTGGTAAAACGGCTGAGGTAAAACAAAAAATCGAAGGGTTACTGCAAAAGATTGAGCAACCAGTGGCAACAGATGTAAAAGTCACTTATCAAGACGGCACAATTCCTGATCATTGGCCTGCAAGAATCCCTGATTTATATACTGATGAACCAATCTTAGTCAGCTTTAAATCTCCGGCATACAATCAGCAAGATATTGTTATATCAGGCGAGACTCAGGGCGAATATTGGCAACTACAGATACCTAATCCACACCAGACTCGTCATTTAGATAATTCAGACATTGAGGCCCCAGGGTTAGATCTTATCTGGGCTAATGCGCAAATCAATGCCATTGAAGCCACCCAAACTAGGGCGAACAGTGAAAGAATAAAACAGCAAGTTAAAGCATTAGGAATGAAGTATCACCTGGTGACCTCACAAACAAGTCTAGTGGCGGTCGATAAAACCCCAGTTAATTTTACCCCTGAATTTAACGCTGATTATCAAGTTAAGCCACATTTACCAAAGGGATTACAAAAAGCAGGTGTCTTACCGCAAACAGCAACATCGAGCCGTTTGAATATACTCATTGGATTAAGCTTTTTATTGATTGCGCTTTTGCATGGACTTTGGCTTAAGCAGTGTCTTCCTGGTCAGCGGTTAACCATACCTAAGCATAAATAAGGAGCGCTGCGTTGATAAGTTTAAAAATGCTCATCCCTGGTTGTTTAGCCGTCTTAGGAGTCAGTTTTTTATCACATGGAGCCTATATGCAAGTTAAAGCGAATTTTGCGCAATATTTAATTGAGCAAGCATGGAATAAAACCTTGCAAGACCAAACACCCCATAAGCCTTGGAGCTGGGCTGATACGCATCCAGTTGGCAAGTTAATGCTTTATGCAGATAAAGAAACAGATGTTTATCCTGTAGGGGATCCTATGTTCGTGCTAGCGGGGGCTTCGGGCCGAAATTTGGCGTTTGGCCCAAGCTTGATGCTTAAAGGTGCAGGGGTTGGAGAGGTTGGTAATACAATCATTGCTGGCCACAGAGACACCCATTTTTCACACTTAAAAAATGTTAAAAAAGGCGACATCGTAGAATTAGAAACCGCAATTGGGCAAATACAAAGTTACTTAATAACCGGCATCGATATAGTACATGAAACGCAAACAGAGATACTCGATATGACGGCGGATAATCAGCTAACATTGATAACCTGTTACCCGTTTGAAGACTTGTCTGCAAGCAGTGATTACCGTTACGTGGTAACGGCAAAACAAGTAAATCACAGTTAGTTGTTTTAATTGGACGGTTTAATTTAACTCGCTACTTAATCGCTTTAACTATATAGGCATGACTCTATTACGCCCTAATCTTTTTGCTTGATATAACAACTGGTCAGCAGCCTCAATTAGCTGACTAGTTGTTTGATTTTCTTGCCACTGCACCACACCAAATGACGCATTGACATTATCAATTCGAGTGTCACTGCGCCTGTCTTTGACCCTGAGTTTTTCAATGGAGCGTCTCATGGCTTCGGCTAATTGTCTGGCGATCCTTAATTGGCTATTTGGGACGATAATGGCAAACTCTTCACCGCCAAAACGGTATAACTTTACCCCTTCTCGACAAGATTCCTGTAGCCGTTTGGCTACCACTCTAAGTACTAAGTCCCCAAGCTGGTGGCCATAAGTATCATTAAATAGTTTAAAGTTATCAATGTCAGCCATAATCAAGCAGCAGCCTTGGGGCGATTGTGCAATAACCGCATTAATATCGTCATTAAAGGCGCGACGATTTAACGTTTCGGTGAGTGCATCATACAAAACATCTTTTTCTGTTTTAGCCAGCTTTTGTTTTAAAATATTAATCTCGGACTGCGCTTTATTGAGTTGTTCAGTAAAACTCTTGCTACTTGATTGAATACGCGAAGATTCTTTAACCATACTGCGCACCACAGTGACCAATTGTTCCAGTGAAAAATCTTGGTTTTCAAACTCAGTTAATTTACGGACATTTTTTTGTATTTGAGATTGAAAAGTACGGGTGTCATGATGGGTATCTTTGATTGATTGAGATAACTCGCACACCATAGCATCAAGATTTTGACGCATAGTTCTGACATCTAACTCAACAGGATCGGCGATATGTTCTCGATACAGTAACTCACTTGAAACGGGTGAATATTGTTGATTTAGCTTAATATTTTCATCAAGTGCCAGATTTAGCTTAGGATTGGTTTCGCTAACATAGGCATACCAAAGTGCATAATTGGTTGGTGTTGTTGGAATGCTGTGTTTTAGCATTAAAGGTACGGCTTTTTTTAGATGAAGCGCGGCCGTTTTCAATAAATCGTTAGACATTCAATCCCTCAACAAAATAGGTAATAAAGCGAATGAACCAATTAGGTTTATCAATGAAATATAACAATTAATTAATGTGATAGATATTTTGTTAGTAAGTTTTTTGATAAACAGGCAAACCTTAAATAAAGTTTGCCCGTTTATTGATTGAAGATAAGATATTTTACCGTGATTAAAAATGTAGTTGTTTAAAAGCGGTAGGACACTGCAAACATAGGGCCGGTGAAACCATAGTTTATGTTGTAATCTAGGGTACGATATTCTTCATCTAAAATACTTCTAGATTGTTCAATATCAACATCGACATCATAATAGTTATACGCCAGTGCTAATTGCCAGTTATCGCTAATTTTTGCCTGCACGCCAGCCCTGATGTCGACTAACGAACCTTTAAAATTATCATATTTGATCGCAAAATATTGAACATGGGCGCCAAATGTCCAACCAGGATAAAATTCATAGTTACCATATAAGCCGATATTAGGCAGAGGCGCAGTGATTGCGTTATCAACAACTTTTGGAGTAAAGGTCGTCGTATCACACAAACTATTGGGGTCACTGTGACCTTCACATAAACTAATATTGCCTTCGAAAATGGTTTCAACAAACATGGTGTGAATACCAATCGATGCGCCGACAAAATATTGTTCACCTTGCCAAATATCATAACCATAACCTAAACGGAGGATATCGATATTTAACGTGGTGGAAATAGTGGCACTACCATCAATAAGGTAATTCTGATCATTATCGCCAAATTCAGGGATTTCAATATCAAACCCCAGTTGTGGGGTTTCAGCATCTCGATGTAGAGATTTCCAATCAAGGTAAATATTATGACGGTCTTTGAAGTGATAGCGGAATTCGAAAAAAGGTAGAAATTGATCTTCTGTTAAAAGTAAGTCGTCTTCAAAATCAAGCAAATAGTAATTACCTGTATCTCTGGCACTTTTAACTAACATGGTGGAATCTGTATTGGCATAAAAAGCCCCGAGAGTAAATTTATACTCGTCAGCAGACACACTGTTAGATATACATAGGGCTGTCAATAGACCGATAGGGACTCGCTTTAACATTATTTCTCCGCACTCTATGGGGCTCATTTGGGGTAATAAATGAGGGTCGTGCATTATTATTTTTTTAGTTTTACTAGGCTAATATCTTAGCGCTGAAATATATTAGCATTATGTAAGCAAATGTGAAGTTTTTGTTGCTAAAGCGGTGGTTTTTTTGATCTAGTACAGGTTAACAAGCGTATTGGGCTAAAAACAAACGAAAGTCGCATTAAACCAGCTTGTTTAATGCGCATTTATAACCATACCTGATAATAACTACATCGTAGAGGGGCGCAGAATTGCTGTGGCTGATTGACAAGATTAAAAAGTAAAAGAGACTAATTCAGCACATAGGCATTAATCAAAATACATGCCCAAGTGATCCCACATAGGGCTAGGCTCATAAATACTGCTGCAGAGGCAGTATCTTTGGCTTGGCCACTTAAGGGATGAATTTCATCACTAATGCGATCCACTACAGCTTCAATTGCAGAGTTAACTAATTCGGTGATCAGAACAATAAATAAAGTCATGATTAACAGCAACTTTTCAATAAGGCTGACATCGACCATAATAGCCACTGGCAGTAAAATCCCCGCTAAAATCAGTTCTTGTCTGAATGCTGCTTCGTTAACCCATGCACTTTTAAGCCCTTTAAATGAAAAACCTGTCGCACGTAAGACACGTTTTAATCCATGATTGTTTTCAGGTTTCATATTGGCTGACTTAGTCCCTAAATGGTTTGGTGGATGATGGTCCAATTGATGACAAAAGTAGCCAAACATTGGCTAACTTATGGCAGTTTATTGATCATGCACTAAAATTGCTAATCAATTTGTTTAATTATTAGTTTACTTTTACGGCAACAGGATGTTGTTCCAAATACCAGCAAGGATGCAGCTATGTCTATTTTTTTATCAAAAACTATTGCTACGCCAGTGTCAGCTCTGTCGTTGATAGTAATTATATTGGCTGATTTTATAAGGCGTAATATATCAATCATCATGACAGTATTGAGTCTCTTTGCGCCCCCCATATTGTTTGCTGCAGATAAGCCAGCAATCCAACTTGCTACCAAAATCACTGAAGGAATTGATATTAATCAATATTATGTCAGTGAAAAGTTAGATGGTGTACGTGGTTATTGGACTGGGGACAAAATGCTTTCACGTTCAGGTCGAGAGTTCATTTTACCGCAATGGTTCGTGGCAGATTTTCCCAAGCAGGTTTTAGAAGGGGAGTTATGGCTAGGAAGAGCAAGCTTTGAAGCCATGTCAGGGCTTGCACGAAAAAATATCCCAGACAGTGAAATGTGGCGGCAAGTGAAGTTTATGCTGTTTGACTTACCTGAACATGGGGGCATGTTTCGTGACAGATACATAGCACTGCAACAGCTGGCCAAGCAGTCTAAATATCTGCAAGTCATACCCCAAGAAACGATAACCTCTGACACCATGCTGTATAAAAAACTGGATTTAGTCGTGAGTGCCCAAGGTGAAGGGCTAATGCTTCATCGCAAGCAAGCTTTTTATAAAGTAGGTCGCAGCCAAGATATTATGAAATTAAAACCCAAATATGATGCTGAAGCCATTGTTATTAAGCATATTGAAGGCAAGGGGAAATATACCGGTATGCTAGGGGCAATAGTTGTCAGCATGCCCGATGGGCTTGAGTTTAAAATCGGTAGCGGCTTTAGCGATGAACAAAGGCGTAAGCCGCCCCAAATAGGCGCAACGATAACTTATCAGTACTTAGGTCTAACCAAAAATGGTGTGCCACGATTCGCTCATTTTTTAAGAGAAAGACCTAAAATGTGATAGACATAAAAACAATTTTTAATACGCTGAAAAAGGAACTTATGTGAATACAATTAACTCGGTACTATTCGTATGCCTAGGTAACATCTGCCGCTCACCTAGCGCTGAAGCTGTGTTTCGTAGTAAAGCGGCTGAATATGGCTTAGTCATCGAGATTGCCTCTGCTGGCACCTTAGCTTACCACCAAGGTAATGCGCCCGATCCGCGCGCGATTAAAGCGGGCAATGCCAGAGGCTTAGACTTTTCAGGCATGTATGCAAGGCAAATCACTCAGGCTGATTTTGAAAAATTTGATTTAATACTGGCTGCAGATATTTTTAACTTAAAGGACTTGCAGGCAATATGCCCGCAAGAACATCAACATAAGCTTAAATTAATGCTTAGTTATATGAGTGACGATGTAGCTGATTTTGATGAACTGAGTATGGATAAGTTTTCCCTTGAGCAAGTGAATCATGCCAAGGAAGTTCCTGACCCTTACTATGGCGGCGCTAATGGTTTTGAAACGGTTTTGGACTTACTGGAGTCTAGCCTTGATAATTTAGCAAAGCAGATAGCGAAAAACCGTTAATATTATCTATACATATTCGCTCTTTAACGGGTAAAAACAATAAAGGCTTAGCATTGCTGCTAAGCCTTTATTTTAAATATGTCGTTTATCAAACACATTGCAGGTAAGCTGGATGTTTTTGTTAAAGCCTTATTCGCCTTGGTGACGTTTACCTGATCGTTTCAGATTTTCTTGCTCTAATTTCTGCTGCTTAATAGCTTCTTTTTCAGCCAACACTCTAGCGACTTCTTCTTTCTCGATTTCGGCCATTTCAGGGGTTTCAAGGGTAAGTAGCCCTGTTTTGCCAGAGCGGAATTCATGTAACAGTAATTCTGATGCTTTATGTAAATCGATACGGCCACCAGGTCTTAGTGCTCCGCGCTTACGGCCAATTTCTTCAAGTAATTCAATGTCGGTTTCTGGCAATGATTTAAGCTTATAACGCTCACAAATTTCTTGTGGGTAAGCTTTTAAGAAATATTCAGCAGCAAACATGGCAACGTCTTCATATTCCATTGCGGTGTCTTTAATTGCACCAGTAACAGCAAGGCGGTAGCTACTGGCTTCGTTATCTACTTTAGGCCATAAAATACCCGGCGTATCTGATAGTACGATGCCATTTCGTAAATTAATTCGTTGTTGACGTTTAGTTACAGCTGGCTCATTACCGGTTTTAGCAATGGTTCTACCTGCAAGTGTATTAATGATGGTAGATTTACCAACGTTAGGGATCCCCATGATCATGGTACGAATATCTTTTTCGATTTTGTCTCTGGCAGGTACCAGTTTGCGGCAGATATCAGGAATGTTTTTGACCTGACCAGGTTGTAGTGTGGTGATAGCAGTGGCTTTTACGCCTTGTTCCTGCTCAAGGTACTCAATCCAACGCGCCGTGACTTTTGGATCTGCTAAGTCAGACTTGTTCAGTAGTTTGATACATGGCTTATCGCCCCTTAGCTTAGAAACCATTGGGTTTTCACTACTGTAAGGAATACGGGCATCAAGCACCTCAATAACAAGATCGACTTGAGGCATTGCCTCTTCAATCTCTTTACGAGCTTTATGCATGTGACCTGGATACCATTGAATTGCCATGATTTTGCCTTTTATAAATCTACTACTAACAAAGGGGGCATATTCTACCTTGTTATGAGTAAAAATGATAAAAAAAAGCGCCTATTGGCGCTTTAATATCATTAACGATGTCACTAAATAAGCAGTAGGGTTAAATAACCCCAAGCTCACGCAGTCTTTCCATTAAGTAGCTGTCAGCGGTGTGACGCTCTGACAATACTACTTCTGGATTTGGGTGTAAGAATAGTGGTAATGAAATTCTTGATTTAGTTTTATCACTGCCTTGAGGGTTAATCACCCGATGTGACGTTGAAGGGTAGTAACCTGCTGATGCCTCTTGTAGCATATCACCGATATTGATAATGATATTACCAAAGTCACTGGGTACATCAACCCAGTTACCTTCTTTGGTTTTAACTTGTAGTCCTGGCTCATTGGCAGCAGGTAGTACAGTAATAAGGTTTATGTCCTCATGTGCAGCAGCTCTGATAGCGCCTAACTCTTCATCGCCAAGCATTGGCGGGTAGTGCAGTACTCTTAATAATGTCTTCTGACTATTTTCAATCATTTGTGGTAATGGCATTGAGAATTTGTCAGCAATATCCTTAGGTGCGTACTCTTCAATCCAGCCGAGTAACTCTGCTGCTAGCGCGTTGGCATGTGCATAATAGGCTAAGATATTTTGTTTTAACGATTCAGGAATACGGCCCCAAGGATAAACGTGAAAATATTCTTTGATATCTTTTACGCTATGGCCTTTAGCGGTTTCTGAAATTGAAGCAGGGAAAAATCCATCTTGGGTTTCTGGTTTAAATAGATAATCATTTTTTTGTTCAGATTGAAAAAAGGCATACCACTCTTGATAAATTTTTTCGACCAGTTCTTGACTGACAGGGTGGTTAGAAAGAACGCCAAACCCGGTTTCTCTTAATGAAGCGACAAACTGTTGTGGACAATCTTTTGCGCGGTAATCAATTGTTTCTAGTTTCATATTTTTCTTCTATTGTTTTTATTTGACCCAGCGCGATTCTAACCTTGGTCACACTTTGTCGCAATTTTTTGATGCGAAATATGTCTTGGCCAGTCGAAATAGTGATCTTTATTGTGCATACTGCCATAGTTGTAATACTTGCAGTACAGTAAGCCTAACCAAATAGAAGTAGAGATGGAACTCATGAAGCAGTTAACGGAATTTGAAAAGTATGTCATTGAGCAAAAAGGGACTGAACAACCTTTTAGCGGTGAGTATGTAAATCATGATGCCCCAGGTTTGTATTTATGTAAAAAATGCTTAGCACCTTTGTATAAAAGTGAACATAAATTCAATGCTCATTGTGGTTGGCCTGCTTTTGATGATGAAATTCCAGGTGCTGTGGATCGAACCCCTGATGAAGATGGTCATAGAATCGAAATCACCTGCCGAAAATGTGATGGTCACCTAGGGCATATATTTGAAGGCGAAATGTTAACCGCTAAAAATATCCGTCACTGTGTCAATTCTGTTTCGATGATATTTCAAACCGCGGATGAATTAAAAAAAGTAAATCGTAATCAGTTTGCTACTTTTGGTGCGGGTTGTTTTTGGTGTATTGAAGCGGTATTTAATGAATTAAATGGCGTTATTGAGGTTACTCCAGGTTACTGTGGCGGCAGCGGTAGCGATGCAAATTATATGGCAGTTTGTTCTGGTGAAACGGCTCATGCAGAAGTGATTCTGGTAGAATTTGACGATCGCATTATTAGTTATCAAAGTTTACTGGCAGTTTTCTTTGCTGTTCATAATCCTACCACCTTAAATCAGCAGGGTAATGATAAAGGGCCGCAATATCGGTCGGTTATTTTTACTCACTCTACAGAACAAGTTGATCAAGCTACCATTGCCATAAGCAAATTAATTCAACTGGCAATTTGGCCTAAGCCCATAGTAACCGAAGTGGCTATGTTTGAAGCTTTTTATCCGGCAGAAAGTGTCCACGAAAACTATTTTGCCAATAATGCTGAGCAGCCATATTGTGAGTTAATTATTAAACCAAAATTTGAAATGGCGATGAAACGATTTGAGCAGTTGTTAAAGGACACTGATAAATAATGACTAGCTAAGGTTAGTTTACATCGGCAACAAAAAAGGCGAACTGAGTTCGCCTTTTTTAATTATTACATTTAACGATTAAGAATCTAATGCGTCATCAGCAACTTTGTAATGAGGATCTTCAATCACATTGACTTCGACTAACGCTCTAGCTTTATGGAGTAAATTTTTACAATCACCGCTCAAATGGCGCAAGTGTAACTTCTTACCGGCAGCAAGATAACGCTCTGCTAAGGTGTCAATTGCATCGAGGGCAGAATGATCTGCAACCCGTGAGTTTTGGAAGTCTACGATAATGTCTTCAGGATCATTCTCTGCGTCAAACAGCTCTAAGAAATTAGATACCGAACCAAAAAATAACGGTCCATTTAATTTGTAAACTTTCCAACCGTTGGCATCAATATTGGTTTCAACATTAATATGTTTGGCATGCTCCCAAGCAAAGACTAATGCAGACACAATAACGCCGACAAATACTGCGAAGGCTAAATCTGTGAACACGGTTACCGTTGTTACTAACACAATGACAAACGCATCATGCTTAGGCACTTTGCCCATGACTTTGAAACTGGCCCATTCAAAGGTACCTAAAACGACAATGAACATAACCCCAACTAATGCAGCTAACGGAATTATTTCAATAAAGGCTGCACCAAATAAGATAAATGCCAATAAAGCGAGTGCTGCAGTGATCCCTGATAATCGTCCACGACCGCCAGAGTTGATGTTAATCATCGATTGTCCAATCATCGCACAGCCACCCATAGCGCCGAAAAAGCCACTGGTAATATTACCAACACCTTGACCAACACATTCTTTGTTACCTTTACCACGGCTGTTAGTCATTTCATCAATAACGGTTAGCGTCAGCAATGATTCAATCAAGCCTACAGCAGCAAGAATACAGGCATAAGGCAGAATGATATAAAGCGTTTCTAGCGTGAATGGGACACTTGGGATAGCAAAGCTTGGCAGGCTACCAGCAATTGTTGCTTGTTCATCGCCGCTCATGGTTTTTAAGAAATCGAGTACATTGCGAGTATCTAAATCTAAGCCTACAACCAATGCCGTTACCGTTAAAATAGCCACCAATGAAGAAGGGATAGCAGTGGTTATTTTGGGTAAGAAGTGAATGATCGCCATAGTTAGTGCCACTAAAGCTAACATAATCATTAGGGGCTCTTGTGCAAGCCATACCATGTTGCCAGCAGCATCTTTTACTTTAAATTGGCCTAATTGTGCAAGGAAAATCACAATGGCTAAGCCATTCACAAAACCTATCATCACAGGATAAGGAACAATACGGATAAATTTACCCAGTTTAAAAATACCGGCAGAAATTTGTATTATCCCTGCCAGTACTACTGCGGCAAATAGGTATTGAACACCATGTTCAACCACCAGTGATACCATAACAACAGCCATCGCGCCGGTAGCGCCAGAAATCATCCCAGGACGGCCACCAATAACAGCAGTAATTAGCCCCATGATGAAGGCTGCGTAAAGTCCTACCATAGGCTCAACTTGTGCGACAAAAGCAAAAGCAACGGCTTCAGGAATAAGCGCGAGTGCAACGGTTAAACCAGATAATATATCTGCTTTGCCGCTACTGGTTTTATGACGTAGTAGATCGAACATTTAACCTCTGAAATCTATTGATGTGTTTGATAATAAAAGTGTGAGCATGTTAACAAAAATGACAAACCTTCTAAACCTGAAATTAAACTTAATTTGTGCTAATTCGTATCGTTAGGGTTTTAGAGAGAATTTTTAAGAGGATAAGCTAAGCTTGATATTTTCGTTAGTAACAGAAAAACTAGATCACAGCTGAGGTTTTATAATCAGGATTAATATCAAGGCTTGATAAGGGCTGGTAGTTTGAACAGTCTCTAAGTTTTTAGTAAAAGTTAAGCATAAAAAAACCACGCTAAGAAGCGTGGTTTTTATTACCATCAAAGGTGAATGCTAACAGTTATGCTTTAGACATATCTGCTGAAGCACTATTGGCCACTTTTGACTTAACGCTATTGGCTTCAGTTTGCGAAGCTTGATACTCGCGGCCTTTTGGCACAGCTTGCTGAGTACGAACCTCTGTTACTGGCTTAGTCGTATCTGACATGACCATAGAGCCGAAGCGGCTAGCGACAGGTGCTTTTTTAACAGCTGGTTCAACTTTAACTTCGGTTGGTGCGACAGTTGTTGGTGCGACTGCGGCTTTACGTTGTATTGCAACAGGCTTAGTCATAGGTGCAGATGCAACCGTTTTAACTTCAACTTTAGCTGTTTCAGGTTTAACTTCAACCGCTGGCGTTTCAGTTTTCACTTCAACCGCTGGCGTTTCAGTTTTCACTTCAACCGCTGGCGTTTCAGTTTTTACTTCAACTGCTGGCGTTTCAGTTTTAACTTCAACCGCTGGCGTTTCAGTTTTCACTTCAACTGCTGGCGTTTCAGTTTTTACTTCAACTGCTGGCGTTTCAGTTTTTACTTCAACTGCTGGCGTTTCAGTTTTCACTTCAACTGCTGGGGTTTCAGTTTTCACTTCAATTGCTGGGGTTTCAGTTTTAACTTCAACCGCTGGGGTTTCAATTTTAACTTCAACCGCTGGCGTTTCAATTTTAACTTCTACTGCAGGTGTTTCGGCTTTAACTTCGACAGCTGGCGTTTCTACAGTAGGTGCAGCTTTAGCTTCGTTAGCTTGCTCTGCATCAAGTTGTTTTTCTAGCTCATCAACAGATGTAAATACAGCAGGGCTTGACGAGGTATCATCTTCATCACGACGACGACGTTGACCCGCTGCACGAAGGTGGCGAGGGCTACGACGGCTACGGCGCTGTCCTTCACGCTTGTCATCAGCATCTTCATTTACGGTTTCAGAAGCATCTTGAGTTGCAGTGATTTCTTCTGCAGATGTTGTGTTAGCAACAGCGGTTTCAGTAACAGGCGCCTGAACCGGTGCTTGCGCTTCAACTGGCGTTTCAGCTTCTACTTTAATGTCAGTTTCAGTGCTAACGTCTTTAGTCACTGGAACAGTAGCCTTAGCTTCAGATTTAGCTGAATCATTTTTAGTGATAACTTCAGCGTCTTTTCTTGGGCGGCGAGTACGGGCAGGTTTTGAATCCTGTTTGGTCTCTGGCTTAGCTTTAGGTTCAACTGCAACTTCAACCTGTGAAGTGGTGGTTTCCGCTAATTTAGCTTCGTTTTGCTCATTTTCAATTCGCACTTTACGACGCATGTTACGACGTTGACGACGCTCTCTCGCTGCTTCTTGCTTAGGCGATTTCTCAGCATCTTGACGTGGCTTTTCTGTCTTCGCTTTTGGCTCTGCTTTAGTTGGACGCTTATCAAGTTGTTCTTTATTAGCTACATCTCTGTCCGACTTTTTATTGCGCGCTTTATTATCACGACCTTTATTATCAGCGTCGTTGCGAGTATTACGGCGGTTGTCATTTCGAGAATCGTTACGACGACTGTCATTACGAGAGTCGTTACGACGATTACGACGGTTGTTTTGTGCTTCTTTACGGTTCTTATCAGCAGATTTAGTTTCAGTTTTAACTGGCTCTGGTGAGGCGAATAAACCACTAATAGCAGCAACAATTTTTGAGAAGAACCCAGGCTCTGCAGGCGCAGCCGGTTTGGCTACTGCAGCAGGTTTAGCTGCAGTTGTAGCTGCTGGCGCCGCTTTAGGGGTACCGAAGCCTTTAATTGCTGGCTGTTGTGCTTCCGCGCGCTCTAATTTGCGAGGCTCGTAAAGTTTTGCAGCAGGCTTTTCAACACGCTTGTAGCTTGACTCAACCACTTCATCATCGCTTCTGAGGCGTGATACGCGGTAATCTGGTGTGGTCATATGTGCATCTGGGATGACATAAACTTCAACTTTATGGCGCTCTTCAGTAATACGAATTGCTTTACGCTTTTCATTTAACAAGAAGGCCGCTACATCGACAGGCACTACTGCTTCTATTTGAGTGGTGTTTTCTTTAATTGCTTCTTCTTCCATTAAGCGAAGAATAGAAAGCGCTAAAGACTCAGTGCTACGAATCGTACCTTGACCGTGACAGCGAGGACATAAATGGCCAGCTGATTCACCAAGAGAAGGACGAAGACGTTGACGAGACATTTCCATCAGGCCGAAGCGTGAGATGCGACCGAGTTGAACACGGGCACGATCTAAATGAACCGCATCACGCATTCTATTTTCAACTTCACGTTGGTGTCTAACAGGGGTCATATCGATGAAATCGATAACCACTAAACCGCCTAAGTCACGAAGACGTAATTGACGGGCAATTTCATCAGCAGCTTCTAGGTTAGTGTTTAATGCTGTTTCTTCGATATCACCGCCTTTGGTTGCGCGTGCAGAGTTAATATCGATAGAGGTCAACGCTTCAGTTGGGTCAATAACGATTGAACCACCTGAAGGCAAACGTACTTCACGTTGGAAAGCCGACTCGATTTGAGATTCAATTTGGAAGTGAGTAAATAACGGCACTTCTGATTCATAACGCTTAACGCGCTCAACAAAATCTGGTCGAACTAAACCTATGTGCTGTTTAGCTTCTTCAAAAATGCGCGGGTGGTCGATTAGAATTTCACCGACATCACGGCGTAAGTAGTCACGTATTGCGCGAACAATAACGTTACTCTCTTGGTGAATTAAGAAAGGTGCAGGTTTGGTTTGCGCGGCCTCTTGAATTGCATCCCAGTGATGTTGTAAAACTTTCAAGTCCCACTTTAATTCAGCAGCATCTTTACCAACACCTGCAGTTCGAACGATTAAGCCCATACCGTTTGGCACTGATAACTCAGACATTGCCGCTTTAAGTTCAGTACGCTCATCACCTTCAATGCGACGAGAAATACCGCCAGCACGTGGGTTATTAGGCATAAGTACTAAGTAAGAACCTGCAAGACTGATAAAGGTTGTTAGCGCAGCGCCTTTATTACCGCGTTCTTCTTTATCAATTTGAACGATAACTTCTTGACCTTCAGATACCACTTCTTTGATATTTGGACGGCCTTGGAAAGAGTAACCTTTAGGGAAGTATTCGCGAGCAATTTCTTTTAGCGGTAAGAAACCATGGCGATCAGCACCATAGTCAACAAAAGCAGCTTCTAAAGAAGGTTCTACGCGGGTGATAGTACCTTTATAGATATTTGATTTTTTTTGTTCATGGCCTGGGCTTTCGATGTCCAGATCATACAATTGTTGCCCATCAACTAGGGCAACACGCAACTCTTCAGACTGAGTTGCATTAATTAACATACGTTTCATGATGACTTAATTCTTCTAATAAGGTCATCAAACAAAGTAAATTCGCTGCATTACGGGCCTAAAATGGTTATGCACAAAGCCTCGCGGCTGGTTTTTAGGCAAGTTAGGTGCGCATTACTGTAAGACGCATCGCTGCGTGTCGCATCCTATTTATGGCTTATTTTTTAATAATTACAAAAACAAGGAATTGGTTGTTCATTATCAACCAACCCCATAAATTTAATATTTCTTCCGATAATGCCCAAGTCGAATTGGTTTGTTTGATAACAAGCTAAAATTTGTTCGAATTTGGGATGGTATTTTTCAGGAAAACTTTTAAAATAAAGATGACACCGACGGTTTAATTGTAAAAACGAATTATTTCGTTTTGTGATGTTTACAATTTGCAAATCAATGACTTGCTACCAGTCTTGTTCATGAATTCTACTGAAAAAACACCGTAATAAATTGAGTTTGTGAACATTTTATCCACTGTTTATCCTCAATCACAGCGCAAATATAGCAATAATCAATTTAGACAGCAATCAAAACTCTCATTCTTATTGTCCCATCAGGTAGAAACTTAGGTTACAATACGCGCCGTAATAACTTAAGGCGCATCATGAATACAGAAACTCCCACAAAAGTTCAATTGGTCACTATTGATGAAGACCATTTCGAACAACGCATTGACAATTTTCTTCTCACCAAATTGAAAGGTGTACCTAAAAGCATGATTTACCGAATCGTGCGTAAAGGTGAGGTGAGGGTTAATAAAAAAAGAGTGAAGCCAGAATACAAGCTTCAACTTGAAGATGTTGTTCGTATTCCGCCAGTTAGAATTGCGGAAAAAGACAACCGCACAGCGCCGTCTGCAAAACTGTCTAAAGTAAGCCAGTTAGAAAGCAGAATCATTCATGAAGATAATCATCTTATCGTGCTGAACAAACCTGCAGGTATCGCAGTTCATGGTGGTAGCGGTGTCGATTACGGTGTGATTGAAGGATTACGTTCTTTAAGGCCACAGCAAAAATTTTTAGAGCTAGTACATCGTTTAGATAAAGACACCTCTGGCGTGTTGCTTATTGCCAAAAAGCGCAGTGCACTTAAGCATTTGCATGAGCAACTTAGAAACAAAACGATGCAAAAGGATTACCTTGCATTAGTTAGAGGTGATTGGCAGGCAAAAGACAAAGTGGTTAAAGTGCCTTTGCTAAAAATTACCTTAAAATCCGGCGAACGTATTGTTCGTGCCAATCAAGAAGGTAAACCTTCTGAAACACGTTACAAAATTATGCAGCGTTACCAAGGATGTAGCTTAGTCAAAGCCAGTCCAGTGACAGGTCGAACTCACCAAATTCGCGTGCATTGTCAATATGCCGGCCATGCTATTGCGTGTGACGACAAATACAGTGAGCAAAAATTTGACGATTCTATGCGGGCTAAAGGTTTAAATCGTTTGTTCTTGCATGCTGCAGAGCTTAAATTTAAACATCCTGACAATGATGAAGTCACCACAGTCAAAGCGCCACTTGATGATGTTTTGTTAGCCACTTTAGATAAATTGACTCGTGCATGAAGCTAAATAATATAAAGCAGTACCAATTAGTGATTTTTGATTGGGATGGCACCTTAATGGATTCAGTCGGTAAAATTGTCGATTGTATGCAAAGCGTGGCACAATCATTAGCACTTGATATTCCCTCTGAGCAAGCGGTTAGGGATATCATTGGCTTGTCTTTATTACCTGCGTTAGAAAAATTATTTCCTCATCATGGGAATAAGTACGATGAATTAATCGCAGGTTATAAACACTATTACCTTAATGTTAATCTAACACCATCGCCTTTGTTTGACGGCATAGAGCATTTACTTGCACAACTCAAAACCGCTGGTTACACCTTGGCAATTGCCACTGGTAAAAGGCGGGCGGGCTTAGACCGAATGTTGGCTGAAACTGGTTTAGGGCAATATTTTGTCGCGACTCGCTCAGCCGATGAAGCGCATTCGAAACCGCATCCATCGATGATTTTATCTTTGCTCGAAGAGTTAAATATTAACGCGGATCAAGCGGTGATGATCGGTGATTCAAAACTTGATATTGCGATGGCGAACAATGCTAAGGTAAACAGTATTGCGGTCACCTATGGCGCCCATAGCCTAGAGGATCTGTTAACTGAAGGGCCCACAGCCACAGTTAATCAGCCGAAAGATATTTTATTACATATATAAGCAGAGCCATAATACGCTTTGCTTACTTTTGTAATTCATAAAGCCGATGTTAACCGCATCGGCTTTTTTGTGAGCCAATTACCAGTTGAACTGACAGCTAGCCAAAGCGGCATTGTGCAAGCTAAAGACGGTCTTGTTGAAAATTTAGCATTGTGTAAATATTTTTTAGCATCAAAAAGTTTATAGCACGTTTATATTATGGCGCTTTAATAGCTCGATTAAGCGGATTAATGGCAGACCAATGAGGGTATTAGGGTCATCTCCCTCAAGGCGTTCAAATAAAGCAATACCCAGTCCTTCAGATTTAAAACTACCTGCGCAATATAAAGGCTGCTCTAAATCAACATAACGCTCAATTTCTGCAGTCGTTAATTTTTTAAAGTGCACAGTGAAGGGTTCTACAATGCTATAAGCTTGCTGTGTGACATTATGGATAACACTTAAGCCAGTATAAAAGGTAATAGATTGACCTGAGGCTTGCTTAAGTTGTTTAACTGCGTTTTGTTTGTTTAGTGGTTTACCAATGATTTGTCCATTAATGACGGCCACTTGATCAGAGCCGATGATCACAGCAGGAATATGCGCTTGCTGACAGCTCGTTTGATTAAATAACTCAACACCAGCTTTTGCTTTTAATTGCGCTAAACGCAAAACTAATTGCTGCGCTGTTTCATCTTTAAGCGGCGTTTCATTGGTTTTTGGGCTGACACATTCAAACGGCAGTTGTAATTTTTCTAATAACGCTTTGCGATAAATAGAGGTGGAAGCTAGGATGATTTTAGTGTTCATGGCTCACTATTCGGGGAATTAGACAATTACTTCTATAATACGATAAAAAAGCGACTGAATGGAGTAATTTTAGTCGGATCGCGCTTGTGATCGCGGGCTGTGACAGGTAAAATTTCGCTTCGATCCATTTTAATGTTGGTGTCTAAGTAATGAGTCTATTTTGTTTGGTTAAGTCATTAACCACAATTTGGATAAATTTTCTTTGACTCTAGCGTTTTCAAACTATAATATGCGCGCCTTATGCAAACAGTAAAGATACCAGTATCAATTGATCCTATTCGAACTGCAGCCAGTGGTCTTCGTTATGAAGGCATAGTGCCTGGGGTTCAAAATAAGCGATTAAATGAATTATGTGCTGGCGATTGTTCCGATGTGACAGTGTCGTTAGAATGTGGCGTCGATATTCAGGGGATAGTCTACCTTCGCGGGAAGGCTGTGACGGAGCTCACTCTGCTATGTCAACGTTGTATGACACCATATACCACAAAGGTTACGGTCGACTTCAGCTTTGGTCTTTGTAAGACCCAAGATGAAATCGATGAGCTCCCGGATGCGTATGAGCCGATTGAGTGCAATGAAATTGGTGAAGTTCGTCTACATCAATTGGTTGAAGATGAATTGATAATCGCTATGCCAATTATTCCTATGCATCAGAATGATGATTGCAATTTAGGAACGAGCGACGTAGTTGTAGGCGAGATTGACCCCTCTCATGAGGAGCGTCCAAATCCGTTTGCAGTGTTAGAAAAACTGAAGAGCAAGTAATCTAGGAGACAGGTCAAATGGCTGTACAACAGAATAAAAAATCACGTTCAAAGCGCGGCATGCGCCGTTCACACGATGCATTGAGCACAGCTCAATTATCTGTAGACGCTACTAGCGGTGAATTACATCTACGTCACAATGTGACTGCTGATGGTTTTTACCGCGGTAAAAAGGTTATCAACAAGTAATTGTTGCTAATCTTATGACGAATCTGACGCTCGCGTTAGATGTGATGGGGGGCGATCATGGCCCCCTCGTCACAGTGCCTGCAGCCTTGCAGGCACTGAAATTTAACCCTCAATTATCAATTTATCTAGTCGGTAATCAAGCCGAAATAGACCCATATCTAATTGATATTGAAACGGCTATTCAAGCAAGAATTCAAATTATCCATACCACTGAAGTCATCACTATGTGTGATCGACCAATTCATGCTATCCGTTCTAAAAAACAAAGTTCAATGCGCTTAGCATTAGAATTAGTTAAAGATGGTAAGGCTCAGGCCTGTGTGAGTGCGGGTAATACTGGCGCGTTAATGGCGCTATCAAAGATCTTATTAAAAACCTTGCCCGGTGTAGATAGACCTGCATTAGTCAGTTGTTTACCTGCTATGACAGGTAAACCAGTCTATTTACTCGATCTGGGTGCTAACGTTTCTTGCGATTCTGAAACCTTGTTTCAGTTTGCTGTCATGGGCTCGGTGTTATGTGAAGTTGTGCATAAACGCTCTAGACCAAAAATTGCGTTACTTAACGTCGGTATTGAAGACGTTAAAGGTAACGATCAAGTCCAACAAGCAGCTCAGCACCTGATACACACTTCTCAAGTCAATTACGATGGCTTTATTGAAGGTGATGAGATATTTACCGGCAAAGTCGATGTTATCGTCTGTGACGGCTTTGTTGGCAACATTACATTAAAAACATCTGAAGGTATTGCTAAGTTATTAGTTCATCAATTAAAACATGGATTAACTCAAGGCTTTTTCGTTCGTTTGTTATCAAAATTCCTCGCTCCACGTATCCAAGCTGTACTGAGTAAGATGAACCCCGACCACTACAATGGTGCAAGTCTGATAGGATTGCGCGGAATAGTAGTAAAAAGTCACGGAAATGCTGATGAAGCCGCTTATTTACAAGCAATCAATTTAGCTGCAACGGAAGCAAAACGTCGTTTACCGGAAATGATTAAAGATCGTCTGGAGACGATTCTTTTAGACATCAATAGCTGATCTCATAATATGTATACAAAAATTCTCGGAACTGGTAGTTATCTGCCGGTGCAAGTTCGTAGTAACCACGATCTAGAAAAAATGGTCGACACCTCTGACCAATGGATTGTGGAACGTACGGGTATTTCAGAGCGACGCATCGCTGCTGAAGATGAATCTGTGACTACCATGGGTTATCAAGCTGCGCTGAAAGCCTTAGAAATGGCAGGTGTTGAAGCAAGCGAATTAGATATGATTGTCTGTGGTACAACCAGTGCCAATAATGCATTTCCAGCAGCGGCTTGCGAAATACAAAAATTATTAGGCATTCATACTATTCCTGCATTTGATATTGCTGCCGCATGTTCAGGCTTTGTTTATGCATTGTCGGTTGCAGATCAATTTATTAAAACCGGTGCCGCTAAGAAAATATTGGTGGTGGGCGCTGACGTGTTGTCACGCCTGTGCGATCCTGAAGATCGCAGTACCATCATATTATTTGGTGATGGTGCTGGCGCTGCGGTTATTGGCGCCAGTGAGCAACCGGGTATTATTTCAACCCATATTTATGCCGATGGCCGCCAGGGGGATTTGCTAAAGTGCACATTCCCGCCTCGGGCCAGCGAAACATCAGAAGCTGTGAGCTTTATGACCATGAAGGGCAATGATGTCTTTAAGTTTGCGGTGACGCAATTATCCCATGTGGTGACAGAAACCCTGCGAATTAATAATATCGACAAGTCTGAAATTGATTGGTTAGTACCACATCAAGCCAACTTTAGAATTATTAAAGCGACCGCCAAAAAGTTAGATATGAGTTTAGATAAAGTGGTATTAACGCTGGCAAAGCACGGTAATACTTCAGCAGCTTCTGTGCCTATCGCGTTAGATGAGGCAGTAAGAGATGGCCGTATTAAACGCGGACAGCTTATTTTACTTGAAGCATTTGGCGGTGGATTTGCTTGGGGCAGTGCGCTAGTTAGATTCTAGATATCATTGATAAATAGCAGTAGGATATAACGCGATTAATTTATATTTTACAGCTAGCAAAAAATAAAAAGTTGTTTTTCAAAAACGAATAAAGGTAATAATTATAATGGAAAATATAGCGTTTGTTTTTCCAGGTCAAGGCTCGCAATCAGTTGGTATGCTTGCTGATTTAGCAGCTGATTACCCTGTAGTAACTGAGACATTTGCTCAGGCGAGTGCCGTATTAGGTTACGACTTATGGGCATTGGTGCAAGATGGACCTGCTGAAACTCTAAATGAAACAGATAAAACTCAGCCTGCATTATTAACCGCAAGTGTGGCTATCTGGCGCGTTATCGAAGCAAGTGGCACGATTAAACCTGCTGTTTTAGCAGGCCATAGTTTAGGTGAGTATTCAGCATTAGTGTGTGCTGGCATTATTGCCTTTGAAGATGCGGTAAAATTAGTTGAATTGCGCGGTCAATTAATGCAGCAAGCAGTACCAGCAGGTACCGGTGCTATGTACGCCATTATTGGTTTAGATAATGATGCAATTGCTAAGGCATGTGAAGAGTCAGCAAATGGCGCTGTTGTTAGCCCTGTGAATTTTAATAGTCCTGGCCAAGTAGTTATTGCGGGTGAAAAAGAAGCCACAGAAAGAGCCGCTGGCGCATGTAAAGCTGCTGGCGCTAAAATGGCAGTTGCTTTACCTGTGAGTGTGCCGTCACATTGTGCATTAATGAAACCTGCAGCTGATAAACTGGCACTTGCATTAGAGAATATCAAGTTTAACTCGCCGGTTATTTCTGTGATTAATAACGTTGATGTAGCAAGCCCTAATGATGCAGCTGCAATTAAAGATGCGCTAGTTCGCCAATTATATTGCCCGGTACGTTGGAGTGAGACAGTTGAGTTAATGGCAAGTCAGGGGATTACTGATTTAGCTGAAATTGGCCCTGGTAAAGTATTAACTGGGTTATCAAAAAGAATTAATAAGTCATTAAAAGGGCAAGCAATTAATAATGCAGCCACTTTATCAGCTTTAATCCAATAAGGAATATTCATGAGCATTAGCTTTGATTTAACAGGTAAAGTCGCGTTAGTTACTGGCGCAAGTCGTGGTATTGGCCGTGCCATCAGTGAAACACTGGTTGAAGCAGGCGCTACCGTGATCGGCACTGCAACCAGTGAAAAAGGTGCCGCTGCAATTCAAGATTACCTTGGTGATAACGGCTTTGGTTTAGTATTAAATGTGACTGATAGTGAATCAGTTACACAATTATTCAGCCAGATAAAAGAAAAAGCCGGTGATGTTGATATCTTAGTAAACAATGCTGGTATCACACGTGATAATTTATTAATGCGCATGAAAGATGATGAGTGGCATGATATTCTTGACACTAATTTGACATCACTGTTTAGATTATCCAAGCCGGTTATGCGGTCTATGATGAAAAAGCGCAGCGGACGTATTATTAATATTGGCTCTGTGGTCGGAACCATGGGTAATGCCGGGCAAGTAAACTACTCAGCAGCTAAAGCTGGTTTGATTGGATTTACAAAATCTCTTGCAAGAGAGGTTGCATCTCGTCAAATTACCGTTAATGCTGTTGCCCCTGGATTTATCCAAACAGACATGACAGATGAGCTTAATGAAGAGCAGCAAAAAGCTTTCATGGCGCAAGTTCCAATGGCTCGACTCGGTCAGGCGCAAGAGATTGCCAATGCGGTATTGTTTCTAGCTTCTGACTCTGCAGCTTACATCACTGGTGAAACTTTGCATGTAAACGGCGGAATGTACATGGTCTAAGGACCATAATTGATAACGACTTTTATTGAATCTCGTTTGATATCAAAGTATGATAATTTTCGTGGTTAGACCACGAAAACTAAGCTTGCAATGTCAGCTGGATCGAATAAACTACTCTCAATCTTACGCAAGTGTGTAATTTGAATAGGAAAGAAAACTAATGAGCAACATCGAAGAACGTGTAAAGAAAATCATTATTGAGCAACTTGGCGTTAAGGAAGAAGACGTTAAATCAGCTGCATCATTCGTAGACGATTTAGGTGCAGATTCTCTGGACACTGTTGAATTGGTTATGGCTCTAGAAGAAGAGTTTGACACTGAGATCCCTGATGAAGAAGCTGAAAAGATCACTACTGTTCAAGCAGCGATCGATTACGTTTCAAAAAATCAGTAATCCCTGATTCACTAAAACAGGTGGCATTTATGCCGCCTGTTTTTGTTTGTGGCGTCGAATAAATGTCGACTTAACTCTCTATAAAAGTGAGTTAACCCATCATTTCTTATCATCCGTTTGATCTTTTTCCTTTGATTGGTGGTGGGTTAACAGAATATCTCTTGGCGAATGCCTAATAAAATACAAAGGTGAATGCTGTGTCTAAACGTCGTGTGGTAATTACAGGTTTAGGACTAGTTACTCCAGTGGGTAACGATGTCGAATCTTCTTGGCAATCTTTATTAGCTGGTAAAAGTGGTATTGCACCTATTACCAAATTTGATGCAACTGAATTTAGTACTCGTTTCAGTGGCTCGGTAAAAGACTTCGATGTTGAGCATTATATGTCTCGCAAAGATGCCCGTAAAATGGATTTATTTATCCAATACGGCATGGCTGCAGGTATACAAGCAATGACAGACTCAGGTCTTGATATGGAACAAGAAAATCCAGCGCGAGTTGGCACAGCGATTGGTGCTGGTATGGGCGGAATGCCATTAATTGAGCAAAATCATGCAGCATTGCTTAAAGGTGGCCCTCGAAAAGTGTCGCCATTTTTTGTTCCTAGCACCATTATTAATATGATTTCTGGTCATTTATCTATTAAGTATGGCATGACTGGGCCAAACTTTGCAGTGACAACAGCTTGTACAACGGGTGTGCATAATATTGGTTTTGCAGCGCGTACGATTGCCTACGGTGACGCCGACGTTATGGTTGCTGGCGGCGCTGAAGATGTTACTTGTCCGTTAGCTGTTGCTGGTTTTGGCAGCGCCAAAGCCTTGTCAACTCGTAATGACGATCCAACCGCTGCAAGCCGCCCATGGGATAAAGACCGTGATGGTTTTGTTATCGGTGATGGCGCAGGTGTGTTGGTGATGGAAGAGTATGAGCATGCTAAGGCGCGCGGCGCTAAAATTTATGCAGAGCTTGTTGGTTTTGGTATGAGTGGCGATGCTTTTCATATGACATCACCACCAAGTGATGGTGCGGGCGCTGCTGCAGCAATGGTTAATGCCATTAATGATGCGCAAATTGCCAATGAAGAGGTTGGTTATATCAATGCCCATGGCACTTCGACTCCAGCAGGTGATAAAGCTGAAGCGGCTGCGGTTAAGTCGGTGTTTGGCGACCATGCTTATGATTTACTTGTAAGTTCTACTAAATCTATGACCGGACATTTATTAGGTGCAGCGGGCTCAGTTGAAGCAATTATTACAATCTTAGCGTTGCGGGATCAAATTGTACCGCCTACCATTAATTTGGATAACCCTGATGAAGGTTGTGACTTAGATTTTGTACCGCACGTAGCCAAACCCCATAGTTTTGATTATGCATTGTGTAACTCATTTGGCTTTGGTGGCACTAATGGTTCACTTTTATTTAAAAAGTAACGTGATTAAAATGTAATAAAAAGGCAGTCACTTTAAAAGTGACTGCCTTTTTATTTAAATTAATTAAAGCTTACAGTTTTATTAGTCGCTGCTGTACTCGCTCAATGTCGTTACTCTTACCCACTAATTGAATATGATCGCCTTCTTCAGTTATCAGATCAGGAGTAATCAACATATCAAATTTATTTCTGGCAAGTGCTGTAATACATACTGAACTGTCGGTATTGGCATTCAGCATTTTTTTAATCGCTTTTAGTGACAGACCAACTAAGTGGTTAGGCTTAATCACGTATTCAAATGTCGTTTCAATAATGTTGCTATCATCAATAGCGATTTCAGTACCAATGATATTATCATCATAATAATAAAGTGCATTATTAGGTCCGGTAATGGTCACAATATCACCTGCTGCAATCATATCAGGCTGTTGTTTATCAAGGTTTTGGCTTAAGGTTAATTCAAAACTCACATCAATTGCTGCCTCATTAAGTTGTAACAAGGTTTTATCGACGACCGTACTATCGTTATTTACTTCAAATGAGCGAGAAACAATATTTTTAGTGGTATTGATATTTTTTGGCTTAAATGGATCCATTAACAAGAGTTTACTCTCTGTATATTTAGAGCCAGATAAAAAACCAATGATATAGATAAATATACCCAATAGCAGTACACCAAGTTCTGGCTCTAAATGGAGATGAAGCAGTGTGATGGTGATGCAACCACCGATAAAACTAGCCAGAATACCAAACACAACTCTGTGCATGCTAATTAAGCCGATTAAAAAACCTATTACTAATGTTAAAACAAAAGTGATGTATGGGTTGGAATGAAATAAATTTTCAATTGTTTCCATAATTATGACTACTTTATTTTGGAGCGATTTATGCCAACAATACTCATTACTGTATATATTAATTACATAGTAGGGATATTCACCCTTGGTAAAATATCACCAACGATAATCAATACAGTGTGGTGTTATGCAGTCATAATAAAGTGCAGTCAGTTTTATAGACAATCTCATTTGAAGGATGAAACCCTGCATTGAAGTTGCTGAAGATAACTAAAGGGATGAAAGCCTCTTAATGCAGAGGCTACTAATACAAATATGATGCTATTATTTGGATCTAACTCTATTTATATAGTTAGCTATGGCTGATGTGATAGACTTTTTGGCCGGCATAACTTGTTTTGAGTGTGGGTTCCAAAGTGATATAGGTACTTGTAATGCGTCTTGTATTTGTTCTATTTCTATCGGTATAAGATCGTGTGCAGTATATTCCATGGAATTGATTAACAATGGGAAAATGCTCCACCCAAGACCTTCTTCAACCATTTTAATGATGAGAGTCAGTTGATCTACCACTTCATAATTGGAGGAGACAATGATTTTTTTACTCATATCATCATCAAGCATGGATTTTAAGATAAACTGACGGCTAGTCTTCATTTTAGCAAAGGTTGCTTCAGAGTTTAGTGTTGCTAGGTCAGCGTCTTTGTTGGTGAAAGCGGCAAATGACATGTTACATAAAAAAGTATGATCGATGCTGTTTAGCACTTTGCTTTCGTATACATTCACAATTCCAAAATGAATACTGCCGTCTTTTATTCCCACTTTAATATCATTTTTGGTTCTGACGAGGAAGTTAACTTTTAATGATGGGCTGTCAATTAGCAGTTGTTTTCTAATCTCAGATATCACTTGTTGCGGTATAAAACTGCAATACCCAATTGTAATTGAATTAAGCTCACCAAATGCCAAGCTCATGGCCACTTGGTCAAAGGTTTTGGATTGCTCAATAGCCTGTTTGGCATAGTTATAAAGTAGTACTGCATCTTCAGTCGGTTCAACGGTTCTACCGATCCGTTCAAACAGGGTAATGGCTAATTGATCTTCAAGGTTATTAATGACTTGGCCAATGGTTGTACGATGTTTGTCCAGTTTCACCGCTGCTTTACTGAAAGCTTTCTGCTCATAGACAGTTACAAAGGCAAGAAGTTGTTCCAAACTAAAGTTCATAGTTGTCTCTTCAAATAATGAAAAATGCGATGTGGTATGCATTTGGGGTTATACCGTCACTTAAATCACAATTTATCACACATAAAAACAATTGTTTATAGATTTCGATGGGTGAGATCCATCATAGATGATTACAAGATTTTCTCTGCCGCCATTAAAATATATGCATAAATGAGTAAGAAGACATTAAGTCAATGTTTTTTAAATAGTTAATATTATTTAGGTGATAGGCGTATGAGCATAATGCCCCATGAAGTGGTAATCGGTGATGTGTATTTTCCGCCATTATTACTGGTTGCCGCTATGGCATATATATTAACCGGCGTAGTTACCGCTATTGGTACTAGAATTGGTTTACATAAATATGTCGCAGCTCCGGCCATAGTTGAATTGTCTATGGTTATTCTTTTTATCGGCTTAATTAGCCAATTTATTTCTATATTTTAAGTAGGTAACGCCAATGTTTAAACGTTATTTTATTACCCTGTTGCTGATGGCGGCTGCAATAGGGGTTTTGTATACCCAATATCAAACTTACACAGCAAACCCTTGGACAAGAGACGGTCAAGTCAGAGCCTATGTTATCCAAGTAACCCCACGAGTGACGGGTCAAATAGTTAGCGTTAATGTTACAGATAATAGCCATGTACAAAAAGGCGATGTGCTATTCGAGATTGATTCTAGCTTGTATAAAACCAGTTTAGATAAAGCGGTAGCAACTGAAAAGCAATCTCAAGCTTTAGTTCGTAAGGCTCAAAATGAATCTAACCGCGCTATTGAATTAGAAAAGCTAACCCCTGGTGCTCAGTCAGTGTTAACCCTTAATAATCTACAAAATGCAGTTGAAACCGCACAAGCGAACTTGTTAATGGCAAAAGCCCAAGTGGCAGAAGCTAAATTAAATCTAGCTTACACTAAAATTACTGCACCAACAGATGGCTATATTACTAATTTGAATTATCGAGTAGGCTCACAAGTCGTTGCTAATTCGCCTGTTGTTGCTTTGATTGATGAAAACAGCTTTTGGATTGACGGTTTTTTTAAAGAAACTGATTTAAAAGATGTGGCTATTGATAATAAAGCCCAAGTCACATTAATGATGCATGACCAAGTCACTTTAGAAGGTAAAGTACAAAGTATTGGTTACGGCATTTCGAAAACTGATGGCAGTACCGGCAATTCGTTACTACCTAATGTGAACCCGAATTTCGAGTGGATCCGCTTAGCACAACGCATTCCAGTTAAGATAAAACTTGATAAGTTACCTGAAGATATTCAGCTGCGAGTTGGTATGACGGCATCGGTAAAAATTCTGAAGCATTAAATTTTATAGAGTGAGAATGTGTATGCTCAGTTTACCCGTTAAGGAAGCGATAAAAGTTTCTGTTTCTGTCGGTATAGCAATTGCCTTAGCATTGTTTTTTCAATGGGAAAAACCTTATTGGGCTGCTATTACCGTTATTGCCATTGCTTCAAATGAAACTCTTGGGCATGGCTTACACAAAGGTAAAAACCGCCTTATAGGTACAGTTTGCGGCATTAGTGTGGCGTTATTTCTGGTGAGCTTTTTTGCCCAGACTCCGATGTTATTCATTGGTTGTTTACTGTTGCTTTTGGCTGTTAGCGTGTGGTTTGCTGATAATTTGCGTTATGGTTATGCATTTACCATGGGCTTTACTGTGTGCACTATTGTTGCGGTAATGGGAGGCTTTAATGGTGAAGCTTCATTTGATATTGCGGTTTTACGAATACAAGATAATTTACTTGGAGTGCTAGTTTATTCAATTGTTTATCGTTTTATTTGGCCTTTAAACACTGAATCTTTATTCTTTAGCAGCGTTGACTCTGCGTTAAATGCTTTTCATAAAATAGATAACGCGCTTAACGAGGCTGCAAAAAGTGCTCATCATGATAATATTCAAGACTTATTAGTCGATGCACAATTACTGATTGATAAATTAAGTGACTTGATCAGTATGCCATTGAGTTCCAGTTATAAACTTCAACATGAAAAAGATAAATGGACTGTCATAGTCGATGGTTTTTCTCACGTTCTGCAGCATAGCAAATCCACCATCAAGTTGTTATCCAGTGATAAACCCAATGATGATAAGTTGCAACAGTTAGGTTATTTTTCCCAAGAAATTAAAATGCTTGATAATGCCATTAATGGCGAAAAGTTAGATGTTGAAATTTTAGCTAACTACTGGAAGCAAGAGAGCATAAAGCCCCAAAACTCGAAAGAGGCTGTAAAAGAAAATTTATTGAAAGTGAGAATTAACAGAGTTATAAAGGCGGTTGCAATAGCCTCAACTTGTTATGGCGCATGGATATATTTTGCCTTACCTGGTGGTATTTTTATCCCTATGTTTGGTTCAATTTTTGCCAATATAACAGTCAGTTTACCATTTCCTTTAATGAAGCAGGTGATATTATCTGCACTGCTATGGGGAGTGTTTTTTTTAATGCAATATATTTTTATAATGCCCGCATTTACAGAGCTTTGGCAGTTAGTTGGTTTTTATATGATTAACGTTTTCCTCATTTGGGGACTTTTTCCAAAGCCTGCAATGATGCTAGTGCGTATGCTAGGTGGCAATTTACTTATGGTAATGACTATGAGTGCATTACATTTAACGCCTAGTTATGACATTAATACGCCATTGCTGATACTGGTCATATTAATGATTACCGTGATTGTTGCACGTTTCTATAATCAATTATTTATGCTCAAATAAGAGAAATAAGATTTCCTCATGACGCTCAATACAGCATTGAGCGTCATTAATAGCCTCGAATTTACATTCTTTTATATATAATTCCAGTTTAACCCCCTAATCCTTCTATTGGTTTTGATCCGTTTTTATTTTATCTACTTAGGTAATTTTGATGCTGATTTGCTGTTTATCTCAGTAGTGGTTTTTATTCATGTAGGGTTTAATCCATCAATAGCGATTAAATATCTAATAAATAAACACATACAATATTCCCATTGAACGGAAAAAGCGCGTTAGCCAATAACGTTTGCTGAACTTGCATTATGTTTTTCCGAAATTTGAATCAGGAAATGATTCGATAACTTATTTGCCATAGATTGGCTTTCAAAGGGTACTATTAATGAATCAAACGCTATTTTGTTCACTTAATCATTTTTCTACTTCTCGCTGTATTCTAAAAGCAATACCAATAGCCATATTGTTAACACTCTCAAACGTAAGTTATGCGCAGGAAAGTATTTTTGTTGAAGATAAAAACAACAAACAACTCATTAATTCAGCGGAGCAAAATGTTTTTCAACAATACGGCGTTTCAGAAGATATTTTGAAATTAGGCTTAAGCTCGCTGTCACTAGGTGATCAGCAAGTTGAGCGTGTGGTTAGAACCTTGGAAGTCGGCGATAAGGTAAAAAGTTCAGATGTGTTCTTGGTTCAAAGTACTGATGCTCGAGGTAATATTGATCTGAGAATTAAATATGACCAATCTAAATTAGATGATAATGAGGGTGTCATAAAAACTATCGAACAAATAACTAAAACAGAATATCGCTTGAAAAATTACATGGAAAGTTATGATAAGTCTTCCGTCGTTGTTGATGAGATATCTGCCAATGAAATAGAAATAAGCTTTAATTACTCTAAATATGGTTTACCGCAAGATATTGCTTATTTTCGTTTTATGCGGGTTAAGCTTACTGTAGTAAATGGTGTTGCAACCAAAATGGTCATGACCAATTCAAAACCATTTGATTTTGATGCGTTTAGTGTCGAACATTATCGTCAAGAAGTTGATTTAATGACACTGGTTAACGGACACACAGCCATTGCAAATAAAGTGATTCACGCTACTGGTAAAAAAGGTAACAAAGAAGCAAGTTATCACGCAACTATCAAGCCCGTGGCATTTTATGATGATGAACATGGTGCATTAGTTTTTGATGAAGCGTCATTAAAAATGGTTTCTGATCCGCGCATTCATGAGGAAAAGGTCGATTTAGATAGACTCTTTCCGTTAATGAGTGATTTAGTTCGCCAGCAAGGTATTGATGTGCCACTGCCATTTGGTTTTTCGGTCGCTTATCGAAATCAAGATATGGATTTTGGTTTTGATAGTTTTAATATTATGGGGGTAGATTTGGATGAATGGTTTGATCCATCGAGCTCAGTTGGCACTGTTAATGCTGAAAGTTATTCATTCAGAGCTGATGTCAATATTTTACCGTTTTGGAATATATATGCTTTAGTGGGCAAGGTGAATGTGGATGCAGTCGTTGATGCCCAATATACCGGAAAACTTAAAGATGTGTTTGAAGATAAGCTCGGGGTTATCGGTGGCAGTTTGGCATGCAGTTTATTAGAAAATCAGGGCGCTGATTTATGCTCACCAGGAAGAGTCGAAGTGCCGCTACATTTAGAATATGATCTGGCAGGTTTGGGGACAACGCTTTCTGTCGGTTATAAAGAATTTTTTGCATCTGTTACTGCAACTTACTCTAAAACTCGTCTTGATGGCCAGGATTGGGGAGATGGTATTGTGACTATCCAGCCAATGCTTGGTTATCAATTCCTTGAGTCGCGAGCACAAATTTTTATCGGCGCAGAATATCAAGGCCTTAAGCCTTCGATGACTGGTAATTTAGGCGATATATTGGGAACCGGTGAAGACTTTACTTTTGATGTGGGTGTAGGGTTAGAACAATGGGCTTATTTAGTGGGTTTTAATAAACAGATAGGTCGTCATTTAAATTTGACAGGGCTGTACAATAAAGGTGAAACAAGAAGTTCATTTACTTTAAATTTAGGTTATCGTTTTTGATGTATTCAGTGGTAATTCAAGAGCCACCCATTAGCTAACCCTTTATAGTGTCAGTTTTAGTAAGCACAACTTTTTTAAGTTGTGCTTTTTTGTTTTTTGAAACTCAGCAGTATTTTTTTGAACTACCAAATAGCAATTAAGTACTCTTTCATCAAATATTTTCATTTAGGCATAATTTTTACTCATTTCTTTGATTAATTATCGTAAACTGACATTAATTAGCTGAATTAGGAGTCGTTATGGCCGGATTAGAAAGAGAAATTACCTTAAGGTTTTTAGCTGAACCTGCAGATGTGAACTTTGGCGGCAAAGTGCATGGTGGCGCGGTGATGAAATGGATTGATTTAGCTGCATATGCTGGTGCTGCAGGTTGGAGTGGTAAATATTGCATTACCGCTTATGCTGGTGGTATTCGTTTTGTAAAGCCTATCCATGTGGGCAATATTGTTGAAGTAAGCGCCAAAGTTATTTATACCGGCACATCGTCCATGCATTTTGGTATAGCGGTTAAAGCGGGTGACCCTAAAGAGCCTGAACGTCATCTTACTACCCATTGTATCGTGATTATGGTCGCAGTTGATGATGATGGTAAACCTACATCAGTACCTGAGTGGGTCCCCCAAACAGATGATGATATTCGTTTGAGGGATTCAGCATTACGTTTAATGGATATGCGCAAAAAAATTGGCTCTGAAATGGAAGCCCATGTAAAACCGGCTTTGTAATCAATGTATTAGCCAAAATTCAATCGCTTACTCATAAAGCCTGACTCGTTTTGGCTTGTAGCACAATCAACACTATTTTTAATAAACAACCACAATAATAATGAACGAAGGAATGATATGGCTAAAGTAGCATTTATCGGCTTGGGCGTGATGGGATACCCAATGGCAGGGCATTTGGCTAACCAAGGGCATCAAGTTACGGTTTATAATCGCACCACAGCAAAAGCGCAGCAATGGGCAGCGCAATATTCTGGTGAGTTAGCATTGACCCCAAAACTTGCGGCAGTAGAGCAAGATATCGTGTTTACTTGTGTGGGTAATGATGACGATCTTCGCCAAGTGGTTTTAGGGGAAGATGGCATTGTTCATGGGATAAAAGCTGGTGCAATTTTGGTCGATCACACCACCGCATCTGCCGATGTTGCTCGTGAACTGGCAGCCGTGCTTGCTAAGCAAGAGGTTGAGTTTCTAGATGCGCCCGTATCAGGTGGTCAAGCCGGTGCTGAAAATGGCGTGTTAACTGTGATGATGGGCGGAAAAGAAGCCGTTTTTAACCAAGTAAAACCGGTCATTGAGGCCTATAGTCGCTGCGCAGAATTATTAGGGGAGGTTGGCGCGGGCCAGTTAACCAAAATGGTCAATCAAATCTGTATCGCAGGAGTGGTGCAAGGGCTTGCCGAAGGGTTACACTTTGCTAAAAGTGCAGGTCTTGATGGTTTAAAAGTGGTTGAGGTGATCAGCAAGGGCGCAGCTCAAAGCTGGCAAATGGAAAATCGTTATCAAACCATGTGGCAAGGTGAGTATGACTTTGGCTTTGCCATTGACTGGATGCGTAAAGATTTAGCTATTGCTTTAGATGAAGGGCGTCGTAATGGTAGCCAGTTACCAGTTACTGCCTTAGTGGATCAATTTTATTCTGAAGTACAAGCCATGAAAGGTAACCGCTGGGATACTTCAAGTTTGTTAGCGCGTTTAGAAAAAAACCGCTAGACGCTCTCAATGGTGATAACTTATTAGCCATTGCACAATTTTGTCGTTTAAGTTGCGAATTTAGTTTGTTGGTAACATAAAAGCTCGCTGGTATTTAACATTGCCAGTGAGCTTTTTTGTTATCGTATTAGCCCTTGGTATTTGTAAAAAATTCAATAATTTACTATCACTTGTTGTAATAATGTTCATTGGTTCTCAAGGTGATTGATTAGCTTATAAGCATTTGCTGCTCATAAATGGCGCTTAAGTTAATAGGTCGTTAATTTGTATTAAATTATACTATCGAAAATATAAATTCGATTTAATTTAAATGCCGCATTTTACTCAATAAAATCGTAATAAATGCTAGTAAATTAAGCTTAGCTAACGTAAAATTCCAGCTTTTGTTTTACCCCCATGCTTTAGGCATAAAGTTGACTTTGTGCCTAGACTACTATGTCGCCTGATAATCAGGCGCCCAATAGCATTTGATATGCAAAAATGCAGTGGATGAGAAAATGCAGCAGTTAACAGAGATCGTAGAACAAGCCTTAGAAGTAATAGGTAAGGCCAGTGATCTAAAGACACTGGATGATATCCGTGTCGACTACCTTGGTAAGAAAGGTAAGATCACTGACATGATGAAAATGATGGGTAGCTTAAGTCCAGCAGAGAAACCTGCCTTTGGACAAGCAGTCAACCAAGCTAAGCAAGCGGTACAGAAGCAACTTTCTGAGCGTATTGAAGGCTTAAAGGCTGCTGAATTAGAAGCGCAACTTATCGCAGATAAAATCGATGTAACCTTACCAGGTCGTACGCTTGAAATGGGCGGTTTACACCCAGTAACACGTACGATTGAACGTATTGAAACTTTCTTTGGCGAGCTTGGTTTTACCACTAAGCATGGTCCTGAAATCGAAGATGACTTTCATAACTTCGATGCATTGAATATTTCTGAGCATCATCCAGCTCGTGCTGATCATGACACCTTTTATTTCAATCCAAAAGTGATGTTGCGTACGCAAACTTCAGGGGTACAAATTCGTACCATGGAGCATGAAAAGCCACCTTTACGTATCATTTCTCCAGGTCGTGTTTATCGTAACGACTACGATCAAACTCACACGCCAATGTTCCACCAAGTGGAAGGTTTGTTAGTTGATGAAAAAGTTAACTTTGCAGAGCTGAAAGGCATTTTGCATGACTTCTTACGTAACTTTTTCGAAGAAGATTTAGAAGTGCGATTCCGTCCATCTTACTTCCCGTTTACTGAGCCTTCAGCTGAAGTTGATGTTATGGGTAAAAACGGTAAGTGGCTTGAAGTATTAGGTTGCGGCATGGTGCACCCTAATGTCCTTCGCAGTGTCGGTATCGACCCAGAAAAATACTCTGGTTTTGCTTTTGGTATGGGTGTTGAGCGTTTGACTATGCTTCGCTACGGCGTTAACGACTTACGTGCCTTCTTTGAAAACGATTTACGTTTTCTTAAGCAATTCAAATAACGGAGCAATATAAAGATGAAATTCAGTGAATCTTGGCTTCGTGAATGGGTTAGCCCATCTGTAAGCCGTGAAGAATTATCACACCAAATCACAATGGCCGGTCTTGAAGTTGACGGTATTGATGCCGTTGCAGCCGAATTTAGCGGTGTGATTGTTGGTGAAGTGGTTGAGTGTGGTCAGCATCCAGATGCTGACAAATTACGCGTAACTAAAATTAATGTTGGCGGCGATGAGTTAATTGATATCGTTTGCGGTGCACCAAACTGCCGTTTAGGCTTAAAAGTTGCGGTAGCAATGGTTGGGGCAGTGCTACCTGGCGATTTTAAAATTAAAAAAGCCAAACTACGCGGCCAGCCATCATTTGGTATGTTGTGTTCATACGGTGAGATCGGTATTGATATCGAAAGTGACGGTATTATTGAATTACCTGCAGATGCGCCGATTGGTAAAGATATCCGTGAATATCTTCAACTAAACGATGCCATCATCGACGTTGATTTAACCGCTAACCGTGCAGATTGTTTAGGTATGGCAGGCTTAGCGCGCGAAGTTGGTGTATTAAACCGTCAAGCGGTTGCTGAGCCGACGTGGGATCCTGTTACTGCAACTATCGATGATAAAGTTGAAATTAACGTTATTGCAGCAGATGCCTGTCCTCGTTATTTAGGCCGTGTGGTTAAGAATGTAAACTTAGCGGCAGCAACGCCTTTATGGATGCAAGAGAAGTTACGTCGTAGCGGTATTCGCTCAATCGATCCCATTGTAGATATTACTAACTACGTATTGATTGAATATGGTCAGCCAATGCATGCGTTTGATTTAGCAGCCTTAAATGGTGCTATTCAAGTGCGTTTAAGCGACGGCGTTGAAAAGCTTACTTTACTTGACGGTAACGAAATTACAGTACCAAGTGACACCCTAGTGATTGCTGACGATAAAGCAGCCGTTGCCTTAGCGGGTGTATTTGGCGGTGAAGCGTCAGGCGTAACTGCAAAGACCCAAGATATTTTATTAGAGTGCGCATTCTTTGCGCCTTTAGCCATTATGGGTAAATCGCGTCGCTTAGGCTTACACACAGATGCATCACACCGTTTTGAACGTGGTGTAGACCCAGAGCTTCAACATAAAGTGATGGACCGAGCTACGCGCTTAGTACTTGATATTTGTGGTGGTGAAGCAGGTCCTGTTGCTGAAGCAGTGTCTGAAGCGCATTTACCTAAGCCGGCTCAAATCACTTTGCGTCGCAGCAAGTTAGACAAAATTCTAGGTCATCATATTCCTGATACTGATGTAACAGAAATTCTTGAGCGTCTTGGATTTACTGTTGCAGTAACTGCTGACGCTTGGAATGTGACCACGGCAACATATCGTTTTGATATGGCCATTGAAGAAGATTTAATCGAAGAGGTTGCCCGTATTTATGGATATAACAATATCCCAAATATTGCACCTGTTGCTTCATTAAGTATGTCTGATCACAAAGAAGCGAATATTCCATTAAGCAAAGTGCGCAGTGTATTAGTGGCGCGCGGTTTCCAAGAGGCGGTGACCTATAGCTTTGTTGATCCTAAGTTACAAAACATTGTTCATCCAAATGAGCCAGCAATGATTTTACCGAATCCTATTTCGGTTGAAATGTCAGCGATGCGTTTATCGATGTTCACCGGTTTGTTAACTTCTGTTGGTTATAACCAAAGTCGTCAACAAGGTCGCGTACGTTTATTTGAAACCGGTTTACGCTTTGTTCCTGATGCCAAAGCAGATTCTGGTGTTAGACAAGAAGCGATGATTGGTGCAGTAATTTCTGGTGTTCAAAATGATGAACATTGGTCAATGGAATCTAAAACTGTCGACTTCTTTGATTTAAAAGGCGATTTAGAATCAATAATCGGCTTGACAGTTTCGACTTCTGAATTTACTTTTAGAAGTGCAACACATTCAGCTCTTCATCCAGGGCAATGTGCTGAAATATTGAGAAATAATCGAGTCATTGGTGTTATAGGTGCTATCCATCCGAGTTTGGAGAAGCCTTTTGGCCTTAATGGCAAAACAATTGTTTTTGAGTTAGAACTGGACGCTTTACTGCAAGCCAGTTTGCCGCTAGCCCAGGCTGTATCTAAGTTTCCTGCTAATCGACGTGATATTGCAGTCGTTGTAGACGAAGAAGTTTCTGCAACTAATGTTATGGATTTGATAAGAAAAGTTGGCGAAAATCAGTTGGTTGGCTTAAACTTGTTCGATGTATACCGGGGTAAAGGTGTTGACGCTGGCAAAAAGAGCCTTGCAATCGCACTTACATTACAAGACATTACTCGTACACTTGAAGAAAAAGACATCACTGAAACTGTTGATTCAGTTGTCTCGGCACTTAAGAGCGAGTTCAACGCATTGTTGAGGGATTAAAAGTATGGCACTTACCAAAGCCGAAATGGCAGAACATCTTTTCGAAACACTTGGCATGAATAAACGTGTAGCCAAAGAGATGGTTGAGTCTTTCTTTGAAGAGATTAGAGAAGCACTTGAAAGTGGTGAGCAGGTCAAGTTATCTGGCTTTGGAAACTTTGATTTGCGCGATAAAAACCAAAGACCGGGAAGGAACCCAAAAACTGGTGAAGATATTCCTATTTCAGCTCGCCGTGTAGTGACGTTCCGTCCGGGACAAAAACTCAAAACACGTGTTGAAGAAGCAAATGCTGAAAAGAAGTAGTTTCACTGTTTAATAAAAAAGCCACTCATTGAGTGGCTTTTTTATTTTAACAAATTAAGCAAGATTCAAAGTAGCAATTTTACAATATTCAGATGTTGTCCCGCTGATAAATTGGTATTATGGCCAATTCCTTAGGCTCTTTGTTTCACTGTGTTAATGTAATCTTTGAGGTTTCTTTTGGCTAGACAAGCAAAACATTTCGATCGTCGCTTTACCCTATCTTTATTGCACCCGAAATATTGGGGTACATGGCTAGCCATTATGGTGTTATTTATGTTTGGGGTGATGCCTGCTTGGTTGCGAGATCCTATAGCGCGACTATTAGCCAAGCTGGTACTGTCTTATGCGAAAAAACCCATCAATATTGCGCGTATCAATATTCAAACATGTTTTCCTGAGAAGTCAGCGACTGAGGTGGATGAGTTAATTAACGCCAACGTCGATATGTTTGTTTTAACCTTGGTATCTCAAGCTGAATTATTAATTCGCTCAGATGCGCATCTAAGGCGTCGAGTCAGTATTACAGGTTTTGAACATGTGCAAGCCGCGCGTGATGCTGGCCAGCCGATTATTTTTATCATGCCCCATGTATGGCCGATTGATTATGCCGGGCTGCGTTTAAATATCGAACTGCCTATGGTTACCATGGCCAAAGCTCATAATAACGGCTTATTCAATTGGTTTAGTAATCGACTACGCAGTAGTAAGAATGGCCGCGTTTACATGCGAGAGGCGGGCATACGCGCGCTAATCACTGAATTAAAGCAAGATAATAGCTTCTTTTATTTACCAGATGAAGATTTAGGTCCTGAGCAAAGTGTATTTGCTCCATTGCTGGCAACAGAAAAAGCCACCTTACCGGTAGTAGGGCGTTTAGCGCAAGCAGGTAAGGCGCAGGTTTTACCGGTAAAAATTGGTTACGACAAAGCAGCTTACCAGTTTAAGTTGACCGTGATGCCGCAAGTTAAGCCTGAAGATATGCAAGGTAAGGATAACGAAGCCATTGCTTTAAATAAAATGGTTGAGCAAGTTATTCAAGCTTACCCTGAGCAATATATGTGGTTTTTGAAATTCCTTAAAACCCGTCCAGAAGGGCAAGCAAAAATCTATTAATTTGAATAACTAATAAACCAAAAAAGCACTCGATGAGTGCTTTTTTTGGTTAAAGGAAAATTAGTGTGGCGCTAAGATGTCACTTTAATTAACGGTTACTCTGAAAAGTAATACCAACCTTGATTGATAAGCTGGGTTAATACCGTCATGACTTGCTGATCATTGAGCCAGTTTTGAAGCTGCGATTGAGTGAGTAGGTGATTATTGGCGATCTCGGCGATGATGTCTTGTTCAATCCCTGCGGCGCAAACCACTTCACCATTGATATACAACTGCGCTTGGGTATCAGCCTCTAGGCTTAATACCTTTAAGCCGCCAATACGTTGCATGTTAGCGCCATCTTCAATGGCTTCCTTAACATCTGTTGTTGAAATTGGCGCTTCAAAGGGATTGATATCGAGTTCAAAACGATTTTGGCTGAGTAACTTACCTAGCATAGTTTGGTATTGGGCAGGATCAGTTGCTAATTGAGCCAGTAAATCCATGATCCCTTGCTGCTGAGTTTGACTGACTAGGCCATGGCTTGCAGCTTCTTCGCTAGAGGTAAATCTATGTTGGCCAGCACTGTTATCAATCAGCGAATCAGCCAACTCAGTTAATAACTCTTGCTGACTTGGCGCTCTAAAACCAATAGAATAACTCATTGCAAGACTTAAGGTTTCACCGCAATGAGGGTAGCCTGGCGGAATATATAACATATCGCCTTTGCTGAGCACCACATCAATAATAGGTTCAAAGTCATCGACTAATGGACTTGATGGATCTCCACCACGGCATTGATGTTCGCCATTATGGCCCACTTTCCAGCGGCGTTCCCCTTCTCCTTGGATCAAGAACACATCATAATTATCAATATGTGGCCCAATGCCGCCTTGTGGGGTGGCAAACGATACCATTAAGTCATCAAAACGCCAATCAGGTAAAAATCTGAATGCTTCAACCAGTGGTTGAGACTCCGGATACCAATGGTTTACCGCTTGCACAAGTAACTGCCATTTGTCATCGCCATGTTCGTCATAGTCTTCAAACGGCCCTTGAATCACTTTCCAGTCATCGGTTTCAGTTTTAACGATGCGAGAAGAGATATCTTCTTCCATGGCTAGGCCTGCAAGTTCATCGGCCGATATTGGATCTTCAAATGCCTTAAAGGCATTTTTGATGACTATAGGTTTTTGTTGCCAATATTTACTGATGAACTCAGCAGTATCAAAATTTAATGTATACATAGTATTAAAAAAGGCGGCAATCCTTATGGAACTGCCGCCTATCCTTATTCAACAATCAATAGTTGTTATTGAGTGGAAGATTATTTTAACTCGTCAACAAATGCTTCAGCACGACCAATGTAGTTGGCTGGCGTCATTGTTTTAAGTTCAGCTTTAACGTTATCAGGTAACTCTAGACCATCGATAAAGACTGCAAGTTGATCGCCGTCGATACGCTTACCACGGGTTAACTCTTTTAATTTCTCGTATGGCTTTTCAATGCCGTAGCGACGCATCACTGTTTGTACTGGCTCTGCTAATACTTCCCAGTTTTTATCTAACTCAGCGCGAAGGTTTGCTTCATTCACTTCAAGCTTGCTGATGCCTTTCATTGTTGCTTGATAAGCAATTAATGAATGCGCCATACCAACACCTAAGTTACGCAATACTGTTGAGTCAGTTAAATCTCGCTGCCATCTTGATACAGGAAGCTTTGCGGCTAAATGCTGCATTAACGCGTTAGCAATACCTAAGTTACCTTCAGAATTTTCAAAATCAATTGGGTTAACTTTGTGCGGCATGGTTGATGAACCAATCTCGCCAGCGATAGTGCGTTGCTTGAAGTGACCTAATGCAATGTAGCCCCAAATGTCACGATCGAAATCGATTAAGATGGTGTTGAAACGGGCAATAGCATCAAATAACTCAGCGATGTAATCATGGGGCTCAATTTGAGTGGTGTATGCGTTCCAGTTAATACCTAAACTTGTCACAAAGCGTTGTGACAGCTCATGCCAGTTAACTTCTGGGTAAGCAGAAAGGTGAGCATTGTAGTTACCCACAGCGCCATTGATTTTACCCATGATTTCTACTGCATTGATTTGGTCTAGTTGGCGTTCTAAACGAACGGCAACGTTAGCCATTTCTTTACCCAGCGTAGAAGGCGAAGCCGGTTGACCATGTGTACGTGACATCAATGGTACTGATTTGTTGTCTCTTGCTAATTGCTTAAGCGCATTGACAATTTCTAGACACTGAGGCGCTAATACTAATTCACGTGCTTCTTTAAGCATTAATGCGTGAGATAAGTTATTAATATCTTCAGAAGTACAAGCAAAATGTACGAATTCGTCGATTGCAACTAATTCAGCGTTATCTGCAATTTGTTCTTTGATGAAATACTCAACCGCTTTAACGTCATGGTTAGTGGTTCTTTCAATCGTTTTAACGCGCAAAGCGTCTTCTTCACTGAAGTTATCCTTAATGCTATCTAGTAACGCTAATGCGTCTTCACTAAATGGCGGAACTTCTTCAATCTCTGGGCAACTTGAAAGTAGTTTTAACCAGTTAATTTCAACTTGAACACGGTATTTTGTTAAACCGAATTCGCTGAAAATACCTCGTAGAGAGGTGGTTTTACTACCGTAACGACCGTCTATCGGCGAGATAGCTGTCAGTGCAGAAAGATCCATTTGAAGCTCCTTGATGAACTTTTATTGTAAGTTGGAATATTTGTAGGGTGAATCGTTAATTATTTTTACGGCTACTGATAGCGGTATCCACAATGGCTTTACGGGCAAAAACTAAGTGACGGCGTTTGCCTCCCAGTTGTCGCCATAAAACGGCACTGCGCATCGCTGCTAGCAATAAAGCACGAATTTTTTGTTGTACTTGCGGTTGTTGTAAATAAGCTGGATTCCCAGAAATTTGCAATTTAGGTCCCAGTTCACTGATGGTATCACTGTAAATACTGGCAAGACTGGCGATGATTTGTTCATCAGTAATCGCAAAATGGTGTAGTTGTCGATGCACTTGGTTGATGCGTTCAGCTAACATGCCTAAGCCATTTCCTGAGCGAGCCAGTTTGCGCTCCAGTGCTAACATACCAACAAGGTAGCGGGTGGTTTCCACATCCTTGCTATTACCATCACCCAATTGGTTTTCAATGAGCTGATAACCTTTATTAAGTGCTTGCTTATCGGTATAGATATCACTAATAGAATCAGGATCTGTGACCATGATGGTGTTCAGACTTGCAGCAAGTGCGCTTTCATCTGAATCACCATGACGAGCAATATGTTGTACTTGAGCAATAGCTTGTAATATTCCGGCAAACGCCATAGTGCGTTCAAATAAGACTTGGCTCACAGACTATCCTCTAATTAAACAATCAATGATTCCGCCGCCAAGGCAGACTTCACCATCATAAAATACTGCAGATTGCCCCGGCGTTACCGCAGCAACGGGTTCATCAAAAATAACCCTTAAGTTACTGTCATCATCATAAGTCACAGTGCAGTGCACATCTTGCTGACGATAACGAGTTTTAACGGTAATTTTTGCTGGTGCGCTTGGGCCTTTGCGGTCAACCCAATGTAATTGATTGACCAACATGCCAGTAGACATTAACCGTGGATGCTTACCACCTTGGGCCACAACGAGCACATTGCGGGTTAAATCTTTATCAACCACATACCAAGGATCATCGTTACTATTTTTCAAGCCACCAATACCCAGACCTTTACGCTGGCCTAGTGTGTGGTACATCAATCCTTGGTGGGTACCAATCACTTCACCTTCATCAGTGGTTTCAATATCACCAGGCTGAGCAGGTAAGTAGGTTGCTAAAAAGTCAGTAAACTTGCGCTCACCGATAAAGCAGATGCCAGTACTGTCTTTTTTATCATGGGTGATTAAGCCCATTTCTTTGGCGATATCACGAACTTGGTGTTTTTCTAATTCGCCCACAGGGAATAAACTTTTAGCCACTTGCTCATGACTAAGGGTATAGAGGAAATAACTTTGATCTTTATTGCCATCAACACCACGTAACATTTGAGTTCCGTCAGCACTGTCATAACGGCGAACATAGTGGCCCATAGCAATATAGTCAGCATCAAGAATTTCGTCAGCGAATTCTAAAAATGCTTTGAATTTGATTTCTTTGTTACAGATGATATCGGGATTTGGGGTACGACCTGCTTTATATTCCGCTAAGAAATACTCGAAAACATTGTCCCAATACTCTGCCGCAAAGTTAACTGTATGAAGTTTAATGCCTAATTTATCACAGACGGACTGGGCATCTTTTAAGTCTTCAGAAGCCGCACAATACTCATCGGTATCATCTTCTTCCCAGTTCTTCATGAACAATCCTTCTACTTGGTAGCCTTGCTGCATAAGCAAATACGCAGAAACAGAAGAATCTACACCGCCGGACATGCCAACGATGACTTTTTTACCATTTGGATTGGGAGTACTTAATGTCATAAAACCTAGAAACCATGAGTGTTTGGGTAGTTAGAGATCATAATGTGGTCGCCGTTAGTGCATTTCAAGTGCGCTGACAAATGAACCTATAAATCTCCAAAATGTGCGGCGCATATTCTATCATGCATTATTGGTTGCGGCTATGATCTGCAGTTCACTATTAATCAGTGATAATGGGCTGTGGGGTTTATGTAAATAGTCTTCAATAGATTTGAGTACTAATGGGCTGCGAAGTTGATTTTGACGGGCTTTTACCTGTTCTATAGTTAACCAATGGCAGGCACTAATAGCAGGATCTATTGGGGTGCATTCAACGCATTTGTTTACTTGTGCGCAAAAAGTAAATCGCATAAAAGACAATGCGTTTGATGCACTAAATTGGTAGATGCAAACGAGTGCCGAAATAGTAATATTTAATCCGGTTTCTTCTTTTACTTCCCGAATGCAGGCATCAATGATGGTTTCATTGGCTTCTAAATGCCCTGCAGGTTGGTTAAAGCGCACTTCACCATCAATAATTTCTTCAACTAATAAAAATTTATTATCACAATGGATAACACAAGCAACAGTGGTATTGGGTTTATAACGTGGTTTCACCATGACTTATCCTATTGCCTAAAAATCTTGTGTGACAGATTAACTTTCTTGTTTGTGGACTTTATATTCACCACAATTAATGTCATCTAAACTCCATTGACCTATTTTATAGCGAATTAATCTTAAAGTAGGGTGGCCGATATGCGCGGTCATGCGTCTCACTTGTCGGTTTCTGCCTTCACAAATTTGAATTTCTAACCAGGTTGTTGGAATAGACTTTCGCTCACGCACTGGCGGGGTTCGCTCCCAAACCGCAGGTTCATCGATTACTTTTGCTTTTGCTGGCAAGGTCATGCCATCTTTTAGTTCAACCCCTTGGCAGAGTGCTTTTATTGACGCTGCATCTGGCTCACCTTCAACTTGAGCCCAATAAGTCTTAAAGGTTTTCTTTTTCGGCTGGGTCAATTTCGCCTGCAGTTTACCGTCATTAGTGAGTAGCAATAAGCCTTCACTGTCTCTATCTAAACGTCCTGCAGCATAAACGTCTTTTACTGGAATAAAATCTTTTAAGGTTTGGCGACCAGATTCATCGGTAAATTGACATAAAACATCAAAAGGTTTGTTAAACAACACAATTACGGGATCGGATACTGGCTTAGCTACTGGGCGTTTAAAGCCTTTTTTCATTGGGCGAGTTGATGTTGGGGATGCAAATTTATTACTGAAACGTTTTGGTTTGCCATTGACTGACATATAAAAGCCTTTAATGATGAAATTGATTCATTTTGTATAGTTTACTCGGCATTGGGCCTTAGTGGAATTTGAATCTTGCACATAATGGTCTATGATGTTGGCCTAAAAATGTGATCTGTACCCGTTTTTAAAAAACAAGCAGCCACTATTTATTTTTCAAATTTCATATGGATTTGTGCCGCAAAATTACACTTTAACAATAGATTAAAGGTCTTTTTAGGTAGATACTTATTACAATAATAATTTATAAAAACTATTTATTTCAATAATGTAGGAAAAAGCATGAAAGATAATTCTCCAACGATCATTTATACTGAAACTGATGAAGCCCCCGCATTAGCTACGCTGTCATTACTCCCTATCATCCGCACATTTACCAATGCTGCAGGTGTAAAAGTCGAGACTAGAGATATATCTTTATCTGGCCGTATTATTGCTAACTTTCCTGAAAAGTTAACTGCAGAGCAAAAAATTGCTGATGCACTCACTGAGTTAGGCCTAATGGCAAATACGCCTGAAGCTAATATTATCAAGTTACCTAACATCAGTGCGTCAATTCCACAGTTAAAAGCCTGTATCGCTGAACTTCAAGCGAAAGGTTACGACATACCAAACTACCCAGATGAGCCATCGACTGATGCAGAGCGTGAATCTCAGTCACGTTATGACAAGATTAAAGGCAGTGCAGTAAACCCGGTATTGCGTGAAGGTAACTCTGATCGCCGCGCGCCAACATCGGTAAAAAATTACGCTAAGAAAAACCCGCATTCAATGGGTAAATGGGCAAGTGATTCAGCATCACACGTTGCGCATATGAATGAAGGTGATTTTTACGGTAGTGAGCAATCAGTCACCCTGACTGATGCTGATACTGTAGATATCGTGCTAACCCAAGCAGATGGCCAAAAAGTAGCTTTGAAAACGGGCTTATCTTTATTAGCCGGTGAAGTAATTGATACCGCAGTAATGAGCAACAAAGCTTTAGTTGCCTTTTACGAGCGAGAAATCGAAGCGGCTAAATCTGAAGATGTACTATTGTCATTGCACCTTAAAGCAACAATGATGAAAGTATCAGACCCGATTTTATTTGGTCACGCTGTAAAAGTTTTCTTTAAAGAGGTTTTTGACAAGCACCAAGTGCTGTTTGATGAATTAGGCGTTGATGTTAACAATGGTTTTGGTGATGTATACGCAAAAATTGCCACATTACCAGAAGCCCAGCGCGCAGAAATCGAGGCTGATATTGCTGCGGTTTATGCTAAACGTCCAGCATTGGCGATGGTTGATTCAGATAAAGGCATCACTAACTTACACGTACCAAGTGATATTATTATTGATGCATCTATGCCTGCAGCTATTCGTTCTTCAGGTAAAATGTGGGGCCCAGATGGCCAACTTAAAGACACCAAAGCAATGATCCCTGATCGTTGTTATGCCGGTGTGTATCAAGAAACAATTGCATTTTGTAAAACCAATGGCGCATTTAACCCAACCACAATGGGCAGTGTGCCAAACGTCGGTTTGATGGCTCAAAAAGCCGAAGAATACGGTAGTCATGATAAAACATTTGAAATTGCACAAGCAGGTGTTGTTAACGTTGTTAACCGTGCTGGCAAGGTGTTGATGACGCATAATGTTGAAGTTGGTGACATTTTCAGAATGTGCCAGGTAAAAGATGCACCAATCCGCGATTGGGTTAAGTTAGCAGTTCGACGTTCACGTTTAAGTGCCACGCCTGCAATTTTCTGGTTAGACAGTAAGCGTGCTCATGACGCTCAATTAATCACTAAAGTTGAAGCTTATCTTCAAGATCATGATACTGACGGCTTGGATATACAAATTCTTGCACCAGTAGAAGCAACTCGAGTGACACTCGCTCGCGTTAAACAAGGTTTAGATACTATTTCTGTAACGGGTAACGTACTGCGTGATTACCTGACTGATCTATTCCCAATTCTTGAATTAGGCACTAGTGCTAAAATGCTATCAATTGTGCCGTTAATGAATGGCGGTGGCTTATTTGAAACAGGCGCGGGTGGTAGTGCACCTAAGCATGTTCAACAAGTTGAGAAAGAAGGCCATTTACGCTGGGATTCACTGGGTGAATTTTTGGCATTAGCGGCTTCTTTAGAGCATTTAAGCCAAACAGCAAATAACCCTAAAGCACAGGTGCTAGCGGATACGTTAGATATTGCTATCGGCCAATTCCTTGATAGCAATAAATCACCTTCACGTCGTGTTGGTGAGCTTGATAACCGTGGTAGTCACTTTTATTTAGCCATGTATTGGGCTCAAGCTGTCTCAGTGCAAACTGTTGATACGGAATTAGCTGCGCAGTTTACTGAACTTGCTGAGTCGCTAACATCTAACGAAGCGGCAATTGTGGCGGAATTGAATGCATCACAAGGCCCTGCTGTTGATTTAGGTGGTTACTACCGTTTAGACGCAGCAAAAGCTGAAGCTGCCATGCGTCCAAGTGCATTACTAAATCAATTTATTACACATTAAGCGTTTTTTTGTGGCTAAATTGAAGGCATAAAATTGATGCCGTAAAGCAGAGGGCTTGCTCTCTGCTTTTTTGTGCCTGTTTGCCGCCATAGCCAGTTCGACTGATTTTAATCGCACTCAGTTAATGGGATAAGCTTTCAAGGCTTGAATACTGAAACTAGGCTCAGTGAGATTTAGCCTCTGTCAGCAAATTTGTTAACGCCGGAGGTTGAAGTTGCTTAATTTAAGATGAATTGAACCTCAGTTTTATTTACGATTAGGTGTTTTTTTGGGCAAACAGTTTAATATTTACTTTTTATTTGCCCAATAAAAAAGGCAGAGATTAAAATCTCTGCCTTTTTGATTTATAGTTTCACCGACTATTTTGTTGGTGAAATGGCTGAAGCATGCATGCCCTTTGGGCCCTGCTCAGTTTCGAAATCGACAGGCTGACCCGCTTTTAGCGTTCTGTAGCCTTCCATTTCAATAGTTGAATAATGTGCAAAAACATCTTCGCCACCCTGATCTGGGCATATAAACCCGAATCCTTTGGCGTTGTTGAACCATTTAACAGTTCCGCTTGCCATACTTCCACTTCCTTCTGTTGCCTACTTACCAGTAAGATAGTAAAACTTATTAAGAGCGGTCTACATGTGCCGCCTGCAAACAGAATGAAATTTGTACGAAAAGATGTCAAGTAAAAATTAACAAAATGACAACATTTAATTAATTTAATAATATCAATTGGTCTTGTACCAAACTAGAGGCTAGTATTAACACATGGGTAGATTAGGCAGCGTAGAGCACACTAAAGAGCGTGTTGAATCGGAGCTACAACCACCTTCAATGTATAAGGTCGTGTTAAATAACGATGATTACACACCGATGGATTTTGTTATTGAAGTGCTTCAACGCTTTTTTAACAAGGATGAACAGCAAGCCACAGACATCATGTTGGCTATCCATCACCAAGGTAAAGGAATATGTGGTGTTTTTTCATTTGGGATCGCTGAAACCAAAGTCTTACAAGTAAATCAATTTGCCAGAGAAAACGAACATCCGTTGCTGTGTACATTAGAAGCCGCATAGTGAACTTGCTGTTCACAACCGGTAACTCTGCAGTATTTGAGTATTTTTAGGGGGTGCTATGCTAAACAAAGATCTTGAAGTCACCTTGAATCTCGCTTTTCAACAAGCTCGAGATTCACGTCATGAATATATGACAGTAGAACATTTATTATTAGCATTAATTAATAACCCATCGGCTAAAGAAGCACTATTAGCCTGTGGTGCAGATCTGTCTCGTTTACACGAGGAAGTATCTAACTTCATCCAACAAACAACCCCATTAATCGCTGACACCACAGAAGAACGTGAAACTCAGCCTACCTTAGGCTTTCAACGTGTGCTTCAGCGTGCAGTATTTCATGTGCAGTCATCAGGTCGTAATGAAGTGACAGGTGCCAATGTCTTAGTTGCTATTTTTAGTGAGCAAGAGTCTCAGGCTGTATATTTACTGCGTCGCTGCGAAATAACGCGTTTAGATGTGGTTAACTATATCTCCCACGGTTTACCAAAAGACGATAGTGACGAAGAGATAAATAACCCAGAAGCCAGCGAAGAAGGCACTGAAGCCGGTGAAGATAGAAGTTTATTGGCTCAATTTGCTACAGACTTAAATCAATTATCTAAAGATGGGGTCATAGACCCACTCATTGGCCGTGATGATGAAGTTGAGCGTGCGATTCAAACCTTATGTCGTCGTCGTAAAAATAACCCATTATTGGTCGGTGAGGCTGGTGTGGGTAAAACAGCCATTGCTGAAGGTTTAGCCTACCGTATCGTTAATGAGCAAGTACCTGATGTTATCAAAGATGCGACTGTGTATTCGTTAGATTTAGGCTCATTACTCGCGGGCACTAAATACCGTGGTGATTTTGAAAAACGCTTTAAAGGGCTATTAAAAGAGCTGGCCAAAAATGAACATGCGATTTTATTTATTGATGAAATTCATACCATCATTGGTGCAGGTGCCGCTTCAGGTGGGGTAATGGATGCCTCAAATCTGTTAAAACCTTTGTTATCCAACGGCTCACTTCGATGTATGGGCTCAACCACATTCCAGGAATACCAAAGTATTTTTGAGAAAGACAGGGCTTTAGCCCGTCGTTTCCAAAAAATTGATATTAACGAACCTTCGGTTGCTGAAACCACTAAGATTTTACTGGGACTTAAATCAAAGTATGAAGAACATCATGGGGTTCGTTACACTCAGGCTGCAATCAGTTCTGCGGCCAGCTTGTCAGCTAAGCACATTAATGACCGTCACTTGCCTGACAAGGCCATTGATGTGATTGATGAGGCGGGCGCTAGAATGGTGATGCTGCCAGCTAGCAAACGTAAAAAAACCATCGGTCAGCCAGAAATTGAAGCCATTATTGCCAAAATAGCACGTATTCCTGAGAAGTCCGTATCGTCTACTGACAAAGATTTACTTAAGAACCTTGAACGTAACCTTAAGATGTTGGTATTCGGGCAGGACAAAGCCATTGAGGGCCTTAGCTCTGCCATACGTTTATCTCGAAGCGGCTTAGGTGCAGAGAAAAAGCCTGTGGGCAGTTTCTTATTTGCCGGCCCTACTGGGGTGGGTAAAACCGAGGTGACCAATCAGTTGGCATCATGTTTAAACATGAAGCTTATCCGTTTTGATATGTCTGAGTATACCGAAAGACATACGGTTTCACGTTTAATTGGTTCACCACCCGGTTATGTCGGTTACGAGCAAGGCGGTTTACTTACTGATGCCGTAATTAAAAACCCGCATTGTGTGGTGCTGCTAGATGAAATCGAAAAAGCTCACCCTGACATTTATAATTTGCTGTTGCAAGTCATGGATCACGGTACCTTAACCGATAATAACGGTCGCAAAGCAGACTTTAGAAATGTGACCTTGGTGATGACCACCAATGCTGGCGTTCAAGAGTCTATCCGTACTTCAATAGGCTTTAAGCAACAAGACAACAGCCTTAATGCGATGTCAGAAATTAATAAAGTGTTTTCACCAGAGTTTCGAAATCGTTTAGATTCGATTATTTGGTTTAATCATCTTGATATGACCATTATTGCTAAGGTTGTCGATAAGTTCCTTATTGAGCTGCAAGCGCAGTTAGATGAGAAGCGTGTCACCCTCGAGGTCACTGATGAAGCGCGCACTTTATTAGCTGAAAAGGGTTACGATAAAAATATGGGCGCTCGCCCGATGAGCCGTGTTGTTACTGAGTTAATCAAACGACCATTGGCTGATGAAATCTTATTTGGCAAGCTTGAAGCTGGTGGAATAGCAAAAGTTGATGTCAAAGATAATGAGCTGGTGATCAGTTGCGAATGTGAAGAGAAAGTCTCTTAAACCTTGTTAATTATTTGGCTCAAATAAAAATGGCTATCTGTTTTCAGATAGCCATTTTTTTCTTGACGTTAATCGCCTAATTACTATTACTAAAAATTACTGCTAATTCTTAGTATTTGCCAGGATAGCTAGCAAATAAAAAACCCGACATTAAAGCCGGGTTTTTAATATATGAGGCAGGATTAGCGTGCGCGGAAGACGATACGACCTTTACTTAAATCGTAAGGAGTCAACTGAACAGTGACTTTATCACCCGTTAAAATACGGATGTAGTTTTTGCGCATCTTGCCAGAAATGTGTGCTATCACTACATGACCATTTTCAAGTTCTACGCGGAACATTGTATTTGGCAAGGTCTCAAGGATAGTGCCCTGCATTTCAATGTTGTCTTCTTTCGCCATTAATTGGTTACCTTTATGCCTTCAAATATAAAAAATTCGCCGTATCATGCCGTAAAAAGCGCGAGCTGTAAAGGCTTGAAACACTAAAGCATAGGTTCTTTTTCAATATGTTGCCATCCTTGAGCTGTTAAGATTTGATAAGGACGATATAAACGCTTGTAATTCATTTTACGATTTTCATCAATTTGGTAGCCTAAATAAAGAAATTGCTTATGTTTTTGCTGCGCGAGCTGGCATTGCAATAAAATCATATATGACCCTAAGGAACGTTTTGCATATTCGGGGTCAAAATAACTGTAAATTGCCGACATTGAATGCGTCATCATATCGGTTACAGCAACGCCAATGAGCTTTTGTTGATCATAAACTTCAATGAAGGTATCAGGTAGCCACTGGCAAGCAAGAAAGTCGTTAAACTGGCTCTCAGAGGGAGGATACATAGGACCATCAAAATGGCGACCAATAATATATTGTTCATATAATTGATAATGTGCCGCCGTACGCTCGTGCGTAACTTTCCAGGTTAAATCTTGATTATTCTTTAAGGTTCTTTTTTGTCTTTTGGATACCTTAAACTGGCCAACATCCACTCGAATGGACTGACAAGCCTGACAGCTAGGACATCTGGGTTTGTAAATTGAACTGCCATTACGTCTAAAACCCATTCCTAACAATTGTTCGAATAAGTTTGCGTCAAGTTCAGACTCTTGAATAACAAGTAATTGCTCTTGTAAACCGTCAATATAATTACAATCAAACGGCTGGGTTAGGCCAACGCTAATGCTTCTAGAACTCAAAATAGACCTCTTGTTGTAACCAAGTATCATCGTTAATAACTTGATTTCGTAATTGTTTTAGTTGAGCTAAAAATGCTTTTCTGGGAACGTCTACGGCGCCTAAATTGGCTAGGTGAGGGTTCATAATCTGTGCATCAATGAGTTTAAAACCCTTGTCGAATAAATGCTGGTTGAGCATAGCAAAGGCCGCTTTTGAGGCATTAGATTGACGATGAAACATTGACTCGCCACAAAACACGCTTCCCACTGCAATGCCGTATAAGCCGCCAACTAGCTCATCATTATCCCACACTTCAATTGAATGTGCTTTTCCCAGTTTATGCAGCTGTATATAGGCCTGCTGGATGTCAGATGAAATCCAAGTGCCTTGCTGTGTGAGCCTAGGTTGTGAGCAAGCATGGATAACCTCAGTGAAGGCTTTATTAATACTAAAGCGCCATGGACTTTTTTTGAGCAGCTTTAACATACTTTTATTTACTGCATGTCGCTTGGGGATAAAAATGGCTCTAGGATCTGGTGACCACCAAAGGATGGGGTCGTGTTCATTAAACCAAGGGAATATGCCTTGATAGTAGGCTTCCACAAGGCGTTGCGGGCTTAAATCACCACCAACAGCTAGTAAACCATTGGGATCTGACAATGCTTGTTGTGGATCAGGAAACAAAGGCAGTTTATTTAAATAGGACAGTGAGTTCACAATTGAGTATATTAATGAGTAGACCTTATGCATACGTTAGCGGAATTTTGCCTATGTTGAAACTCACAAACTGTTCTCGAGCACTTTTTAGTGCGATTTTGTTTATCTTAATCTCAGTGCCAGCAAGTGCGGCCTACGACCGAAATCAAGCTGTCCCAGTAGAAAAGGTTGTCTACGGCCAAGTTGAATCAATTAAACATGTCACTCAAACCCAGTTGGTGGAAGATCGAAATGTTGGCTGGAAAACATTTGGCGGCGCCTTGGTGGGCGGCGTTATTGGCCATCAATTTGGTGGTGGCTCAGGCCAAGATGTTGCAACTGTGCTTGGTGCGTTAGTGGGCGGCGCTGCTGCAAATCAGTATGGAAACACGACCAGAACATTAGAATATAAACTCATTGAAATGATGATAAACCTTGATGATGGTAGCCAAGTGATGGTGATTCAAGATCAAGATCCTGGCATGGCATTTAACGCAGGTGACGAAGTGAGGGTGGTTTATCTAAAAGGCTATGTCAGAGTTGATTTAGCCATGTAAGTCTGGATGTAATTTACACAATAAAAAAGGACACAATAAAAAAGGAGCCTAAGCTCCTTTTTTATTGTGTAAACGCACCTGAAACTAGAAACCGCGAGGTAAGGTACTTTTACCTGCCGCAGCTAGTTTTTCACGCCATAATTCTTTTGGCGTTTTACCACCAGAAGTTGACGTTGCTGGTGTACTTGCAACTTTAACAGCAGGCTTTTTAGCAACTGCTTTTTTTGCGACAACTGCTTTAACCGGCTTATCTGCTACAGGCGCAACAGCGGTTTGACCTTGTGTGGCTTCAAGGTGCATTTTCTCAAGTTCGCTAAAGCGTATCGACTTGCCGCCATCAATTTTGTACCAACTGCCTTTCTGTTCAATTTCAACAGATTTACCAGTTTGATTTTCAAGAGCCGCGGTTAATTCAGCGATAAGCGCTTCTTTTGTCAAGTTTGACATTTTGAGACCTATTTTTATTTATTGAATAGTTTATTTAATGTGTTCAACATCCCGTGGGCTAATTTTAATGTTTAATGTACTTAAAAGTCCAATTTATGCAAAAATCGCTCAGCTATTAGCCAATCTTAACAAGGGTTTTTCAATAAGTATTGGTCTGCGTTACACTATTACTATCAATAAATTTAGGGTTAGTTTTATGTCATTAACGTCTGTATCTCGCCAACAATTGTCTAAATATCTCAATGATTTTCTGAATGTGAATCAGTTTAAAGATTACGCTCCCAATGGGCTGCAAGTGCAGGGCACTGAACACATCAGCACGATTGTGACTGGCGTTACCGCTTGCCAAGCATTAATCGATCAAGCTGCAGCATTAAATGCAGACGCGATTTTAGTGCACCATGGTTTTTTTTGGAAAAATGAACCCGAAGTGCTTACTGGTATGAAATACCAAAGAATAAAATCACTAATGACCCACGATATGAATTTATTCGGCTATCATTTACCTTTAGATGCACATCAAACACTGGGTAATAATGCTGAATTAGCTAAAGAATTAGGTATTGTCGATGTTGAGGTGTGTACCGATATACCGCAAAATTTACTATGGCAGGGGAAATTTCCTCAGCCATTAACTGTTGCACAAGTTAATGCATTATTAACAGAGAAGCTTAATCGAGTGCCATTACACATTGGTGACGAGACTGAGGTTATTTCATCTATTGCTTGGTGTACTGGCGGGGCGCAGGATTATATTGATCATGCTGCAGGCTTGAACGTTGACGCCTTTATCAGTGGTGAAGTGTCAGAAAGGACCTTTCATTGCGCTATGGAGCAAGGGATCCATTACTTTGCCGCCGGTCATCATGCTACAGAGCAATTTGGTATAAAAGCTTTAGGTGAACATTTAGCCAATGAATTTGGTTTAACCCATCACTATATTGATATTGTGAACCCTGTGTAATGTTTGTCACCTGAGCGCAAAATAACTACAGATAAGGAATAAATGGATGACTGAGTATTTTTTACAAGCGTTTATATATTTATCAGCTGCAGTTATCGCCGTACCATTGGCTCAGCGTTTAGGGCTTGGCTCAGTGCTTGGCTATTTAATTGCCGGACTGGTCATTGGTCCCATCATCGGCCTTGTTGGCAGTGAAACCAGCACCATTCAGCATTTTGCTGAATTTGGTGTAGTGATGATGTTATTTCTGGTGGGCTTAGAGTTAGAGCCTAAAATGCTGTGGTCCATGCGGCATCGTCTTATTGGCATGGGCGGCTTACAAGTTGGCTTGTCAGTGGGCGGTGTGATGGCCATTGCGATGTTATTTGATATTCAATGGTCAATCGCATTAACCATAGGTTTGATTTTTTCATTGTCTTCAACAGCAATTGTATTGCAGACCTTTAATGAAAAAGGCTTAATTAAAACGCCTGCCGGTCGAAATGCATTCTCAGTGCTTCTGTTTCAAGATATTGCCGTGATCCCCATGTTGGCGTTAATCCCATTGCTAGCGTTACCTGAATTAGTCGCAGTGACACAAACAGCGGTGTCTGAGGCTGCAGCCCATCATGAAGAGTTATCCTTGGTGGCTGAACTCTCCAGTGGTGTGTATGCCATCGTTTTAGTGCTCTCAATCGCTTTTGTTATTTTTGGCGGCCATTATTTAACTCGACCCATTTTTAAATTTGTTGCAGATTCTGGTGTCAGAGAGATTTCAACTGCTGCGGCATTATTGTTAGTTATTGGCATTGCGGCATTAATGAGTTTGGTTGAGGTTTCACCTGCTTTAGGCACATTTTTAGCAGGTGTGGTACTGGCTAATAGTGAGTTTAAGCATGAACTTGAGGCGAATATTGCGCCGTTTAAAGGTTTATTACTGGGGCTATTTTTCATTACCGTGGGGGCGGGGATTGATTTTGACATCTTATGGCAATATCTAGGAGCCATTTTAGCCATTACTTTTGGGGTGATGTTTTTAAAGGCATTGGTGTTATTTATATTGTCTTTTATATTCCGAATTACAGGTAGTGATAGGTGGCTGTTTACCCTAAGTCTCGCTCAAGCGGGTGAATTCGGTTTTGTGTTATTGAGCTTTAGCCAACAAAATGATGTATTACCCATTCATATCGCCCAGCCATTATCTATTGTGGTTGCCTTGTCGATGTTTTTGACTCCAGGCTTATTCATCTTCTATGAAAAGTTTATTGTGCCCAAATATGAAAAGAACTCAAACGAGCGGGAACAAGATACGGTTGATGAGCAAGGTGTGGTGATCATTGCCGGTATCGGTCGTTTTGGTCAAATAGTCAATCGATTACTGTTATCTAACGGGGTGAAAACGGTTGTACTAGACCGTCAGGCATCCCAAGTGGATACATTGAGAAAAATCAAAACCAAAGCCTTTTATGGTGATGCCACCAGGCCTGATTTATTAGAAACAGCAGGTGTTGCCAACGCTGCCGCCTTTGTCATTGCCATTGATGATCAGCAAAGTAGTATTGAGTTGGTTAAGTACCTTAAACATAAATACCCACAGCTTAAAGTCATCAGCCGTGCTTTTGACCGTGGTCATGGGCACTTATTGCGAGAAGCTGGCGCAGATTTTGTCGAGTCAGAAACGTTCCACTCCGCCCTGAAAGTTGGTGCGGCGTCGATGCGGGCAATGGGATTTTCTGATGAGTTAGTCAGTCAGCAAAAGCTAACATATCAAAGAGTTGAAAAAGAAGCGGCAGATGCCTTATATAAAGAATGGTTGAAGCGACCTGAAGGTGAACGCTATGGCAATGATTTCATCAGTCTGTTTATGCTTTACGAAGAGCGAATGAAGCAAGCCATTGAAGCAGATACTGAGGCTTATAATAGCCGTAACTTTGCCAAAGAGGCGCCTTGTGATAGCTCTGATGATTGTCAAAATCCAAGTCAAAAACCATCTCAAAGTCCAGTATAAATCTCAGCCTAAAATCTGAGTGCTAGTGCCATAAAAAAGGCCATCTTTCGATGGCCTTACTATTCAAGCTTTGTTGCTAATTACATGACTCGCATGCCAGGTTTCGCGCCTGCATGAGGCTCTAAAATCCAGATGTCTTTTCCACCAGGGCCGGCGGCTAATACCATACCTTCAGATTCACCGAACTTCATTTTACGTGGTGCAAGGTTGGCAACCATCACAGTGTGTTTGCCAATCAAATCTTCTGGTGCGTAAGCAGATTTAATGCCTGCAAAAACCTGCTTGGTTTCGCCGCCTAAATCTAACTCTAAACGGAGTAGTTTATTGGCTTTTTCAATATGCTCAGCTTTTGAAATAAGCGCGATACGCAAATCAACTTTGGCAAAATCATCAAAAGTAATTTCAGGGCTTAGGGGCTCTTTCTCAAGCTCAGTTTGAGTAGCTTCCGGCGCAGCATCAGTCACTTTACTTGCAGTTACTTGTAAGTTTTCAGTTGATGCCTCAATGATAGCTTCAATGCTTTTCATTTCAATGCGCTGCATTAATGCTTTAAACTTAGCAATTTCATGGCCAGCTAGATCTACAGCTAAATTATCCCATGTTAATGGCGTCTGTAAGAAAGCTTCAACATTGTCAGCTAGCTTAGGTAGTACCGGTTTAAGGTAAGTGACTAAGATGCGGAACAAGTTAAGTGCATTGCTACACACTTGATGGGCTTCATCTTGCTTGTCTTCTTGTTTGATTAACTGCCAAGGCGCGGCATCAGCAACATAGGCATTTGCCATGTCAGCTAAAGCCATAATTTCGCGCATCGCTTTACCAAACTCACGAGTCTCATATAAATCAGCAATGATATCCTGTTTAGCTAAAAAGGCCTCAGTCAAAGTCATATCGTTGATTTTAGCTAACTTGCCGTCAAAACGTTTACTGATAAAACCAGCGGTACGTGAGGCTAAGTTCACTAATTTACCAACTAGATCAGAGTTCACTCGCTGTGCGAAGTCTTCTAGATTTAAATCTAAGTCATCAACACGGCTGTTTAATTTCGCCGCGTAGTAATAGCGAAGATACTCAGGATCTAAATTATCTAAATAAGTACGCGCTTTAATAAACGTGCCTTTTGACTTAGACATTTTGGCACCATTTACCGTAACATAACCATGTGCATAAACAGCAGTAGGTTTACGAATACCCGCGCCATCTAGCACTGCAGGCCAAAATAAACCGTGGAAGTTGACAATATCTTTACCAATGAAGTGATAAAGCTCTGTTGTAGAGTCTTTTTTCCAAAATTCGTCAAAATCAAGGTCACCACGTTTATCACATAAGTTTTTAAACGAGCCCATGTAACCGATAGGTGCGTCTAACCATACGTAGAAAAACTTACCTGGTTGCTCTGGTATTTCAAAACCAAAATAAGGCGCATCACGGGAAATATCCCATTGCTGCAGACCTTGTTCGAACCATTCTCTTAGCTTGTTGGCGATTTCAGGTTGTAGTGAACCTGATGCAAGCCATTCACTTAACATGGTTTCAAATGCAGGTAAGTCAAAGAAGAAATGTTCACTGTCCTTCATTACTGGCGTAGCACCTGACACGACCGAGTAAGGATTGATTAAATCTGTGGTGCTATAAGTCGCACCACAGTTATCGCAGTTATCACCATATTGATCTTCACTCTTACATTTCGGGCAAGTGCCTTTGACAAAGCGGTCTGGTAAAAACATTTCTTTTTCAGGATCGAATAATTGAGAAATGGTTTTGGTTTTAATGTAACCACCATCACGCAACTTCAGATAAATATCGCTGGCAAGCTCACAGTTTTCTTTACAGTGCGTGCTATGGAAGTTATCAAAGTTGATATTGAAATCAGCGAAATCTTGTTCATGTTCTTTTTGAACTTGAGCAATCATTTCTTCTGGTGTAATACCCAGTTGTTGGGCTTTCAGCATGATTGGGGTGCCATGGGCATCATCTGCACAAATATAGTGACATTCATGTCCACGAAGTTTTTGGTAACGAGACCAAATATCAGTTTGAATATACTCAAGCATATGACCTAAATGGATAGGACCATTTGCATATGGGAGGGCACTTGTCACCAGAATTTTACGTTGTGAATTTGTCATTTTGTCTCAACAATCGATTACACCAAATATATGTTGATGATACTAACCGATCAAAGTGATTATTTCATCAAACAACAACAAAATGGGCTAAATTTGCGCTCATTTTTCTTGAATTCTGGTACACTTGAACAAATTTATCGCTGGGAGTTCTGCTTTTGTCTACTTCGCATACAGATTATCAATTAAGTGCTGACCTATTAGGTCCCGTGTTGAGTATTTTAGATGCATATCAAGATCCATATTTAGCCGAAGGGCTTGTATCTGCAGGTTGTGTCACTAAGCTTTCAATTGAAGGCAAACGTTTATCACTTGGGTTAGTTTATCCATACCCATGTATGACGCAATATCGTGATACTGTCATGGATGTGACTAAAAAATTAGCCGTACTTGATGCTATTGATGAAGTAGAGTGCGAAATTGATTTTCAGCCAAGAGTATTTTCTGCGGTTAGCTCTGTAGCGCCATTGCCAAATATTAAGCAAGTCATTGCTGTGGCTTCAGGTAAAGGCGGCGTGGGTAAATCAACCACGGCAGTTAACCTTGCATTAGCTTTAAAAGCAGAAGGTGCTGAAGTGGGCATCTTAGATGCTGACATTTACGGTCCTTCAATTCCTATGATGCTGGGTTTACAAGGTTTTAAACCGACTTCACCTGACGGGAAAATGATGACCGCAGCCAGTGCTCATGGCATTACTGCCCAATCAATCGGCTTTATGTTAGGTGATGGCGAAGCTGCAGTATGGCGTGGCCCAATGGCGGCCGGTGCTTTAAATCAGTTATTAACTGAAACCCAGTGGCCAGAACTTGATTATTTGGTTATCGATTTACCACCTGGAACCGGTGATATCCAATTAACCCTTTCGCAAAAATTTCCTGTGAGTGGCACGGTTGTGGTGACTACACCGCAAGATATTGCCCTTGAAGATGCGAAAAAAGGCATTACCATGTTCCAAAAAGTGGATATCCCAGTGTTAGGGATTATTGAGAACATGAGTTTTCATTTATGTCCAGAATGTGGCCATAAAGAACACCCATTTGGTACTCATGGTGGCAGTAAAATTGCCGAGCGTTATGAAGTACCGTTATTAGGTGCTTTGCCGCTTAATATCAACATTCGTGAATCAATGGATGAAGGTAACCCTGCAGTTGTGAGTCAGCCTGATTCTGAAGTGGCAGGGATTTATCGTGAGATCGCTCGTAAAGTTGGGGCTCAACTAGCCAAACAACAAAGTAAAAAGACAGTATCAATTAGTATTTCAGACGACGAGTAAGGTTTTAAATAATGAATTCTCCGCAATGTGTCATTATCGGTATCGCGGGTGCGTCAGCATCAGGTAAAAGTTTAATTGCTCAAACTATTTTTGAAGAGTTAAAGCGTGATTTAGGTACCGACCAAATTGGCGTAATCAATGAAGATGCCTATTATCGCGACCAGAGCCATTTATCAATGGAAGATCGTGTTAAAACCAATTATGACCACCCTAAAGCATTAGATCATCAGTTGTTGGCTGAGCATCTAAAACAGCTAAAACGAGGCGAGTCGGTTGATATTCCTTGCTACAGCTATAAGGAACATACTCGTATTGGCAAGACCTTAGATATGCAACCTAAAAAGGTGATTATTTTAGAAGGTATCTTATTATTAACGGATCCTAAACTGCGTGAATTAATGGATGCCAGTGTATTTATGGATACGCCGTTAGATATCTGTTTTTTACGTCGTCTATCACGTGATGTTGCTGAGCGCGGGCGTACCATGGAATCTGTGATTTCTCAGTATAAAGCGACCGTTAGGCCGATGTTTTTACAATTTATTGAGCCATCTAAGCAACATGCTGACATTATCGTGCCTCGTGGTGGTAAAAACCGTATTGCAACCGATATTCTTAAAGCAAGAATACAGCATTTATTGGCACGCTAGATATTAGCACGCTTAATATAGCCGTGTTTTGCGGATTAAAATTGTATTAAGATAAAATGATGACACAGAAAGGCTCCTACAAATGGGGCCATTCTTTTGTGTAAAACCGCTTGAATCGACATGCTAATATCAAGCTGGCAGTCAGATAACACTCAGGAACGAGAATGGCATCAGTATTTGTTAATGGATTACCACAACAGCAAATTAACCCACTGGATAGAGGTTTAGCCTACGGTGATGGTGCATTTGCCACCATGCGTGTGTTACAGGGTAAGGTGTTATTCATTGATGAACATATTGAGCGATTGCAGCAAGCATGTTTGCGTTTGGGCTTTGCATTACAAAATCAACTTGAGTTAATAAATCAGCTTGAGCAGCACGGCCAGGTTTTAAACCAAGGCTGTATCAAAATACTCATTAGCCGCGGTGTAGGAGGTCGAGGTTACAGTGCCCCAGACATTGTGGAGCAAACAAGCGTCATTTCCTTACATGATATTCCCGCTCACTATCAGCAATGGCAACAGCAGGGGATCAGTTTATCTTTAGCGGCGATTAGCTTAGCGCGCCAACCAATACTTGCTGGGATGAAACACCTTAATCGGCTTGAGCAAGTGCTGATAAAGCAAAACCTATTACCACAAGGTTGCGATGACTGGCTGGTACTTGACACCGATGGCAATGTGGTTGAATCATCAATGGCCAATGTCTTTATTGTAGAAGGCCAAAATGTTTATACCCCAGCAATCAGCCACAGCGGTGTATCAGGGGTGATGCGACAACAAGTTATTATCGCGTTATTAGAAAACAACATTAACGTTTACGCTGAACCAATCAGCTTATCCAGGCTTAAGCAAGCAGATCATGTTTTTATCAGCAACAGCCTGTTGGGCGTTGTTAATATTAATCATCTTGATGATAACCAATATTCCAGCTGGCCTATGAGCCATAACTTAATTAAACAGTTACAATTATCACTCTAATATGAAAAAAATACTGACCGTTTTACTCGCATTTTTGATGACCCTAACCACAGTGGCTTGCATTGTCGGTTACTGGGGATATCAACAGATAATTGCTTATCCCAATCAGACTCTCACCGTCGATGCGCCTGTTGAGTTAACTATTTCACAGGGCATGAATGTCACCAAGCTTGCTAAAGATTTAGAGCATAAACAATGGCTAACAGATAGCTGGAAATTAAAATATCTGGTTAAGCTTAAACCTGAATATGCCCATATCAAAACAGGCTTATATCAAATTGAGCCGGGTGACAGCTTGGCCTCTTTACTGAATAAGATTAATTCGGGTGACCAAATCAGCTTTTCAGTAACGTTAATCGAAGGCAAGACCATTAAGGAATGGCAACAAGTGTTGGCCACATCACCGCATCTAACTTTTGATGAGCAAGTGTTCAATCGAGTGTTATTGAAAAATGGTGACGATTCAAATTTACCAGAAGGTAAGTTTTTCCCTGAGACCTATCAATATCATGCAGGCGATAGTTTAGAGTCGGTGCTGCAACGCAGTTATACATTAATGCAAACCACTTTAGAGGCTGCGTGGCAACAGCGCGATAAAGATCTTAAACTAAAAACACCCTATGAGTTATTGATCATTGCTTCAATCATCGAAAAAGAAACAGGCAAGCCAGAAGAGCGCGATTGGGTCGCTGCAGTATTTAATAATCGCTTAAAATTAGGCATGCGTCTTCAAACAGATCCGACCGTTATTTATGGCATGGGCGATCGCTACCAAGGTAATATCACTCGCAGTGATTTACGAGAACACACGGCATTTAATACTTATCGTATAAATGGTTTACCGCCAACACCGATTGCAGCGCCAAGTAAAGCTGCTTTGTTTGCAGCAGCAAAACCTGCTGAAGTCGATTATTTATACTTTGTCTCAAGAAATGATGGCAGCCATGTTTTTTCAAAGACACTTGCAAAACATAACCGTGCAGTTAACGAATATCAGAGAAATAGAAAATGAGTAAAAACAACGCTAAATTCATTACAATTGAAGGATTAGAAGGCGCGGGTAAGTCCAGCGCAGTTGAATTAGTAAAGCAAATTATTACAGACCATTGTCATCAAGCGCCAATATGCACCCGTGAGCCAGGCGGTACGCCATTAGCAGAAAAAATTAGAGATTTAGTCAAAATTGCTGATGATAGTGATCCACTGTGTGATGAGGCTGAATGTTTACTGTTTTACGCAGCCCGTACTCAGTTAATTTCAAATGTCATTAAGCCCGCTTTAGCCAACGGAACTTGGGTATTAGGCGATAGACATAACCTCTCGTCGTTAGCTTACCAAGGCGGCGGTAGAGGATTAATGCCATTAGTAAAATCCATTAGTGATGCTTGTTTACAGGGCTTCAAGCCCGATTTAACCCTTTATTTAGATATTGAACCGCAATTAGGCTTAGCCCGCGCAGCCAAACGTGGTGAGTTAGATCGCATCGAGCAACAAGAATTGGATTTCTTTATTCGTGCTCGAGAAACCTTTTTAGCGTTTGCTGCTGAAGATAGCTCAATTTTAGTTATTGATGCTAGTAAACCCATTGATCAAGTCCATGAACAGATCCGAGTCGCATTAGCAGCGAATCTTGTGTAATGGTAATGACCTTGATTAAAACAGCGTAAAGTGAGTCATTGATGCAAGCTTTTGGATTAAATCAGTTGCCCTGGTTAGATGAACCGTTTCAGCGATTCTTAAATGAGTTAGCAAACGGGCATAGTGCTCACGCACAACTGTTAACCATAGATACCGGTCTAGGAGGGTATTTATTTGCTCATGAAATGGCCCATGCCGCCATGTGCCAAAACTTAACCCCTGTTGGGGCATGCGGTCAATGTAAAAGCTGTCTGTTATTTAAAGCGGGAACACACCCTGATTGTCATGTGATTAAAGCTGATGGCAATCAAATCAAGGTCGATCAAATTCGCGACTTATGTCAAAAATTAACGGTCACAGCCCAGCAAGGCGGTCAACGTGTCGCCATTATTCAAAACTGCGAGCAATTTAATTTAGCGTCAGCCAATGCGTTATTAAAAACCTTAGAAGAGCCGGGTAATAATATTTTAATTATTTTACAAACAGACGTGCCTTCAAGATTGTTAGCAACCATTAAAAGTCGCTGCCAGAATGTGGCCTTTAATGCCCCTGATAGACGCCAAGTATTAGCTTGGCTGTCTTCCCATCAATTATTACCACAACCTCCTTATGGCGAGAAAGCCCATGATGTGACTTGGTGTTTAAGTATGATTGGTGGGCCGTTGAAATTAGCTGAAAGCCTAGGTAATCAACATTACCAACAACTACTGCAATATCGAGTCGATTGGGCAAACAGTATTAAATCAGGACATTTGACTGGCAGTTTAATTAAGTTATCAGAGCAACAAATTATTGATGCACTTAATGTTTTATATTTGTACTTAAGGCAATATGTGTTAAAAAGTAAAGAGCTCGACGCATTAGCTGCGAGTAACATCATTGGTTTCTCATCGAAAGTCGCGCAAATGTGCCAAAAATTAGCGACGATGGCGAGTATAAACGCGCCTGCATTATGTCAAGACTACATTCTTGAATTTAGACAACTTATTCATTACAGACAATAGAATTACACTATGACCGATCTTGTTGTAAATTTTGATACTCTGCACCAGTTGTACAGAGCATATATGCCATTCATTAAACCTGCGGGTTTGTTTATTTCGACCACAGAAAGCCACTTTCTAGGTCAGGAGTTATCCATAGCTTATAAGTTGCCAGGTACTTCACAAATGGCTGATTTTCAAGGTGTGGTGGTGTGGATTAATCCACTTGGTGCATCAGGCGGCCGACCTGCGGGTATTGGCGTAAAAATAAAAACCGATCCTGAAAGTCATAAACATCATATTGAAAAGCTGCTTTCTACTCAGTTATCTTCAAGTGACATGACTTGTACCATGTAATAGTTAAACAAGGGTACTGTAAAGGTTCTTCCTCTATCATAGGTTTTATTTGGCTAATACAATTAAGTTAAACAAAAAATGTCAAAACCAAATCTAACCTTTGATTAAACTGTGGTAACTGCTGATATGAAAATCAGCTTGAAAGATAATCCTCCCCTAGGTATTCTTGCTGGCTTGTTTAAGCCTTTAAAGAATCATCATGTTAATCGACTCTCACTGTCATCTAGACCGCTTAAAATCCGCGCCAGATCAAGCTAGTTTGCACGCTATTGTAGATGCTGCAAAATCTCGCGGGGTTGAATATCTTCTTTGTGTTAATGTTCGCCAGCAAGGTTTTGAAGCCATGCGCGATAAAATGGCCGACTTTGATAATATATTCTTATCATCAGGGGTGCATCCACTAGACGTTAAAGACGGTCTCAATGTCAGTGAAATTAAGCAATTTGCCACTGATAAAAAAGTCGTGGCAATTGGTGAAACCGGCCTTGATTATTTTTATGCCCCTGAAACGAAAGTATTGCAGCAACAATGCTTTGAACAACAAATAGCCTTAGCCGTAGAGGTGAATAAGCCGCTGATTGTTCACACTCGTGATGCCCGCGAAGATACTATTAACATGTTAAAAGCTGGCTACGCAGACAAAGTGGGTGGGGTATTGCATTGTTTTACAGAAAACTGGGAAATGGCCAAAGCAGCGATTGATTTAGGTTTTTATATCTCGGTGTCAGGTATTGTCACTTTTAAAAATGCCGGTGAACTTCGTAGCGTGATCCGTAAAGTACCTAAAGACAGGCTACTGGTTGAAACTGACTCACCGTATTTAGCGCCAGTACCGCACAGAGGGCAAGAAAACCAACCAGCTTTTGTGCGAGATGTTGCTGAGTTTGTTGCCGAGTTACGGGGTGAGAAATATATCGATTTAGCCGAATATACCACGGAGAACTTTTTTAACTTGTTCAAAGAGGCTGCAATATTAGCCAAGCGTTAACTTACGCTTTTGTGGTAAATTTTGATATTAAGTTTAGGCTGAATTTTAGGCAAAAAGAGACCCAAAACTATCCAATTGTTCTGGGTCTAGGGGAACGGCTCTTTTAGAAAAGAGCCTTGCGCTACTGTCGAAAACCAATTTCACTAAAAATCTTACTTCTCAGTATAGACCCGTTAATCATACTTTGCCTAAAAATCGCGCAACAGGTCAGTGTTTTATGCCGCAATAGCTTAACAACTAGCGCCTACTGATAATTGTTAAACGATAAAAGTCGCTGAATTATCGGCAATAAAGTGTATCTACTCTATTTTATCTTTTACCAATTCTCTTGGTAAATTATTTTTCAATCTATGGCCTAAATGCTTTACCACCCCTAATGGACTGTGGTGATGAGTGACAATCATTTCGCCCTTTGGGGTTAAGTCTAAATCGCTAAAGCTATCAGTGGCGATATCACGGCCCATTAAAAAGTCTTTCGCTTGTTGAGCATCAAGTTCGATAATTTTATCGTCTGAGCTGATATAGCGCCTAAGGCAGATAATGGCTTCATGTTTCACCTTAAAGCCTTTTTTCATCACATCGGCCAATTTGACCCCAATGCGTTGATAACGCATTAAACCGGTGAAATCGTTAAATTCAGCTGGAAATAACCAATACTCATCATCACGGATCATCACCGTATGATCTGCAGGTAAAGTGAGATTAAAGGTGGTGCTAAAGTATTGTTCAATGGCGGATACTTGTTTGGCATTCGCAACAGAAAACGGGAAGTTACGCTGAGGCTTAGGCTGCTTTTTAATTCGTTCAACAGATGCGGTTTTAGCAATTTTAGCGACGAAGAAACCTTCGCTATCATAAATTTGTGGCCAAACGTGTAAAAAACCTTCTTGGGTACAGGCTTGTTCTGCGCCAGGGAATAAATCAGTTAGAGGAATAAATTCAACCGCATCGGCATAGGTTTGTTTTAAAAATTGACAAATTTGCTGATTTTCAAGCTGACTTAAGGTGCAAGTGGAATAAACCAATGTGCCACCGGGCTTTAAGGCTAAAAAGGCGGATTGGATCAGCTGTTTTTGAGTCTCGGCAATATCAACAACATCATCTAATTGCCAGTTTTTAAGCGCATTAACGTCTTTTCTAACCGTACCTTCGCCACCGCATGGTGCATCGAGCAACACAGCATCAAACTTTTCAAATAAATACTCCCCAAAGACTTTGCCATCAAAATGGGTGAGGGCACATTGCTTTACGCCCATTCTAAGCACGTTGGCGTGCAAAATTTTAACGCGACTGGCAGAGTACTCATTAGCAATTAATAAGCCTTGATTATCCATTAAGGCGGCTAACTGAGTCGTTTTTGAGCCAGGCGCTGAGGCGACATCGAGGATCAGTTTACTGTGGTTATCATTTTGTAGCAGCGCAACAGGTGGCAACATCGAACTGGCTTCTTGGATATAAAATAAGCCTTGAATATGCTCAATCATATTACCAATTTGCACATCATCGCTGACTGAAACCCAAAACCCTTCAGCGCACCAAGGGATAGCTTCAAACTGCCAGCCATTATCAGTCATTATTTGGGTAAATTGCGCCACGGAAATCTTTAAAGTATTTACTCTGATTGATTTACGTAAAGGACGATTACAGGCAGCAATAAAGTCGTCCATATTAAGATGTGCGGGGAGTTCTGTAGCAATATGGGTTAAGTATTGCGGATTTATTTGAGCCATAGTAAAAATATCGATAAAACAACTGTGTAATAATGCGATAGATTATATCATGCATTTTCACGGTGTCGCTCACCCTGTTAAAGAAAGCGCAACCAACACATTCGCTAACAGATGATGTTGAAAACTACAGCTGTGAAAAATAACGGAGTATTCAGTGCTAAATAGAGTTTGGTTGTTTTTTTTCTTAACGGCAGCAATCGCCATAATCGTGCAATTGTTTAATGGCCATGTTGAGGTATTAGGGGAGTCGGTTAAAGCTATTTTTAGTAGCGCTAAGTTAGCTGCTGAAATATCCATTGGCTTAATTGGTGTATTAGCGCTATGGATGGGGCTGATGCAAGTGGGTGAGAAAGCCGGTGTGGTTACGGTATTTGCTAAACTATTTGAGCCGTTATTATCAAAGTTAATGCCAGAGGTGCCAAGGGGGCATAAAGCTTACGGCAGTATCACCATGAATCTCACCGCAAACATGTTAGGCCTAGACAATGCAGCTACGCCGCTTGGTCTTAAAGCGATGCAAGACTTACAAAGCCTAAACCCAAATAAAGACGTGGCGACCAATGCGCAGATCTTGTTTTTAGTGCTCAATACTTCCTCAGTCACTTTAGTGCCAGTGACGGTATTTTTGTATCGAGCTCAGCAAGGTGCAGTCAATCCTGCAGATGTGTTTTTACCTATTCTATTAACCACAGTGGCATCAACCTTAGTGGGTTTATCTGTCGTGGCAATTGTTCAGCGTATTTCTTTAATCAATAGTGTGGTGCTGGCTTATGGCGCAACTTTGTTTAGTATATTAATTGCGGGTGTGTTTTATTTATTAACCCTATCTGCTGAAGCCATTGGAACATTATCGACTGTATTAGGTAATGGCATATTATTAGCCTTAATTATGAGTTTTATCCTGATTGCTGGTTACCGCAAAGTCGCCATTTATGATGAGTTTGTCGAAGGGGCCAAAAGCGGTTTTTCCCAAGCAATAATGTTAATTCCATATTTGTTGGCAATGTTACTCGCCATTGGATTATTGCGCTCATCGGGCGCCCTTGACTTTGCCCTTCAAGGCATAGCAGGCCTAGTGAGCTTGTTGGGGTTTGACAGCCGTTTTGTCGATGCCATGCCTACGGCGTTAATGAAACCATTTAGTGGTTCAGGGGCAAGGGCGATGATGTTAGAAACGATGGAGCATCATGGGGTAGACTCTTTTGCGGGTCGTTTATCGGCGATTTTTCAAGGAAGCACAGAAACCACCTTTTATGTACTTGCGGTGTACTTTGGCTCTGTCGGTATTCGAAATAGCCGCCATGCATTGGGCTGTGGCTTAGCGGCAGACGTCGGCGGAATAATGGCTGCCATCGCCGTTTGTTATTGGTTTTATGGCTAAGCACAACAGCTATTAAACGAGCAATAAAAAATCGGCAAATGCCGATTTTTTATAGGATGTTATCTACGCGCAGAAAGGTTATAAAGGCTTCACTTGTTCAGGTTTCCATTTACGCCATTCGGCTTTCATTTTGTTATGCAGGGTAAATCTTTCATCGAGAGCTAATTGATTCGTTTTATCCGTTACTTCCTCGGTCACGACTGAAATGCCACCTGAAAGCAGCGTTTCAAGAGAGCCTGTTTCAATTTGAGCGCCAGAGAAAATACCCACTTCAAGTTTTATACCTGATGCATCCCAAAACTGACTTGTTTGATTCACTAAGTGGGCATATTGTTTTTCAATGTGTGAATACATTATTACTTGGTTGCCATTGTAAGATAATGAGTAACCATCCACTTGCCCAATAGCAATACCTCTGAAGAAAATTGGGGTGCCAATTTTTATCGAACCAAGCTGACTATCAACTAGGGTCACTTTTAATGCATCTTCATCGATATCCGCATCGTAACGCGCAGCTAGGAGACCATCAAACTGTGTTGCTTGTCGTTCTGACGTGCCAGGTAACACGCCAATGTAAGGGCCGGTTATCAAGGTTTCTGGCGCTTTAATACCCACTAATGAAATTTGTGCATCGACGACAAAAAATTCACTGTCTTCTTTGGTGAAATGTTGTGCGTATTCACCATAAAGATAAGCACTCACGGTTAAGTTGGCTAAGTCTTGATTGAGTTTAACCTGTTGGATCACACCCACTTGATGGCCTTGATAACGAATCGCTGCTTTTGCAGCTACTTTGGCATCAGCTGGTAGTGATAGTGTTATGGCTTTGGCCTGTTTTAGGGCCAGCTCTTTAGAATCATATAAACGAGTTTGATTGCCTTGTTGGTTTTCTGGCAACAAACCTAGGCTAATACTGCCTTTTAAGGCGCCTTCTAATGGAGCGATATCAACATCAATGCCAGATAAACTTGCATTGATACTGGCGGCATCATTTCGCCAAAATACGCTGTTACTTCGAACCAAGTTAGTAAACCTTTTTTGAATGGCCACCGTGATTGAAAACTTATCAGTTTGACTGTTCCAATTTACTTCTGAGACAGAGCCAATACGCATTTTTTTGTAATAAACCGGTGAGCCATGAGCTAAACCTGCGCCATCAATACTGTCTAGCGCCAAGGTACTCATTGATGATTTATTCAAGGCCGTTAAGGCTTGATCAGCAGATTGATATAACGAAAATTTTGCTTGAGGTTTAACTACAGCCTTAGCTTTACCTGGCACCAAAGATACAGCGCCAGCAAGCAGGGTATTAATATCTCGGGTTTTGACCTTTACGCCATCTAAGGAGGCATCTATGGCAAGCGCCGATTCAGACACAAAATAACTGTCCACAGTGAGTAATGATGAATATTCAGGCTGAATGTCCACTGAGTATTCAACACGGCTAAAGTCATCAGATAATTTTACTTGGCTAATCTCACCAATAGGCATTTGTTTGTAACGCACCTCAGCCCCAGCGCTTAAACCACTGTGTTCATCAGACGTTAATTTGATGGTCAACTGGCTAGCTTGCATAAGGTCCGGTGCTTGAGATTGTAATTGATACTCTTGTGGCAGCGCGTTGTCGCTCACTCCAGGTAGTACATTGACTACACTACCAGTGATCAACCTTGCAGCGTGCTTAACGCCCTCTAAAGAAATATCAGCACCTGCAATCCAAAATTGGGTATCTGCGTTTAATAAGTGTTGGTATTGACTATCAAACTTAGCTAAAAACTTCACGCCGTTTTCAGTTAGTTGGGTTTGATGAATCTTACCCACATCAATGCCGCGATAAACTAACGTTGAGCCTTGATTAATCTCATCAGCATTATCGGCTAGCAGAGTGAATTCGATGCCTTTGACAGCACTTTCTTCATCAGGGTAAAGCACAAAGTTGTCACCATTTTGCGCCGCGGCAGAATTAGCGACTGAATTAAAACTAATTCCGCCAGCGAGCAGCGATGCCAAGCTTTCGGTATTGACTTTAATGCCCGACATAGACGCATCAATTTTTAGACCTGACACGTTCCAGAACTGGGACTCTTGTGTCACTAAATGGGCGTACTGTTGCTCGATAAACGTGCTGATATTAATGGTATCGCTGTCAATTAAGCGATAGTTTACAACTTTCCCTACAGGTATTTGACGGTAAAACACCATTGAGCCGATATCCAGTGAGCCTAATTTTGAGGTGGTCAGCGTAATAAGCACCCCATTAGTATCAGGAAGCATAGTTGGCGCATCTTTTAAGGCGACAAATTCAGATGCTGAGCTGCCATCACCGGGTTGAACGGCAATATAATTGCCTGAAAACAAGGTATCTAAACCTTCAATACCAGTGATACTGGCTTTAGGCGTGACCAACCAGAACTTGGAATTTTTATTGAGAAATGGTTCAGAGCGATAATCCATAATAATTTTGACATTAACGCCAGACAATTCATTGTCGATACTGATATCTGTCACCTTACCAACGGTCAAACCTTGGTATTTGACTAAGGTTTTACCGATATCGATACCAACGGCATTAGGGAAGTGCACAATAATCTCGATACCTGATTCTTTGATGCTTTTTACACCAAGCCAAGCGCCAAGGGCCAAGGCAACAATCGGTAATAACCAAATCGGCGAGAATAATTTCTTTTTAACAACTTTTGGTGATTCAATTTGTGTCATTGTTTTTTTCCAAGCGATCCCAAAGTAAACGAGTATCTAATACCTTTGCTGCTAACTGAGTCAGTAAAATGACTAACGCAAATGCGGTTGCTGCAGGTGCGGGTTTAGCATCAAGTAATTGCCCCATATTAACGACGGCGACAGTTAACGCAATAACAAATAAATCCAGCATCGACCATCTGCCAATCCATTCAATAATATGAAAGCCTATCATGAGTTTCTTTTTAGAAACTGGCAGATTAAAGCTAATAGCGATTAAGTAAATCGCTAAGCCTATAATTTTTAGCCAAGGCACCAATATACTGGCAGTAAAGACAATAATGGCAATAGGGATCATGTCAGAGTGAACCAAATGCACAATACCAGTAAATATGGTGTCATAGGTGACTTTGCCCTGATTGGTGAGCACAGTGATTGGGTAGATATTAGCTGGGATCAGCAAAATGGCTGCGGTAATCAATAACGCCCAACTTTGCTGTAAACTGGCATGATTACGTGTTTGGATTTTAGAATCACAGCGACTACAACGGTCACGACTGATGTTATTGATTTTTCGACAAACAGTGCATAAACAAAAACCGATTTGTATTCCTTGCCGCGCAGGAGTGTTAGCGCTCATAAGCCATTCCCCACATATGTTCTAAATTATATTCCCGTTGTAAAAATAAGATAACTAAAAACAGCATACAAAAACAGAAGGTGCCCATGCCTAAATAAATATCTGAGAAGTCAGACAAGTTAAACGCTGCTACTAAAAATGAAATGACGTAAATTTCAAGCATAGTAAGTTGCGATAAGGTCGCATGGTTTTTAAGCAGTGCGCGATATGTCTTTTGCCAAAAACAGGAGTGCAATTTAAGTTTAACTATGGTGACTTGTAATAAAATCGATAAAATTAATAATCCCGGGGCAATGACCGCTGCCGCCATCACAGCGATGCCAACTATCCAATAACCTTGCAGCCACACCGTCACAGCCGTTTCAAAAACTGTTGTTGTTCGCACACTGCCTAAAAAGTTGATTTCTATGATGGGTAAAAAGTTAGCCGGAATATAAAATAATAATGCCGCGATACACAAGGCAAGCATGCCATTGATTGAGCAGTAAGGAACGTCATAAAGTGCCGTATGGCAGCGAGGGCATAACGCGCGAACATTAGACGGTAAGGCGCGCTTTTGAACGGCTAAGTCACAGGAGCGGCATAATATAATGGTGTTCGGGTCAAGACTTTTCGGCATAGATAAAGGAAAACCGTCCATGTAGTGAAATATTAATGAGCAATAAAATAATAAAAAACGCTTTGTTTTGATTAAAAACACAGTGGAAATATTATTTATCAAGTTACAATAAAACCTAATAATACCAGAATAATCAGAATACTTGCATCAGAAGTTAGTTCTATGACACTCTATGCACTGTATATAAAAACAGTAAGAGGTTAATCATGGCTGTAATAACAAAGTTTGTCGTGGTAAGAGAAGGGGTTGAGAAGATGACGTTTACATCTAAGAAAGAAGCTGACGCCTACGACAAAATGCTCGACATTGCTGATAACTTAGTTCCTTTTATTACTAGCGCTGAGCTGGAAATTGAGGACAATAGTGTCGAGAAGCTTGCATTTTATCTTGCTTCTAACAAAGATGAGCTCGCAAACTTATTAAAAGGGATCGTCAAGCCAAAAGTGGCCACGCCCAAAGCTGCAACTAAAAAAGCCACTAAGAAAGCGGCCGCAGAATAAAAATATAATCTAGGATAGAAAATGAAAGCTGAGCTTTATGACACATTGAACCGACAAGTATTAGCATTGATGGAAGGTGAAGATGACCTTATCGCTGGTATGGCAAATTTTTCAGCACTGTTGAACGATAATTTAGATGACATTAATTGGGTTGGTTTTTATATCAAGCGTAATGACCAATTAGTTTTAGGTCCATTTCAAGGGAAAGTTGCCTGTACACGCATTGTTATTGGTAAAGGTGTATGCGGCACAGCAGCGGCAAATGATGAAACACAATTAGTGGCAGATGTGCATCAATTTGCAGGACATATTGCCTGTGATGCTGCCAGTAATTCTGAAATTGTAGTCCCTGTTCGCCAAGGCAATGACGTAGTTGCGGTATTAGATATTGATAGCCCATCATTGAATCGTTTTGATACAGACGATAGAAAAGGCTTAGAAATGCTAGTAAAAAGCTTTGAATCTTGCCTATTTGCTTAATTAGCGACCAAATATAGCAAATTGCGGGTCGCAATCGCTGCCATGAGCTTTATAATACCGAACAGCGCGCATTGCTATGGATAAAATTTATTTACTGTAAAATTACAGCTAAGTGAGTTAATTTGTTAAAGCATGTTTCAATTGCTTTAGCAATCGAATAAGAAGTGCTAATTTGAACGTTAAGCAAGATCTGTTTAACGAAAGATAAACGACTGTACTCGCAAAGAAAGCTGAGACTCAGTCCCTTTTATAACGTGGAAGTAAAAATGGAATCAACAGACAAGTTGACCGACACCAACGCAGTTTTAGCGTATTTATATGAAACATTTCCTTTATGCTTTATTGCAGAAGGTGAAACTAAGCCATTAAAAATTGGGTTGTTTCAAGATTTAGCTGCTAGGTTGGCTGATGATTCTAAAGTAAGTAAAACACAATTACGTGTAGCACTTAGACGTTATACAAGCAGCTGGCGCTACTTGAAAGGCGTTAAAGCGGGTGTTCAACGTATCGATCTTGACGGTCAAGATTGTGGCGAATTGGAGCAAGAACATATTGACCACGCTCAACAAACGTTGAAAGAAGGTCAAGAAAAAGCCAAAGCTAAGCGTCAAGCTGTAGCGGCTAAAGCGGCCCCTAAAAAGCCAGCAAGAAAACCTGCAGCTAAAGCGCCGGTTAAAAAAGACCGTCCAGCTAAGCCTGCAAAACCTGCAGCACCTAAAATTAATTATGTTGCTGCAAAATTTGACGAGCTTAAGCAAAAACAACGTGTTAGTGTCAAGTTAGGACAGAACCCAGTACCTGGTGTTATCACTGACATTAAGAAAGAAGATATCCATGTCCAGCTAGATACGGGTTTAATTGTTAAAGTTCGTGCAGAGCATATTTTATTATCGTGATCATTTAAGGAGTAACTTGTTGATGCGAAAACTCACTTTGGCTGCGTCGATTGCCACTTTATTTGTCGGTTTTTCGGCTTGGGCAATTTCACCAACGATTCAAATCAACGAGTTACCTAAACTTGAGCAAGAGCCTCAACATAAGGTTGCGAGTAAAAGGGTAACGAATTTATTTACTCGTTCTCATTATCATCGCTTTAACCTTGATGATGCTTTTTCTGAGTTGATTTACGACAGATATTTGCAACAACTTGATTTTCGTCGCAATGTTCTGACTCAAGCTGATGTTGATACTTTTAAACAGTATCAACATCTGTTTGATGATATGGTCAAATCTGGCAATATCTCACCTGCCTTTGATATGTACTCCCTAGTACAAAAACGTCGTTATGAACGTTTTACTTATGCACTTACTTTACTTGATAAAGAATTCGACTTTACCGAAGCTGGTGACGCTTACGAATTCGATCGTGAAGAAGCTGCTTGGCCAAAAGATGAAGCTGAGCTCAATGAGCTATGGCGTCAACGAGTTAAATATGACGCACTGAATCTAAAACTTGCTGGTAAAGATTGGAAAGAAACCGTCGAAGTATTAGGCAAGCGCTATAACAATGCCATCAAGCGTTTAAGTCAAACACAAAGCGAAGATGTATTCCAAGGTGTGATGAATGCCTTTGCGCGTACTGTAGAACCCCATACCAGTTACTTGTCTCCTCGTAATGCAGAACGTTTCCAAATGGAAATGAACTTAAGCCTTGAAGGCATTGGCGCTGTACTGCAAATGGATGATGACTATACTATTATTAAAAGTTTAGTTGCTGGTGGCCCCGCTGCTACCAGTGAAAAATTATCACCTGAAGATAAAATTATTGGCGTAGGCCAAAAAGACGGTGAAATTGTTGATGTTATCGGTTGGCGATTAGACGATGTTGTAGAGTTAATTAAAGGCCCAAAAGGCAGTGAAGTTAACTTACAAATTTTACCTAAAAAAGGTGGCGCCAATGCAAAAGCATTTGAAGTGACCATTATCCGCGACAAAATTCGTTTAGAAGATCGCGCAGCAACATCAAAAGTGATTGAGCCAACAGAAGGAGACTATGCCAACCGTAAAGTCGGTGTCATTCAAATCCCAGGCTTTTACATGAACTTGTCAGTTGATGTAGAAAAAGAATTGGTTAAATTAAAAGAGCAAAACGTTGAAGGCGTTATCATTGATTTACGTCGCAATGGCGGCGGAGCCTTAACAGAAGCCACATTATTAACCGGTTTGTTTATTGATATGGGCCCAGTGGTTCAGATTCGTGATGCCAACGGCCGTGTGACTCAAAACCGCGATAATGATGGCAAGAGTGCATATGATGGCCCGTTAACTGTCATGGTTGATCGTTATAGTGCATCAGCTTCTGAAATTTTTGCTGCGGCATTGCAAGATTACGATAGAGCCTTAATCGTAGGTGAAGCCAGTTTTGGTAAAGGTACTGTGCAGCAGCACAAGAGCCTTGGCAGAATTTATGATATGTACGAAAAACCTATCGGTCATGTGCAATACACCATTGCTAAGTTCTATCGCATTAATGGTGGCAGTACCCAGCTTAAAGGTGTCACACCCGATATTATGTTCCCAAGTGCATTGGAGCCGGGTGAATACGGTGAGTCTGAAGAGAAAAATGCACTGCCATGGGATAAGGTTCCTGTAGCGCAATACGGCACCCTCGGTAATATCAAACCTGAATTAGTGACAAAGCTTGATGAAAAACATCAGCAACGTATTAAAGCAGATGTTGAGTTTGGCTATATCTTTGAAGATATCGCTGAGTTTAAGAAGCACCACGATGATAAAACCATTTCATTAGTTGAAAGTGAGCGAATCGCTTCACGTGAAGATGATGATAAACGCTTACTTGATCGAACCAATGAACGTCGTGTTAAAAATGGTTTAGAGCCGTTAGCCTCTTTAGATGACGATGAAGAAATCGAAGACAGTGCAGATACTAACACTGAGGCAACTGAAGTTGCACAAGCAAGTGATGAAGAAGCTGAAGATGAGTTAGTTGAGCCAGATGCTTTCTTAGAAGAAACAGCATTAATCACTTTAGACATGGTTGATGCAAAGAAACTCGCAGTGAAGTAAACTTTATTTCGTGCCAAAAAAACGCGCTTTTAGCGCGTTTTTTATTAAGTAAATTTTAGCTCTAACAAGAGCAGTGTTATTCAAGGATTACCTATGACTCAAGCACAAGCAAAACATCTTAAAGATTATAAATCACCTTTATTTACCATTAGCCATATAGCGCTAGATTTTGATTTAAATGGTGCAGAAACTCAGGTCGTTGCAAAGAGTAAAATCCAAAGAGTTGGCGAGCACAAAGAAGCGCTGCATTTAGTTGGTGAACAAATTCAGTTAACGTCAGTGTTAATTAATGGCCACAAAGCTAACTATAAAACAGAAAATAACCAGCTTATCATTGACACAGAGCTAACAGACTTTGAATTAACGGTTGTTACTAAACAAGACCCTGAAGCGAATTCAAGCCTTGAAGGTTTGTATATGTCTGATGGCGCTTATTGCACTCAGTGTGAAGCAGAAGGCTTCAGACGTATTACTTATTTCCTCGACCGCCCAGATGTTTTAGCTATTTACAGTGTCAGAATCGAAGCAGATAAAGCAGCGTTTCCTTTTTTATTGAGTAACGGTAATTTAGTCGAGCAGGGCACATGTGCTGATGAAAGTCGCCACTTTGTTCGTTGGCAAGACCCTTTCCCAAAACCGAGTTACTTATTTGCATTAGTTGCAGGTGATTTTGATTTATTAGAGGATAAATTTATCACCCGTAGTGGCCGAGAAGTAAAACTACAAGTATTTGTGGATAAGGGTAATTTACATAAAGCCAACCACGCCATGGTGTCATTGCAAAAGTCGATGGCATGGGATGAGTCGCGTTTTGATTTAGAGTATGACTTAGATATCTACATGATAGTCGCGGTAGATTTTTTCAACATGGGTGCAATGGAAAATAAAGGCCTCAATGTATTTAATACCAAGTATGTATTAGCAGATACCGCCAGCGCGACAGATGAAGACTATCATGGCATTGAATCCGTTGTTGGGCATGAGTATTTCCATAACTGGACAGGTAACCGAGTGACTTGTCGTGATTGGTTCCAATTAAGCCTTAAAGAAGGGCTCACGGTATTTAGAGATCAAGAATTTAGTTCCGATTTAGGTTCTCGCGCTGTTAACCGCATTCAAGCTATTCGTGTCATGAAAAATCAACAGTTTGCCGAAGATGCTGGACCTATGTCACATCCTATTCGCCCTGAATCTGTCATTGAAATGAATAACTTCTATACCGTGACCGTTTATAACAAAGGCGCAGAAGTCATTCGCATGATGCACACCATTTTAGGTGAAGCTAAATTCCAGCTAGGAATGAAGTGTTATTTTGAGCGTCATGATGGTCAAGCTGTAACCTGCGATGACTTTGTCAACGCGATGGAAACAGCAAGCGGAATCGATTTGTCTCAATTTAGACGCTGGTATAGGCAAGCAGGCACTCCGGTGCTTAAAGTAACAGATCACTATAATGCTGCGACTAAGCAATATTCACTGACTGTTGCACAATCTGTGATGTCTAACGGTGTTGCAGGGGAGGTATTACATATCCCGTTCAGCATTGAGCTACTCGATACTCAAGGTCAGTCAGTTGCTAATACCGTGTTAGATGTAAAACAAGCACAGGAAACCTTTGTGTTTGACAATATTGCGTCAGCGCCAATTCCATCATTATTACAAGACTTTTCAGCGCCAGTAAGACTTGATTATCAATTTAATGTTGATCAGTTAGTGCACTTAACGCGCTACGCATCAAGCGAAGTGGCTCGCTGGGAAGCATCTGTTGGGTTATTTAGCCAAGCCGTGTGGCAAAACGTCGCCAGTCTTGAAGCGAAAGAAACGATGCATTTAGATGCCAGAGTCATTGAAGCTGTTAGAGGAATTATCCTCGATGAAAGTATCGATAAAGCGCTAGTGGCTGAGATTTTGGCATTCCCAAGTGCTGCAGCATTAATTGAACAAGTAGAGACAGTGAACTTAGATGCCTTGGCGGCTGCAAGAGAGTTTGTGGTTAATGAAATCGCAGAGTCTTGTTTAGACGAGCTGGTAACGCGCTATCGTAGCTTGATTAATGAAGATAATGCAGCAAGTCGTGCATTTAAGAATATTTGCTTAAGTTTGTTGTCTAAAGTGTCTTCTGAATATGAAGACTTGGTGATTAACCAATATCAGCAAGCTTCAAATATGACAGATAGCTTAGGCGCATTAAAAGCGGCAGTCTCGGGCCAGTTGACTTGTCAGCAGTCATTAATGCAAGATTTTGAGCAAAAGTGGCTAAAAACGCCGCTAGTGATGGATAAGTGGTTTAGCTTACAAGCCTCGCAAAATACCGCAGATGTGTTGGAGGTTATTAAAGGGCTCACTGAGCATGAAAGTTTTAGTTTCAATAACCCTAATCGCGTACGCTCATTAATTGGATTTTTCGTAGCGGCAAACACCTATCAATTCCATGATGCTTCAGGTAAAGGTTACCAGTATCTCACTGATGTGTTGATCAAGCTTAACGAGTTAAACCCACAAATAGCGGCAAGAATGATCACTCCGCTTATTCAATTCAGCAAGTTTGACGAAAACCGTCAGCAACTGATGAAAGCATCGTTACAGCGATTAAAAGCATTACCGAATTTATCGAAAGATTTATTCGAGAAAGTTGAAAAGGCGTTAGAGCAAGCTTAACTATCGTTTATAACAATTAACGCCCACAAGGGTTTAAGTAAATTATTGTGGGCTTTTTTATAGGGTTTTACCGAGTCATCATGGAATTTTATTTTTCAATATATGTAAGCTTTAATGATTTTCTGCCTTTTTACCAGGGCGTGGTAAAAAACGTCGAAGTTCTAGACCGTAACGGCAAAGTATTACATATAAATGGTAAGTATTTCAGACCATTTGTAACGGCCTCAGGCATCCATGGCAGTTTCATTTTACACCTCAATACCTCAGGTAATTTCATTTCACTAAACAAGATTTAGAGTATTTACTTAAAACGGTCGATTGCTTAGAGAGTGTTAAATTAGCTGGAGTTATCACCTCTAACTTATTGAAAGTTAACAATTACATTTAAAGATTACTTACGGCTCATATATTTAAGCCATTCAATTCAAATCAGTCTGACTTTTTTTACCCATAAAATCATCTAACTGCACCAATTCATTCATAAATTTTCTTTTTTTTGAACTTGCCGAACCATGTTAATTGCTGTAACAATGGTGTTACCTGTAGGCTAACAAAATGTTGGTTTAAATCCTATAACAACGAATCCGGCAGGTTACGGAGAGAAGCAAAATGAATATTGTTAAAAGACGCTTTAACAAGTCGGCACTCGCTTTGGGGGTGGTGTCGGCATTAACTTTGGGGATGAGCAGTAGCGTTAATGCTGTTTCATTTGATTGGGGAGAAGTACGCGGTACTTTCGATTCTACTTGGACTGTCGGAGCTAGCTGGCGTGTGTCTGATAGAGATTGGGAAGGACAGATCGGTAAGGTCAACCAACCTCAAATGGATTGGTCTAATTACTCTGCCTTTGGTGGGGCTTTTGGCGAAACACCCATCTATACTACGGCTCAAATTTGGGACCAAGCAGGTTCTTACTCAAGTAACAACGACCTGAGTAACCTACTGTATTCGAAAGGGGATACCACCTCTGAACGTTTCAAAGGGTTACATGAACTGTCACTAGAGTATAAAAATTTCGGTTTGTTTGTTCGTGGTATGTACTTCTACGATACTAAAATCAGCGATGGTGATTATGACTTTAATGACCCGCTAACTGGCAAAGAATTTGATCCGTGTGAAGATAGCCGCGCATCAGAAGTGCAATGTAAAGACATTCGCTTATTAGATGCTTTTGTATACGGTAATTTCGATTTAAATGATGGCAAAAACCCATTATCAGTCCGTGTGGGTAACCAAGTTGTATCTTGGGGGGAAAGCACCTTAATACCTCATGGTATTGGTGTGATTAACCCAGTCGATTTAAATATTCTCAATGCACCGGGTGCCGAGCTTAAAGAAGCATTTCGTCCGCAAGGCATGGTGTGGGCTTCATTAGGTCTAACTGAAAATTTAAACGTTGAAGCTTATTACCAATATGATTGGGAGCCAATTTGGGTACCAACACCTGGTTCTAACTTCGCGACAAACGATTTTGCTGGTTTTGGCGGTTATAGCCAAAATGCACAGTTAGGTTTTAACGCTAACCCTGATATTAATCTTGAATTCTTAATGTCTGAATATGCTTCACTTTATGGTGCAGCTGCTGCAGCTAATTTTGACCCTGCATTCGCTGCTTATATGGTGCCATACGCAACTAAAGTTGCGTTAATTCAGGATGAAGAAGAGCCTGCAGATGATGGCCAATATGGTATCAAACTAGGTTATTACGCGCCTAATTTCGGTGAAACTGAATTTGGCTTGTATTACATGAATTACCATAGTCGCCGCCCTATCATCAGTGGTACAGCATCAAACTTTACCAGTGAAGCTGTGGCTCGTGATTATGGCCGTTTAGCTGCAAGTGGCGGTGAAATTGACCGCGAACTTATGCTAAGCATGGAAACATTTACTAAAGCACAAATTGTTTACCCTGAAGATATTCAATTATATGGCGCAAGTTTTAACACTTTAGTGGGCGACACCTCAGTAGCTGGTGAAGTATCTCATCGTATTGATGAGCCTTTACAAATTGATGATGTTGAATTGTTATTTGCTGGTATGCCTGAGCAGCTTGCAAATGCAGGACTTCGTCCTGATCTAGAAGGCCTATCGCAAATCGAAGGCGTACAGCCCGGTGAGACTATTGATGGTTTCATTTTATCTGATACCACTCAAGCTCAGTTCACTTTAACCCATTTATTTGGTCCAACTTGGGGGACAGATAATTTAGTGATGCTCGCTGAGGTTGGCGGCGTGTGGATCCATGACATGCCAGGATTTGATGAGCTACGTTTAAATGGCCCAGGAACAGCTCGTTCTGGTGGCAATCCTGATATGCCAGGCATTATCGAAGCACTGCATGATGGTCCTGAAACTAATCCGTTCCCTACTGATTTTGCTTGGGGATATCGTTTAGTTGCTAAGGCTGACTTTAACAATGTCTTTGCCGGTGTGAATATGTCACCTCGGGTGATTTTCTCTCACGATGTTGACGGTATTACACCAGATCCAATGTTCTTATTTACTGAAGGGCGTAAGTCTGTGGCTGTTGGTCTAAACTTTGACTATCGCAGTCGCTGGGGGGCAGATGTGTCCTATAACAGCTTCTTTGGTGGCGTAGGCACAACTAATGCAATGACTGATAGAGATTATGTCTCTTTCAACGTCAAGTATTCGATCTAAAAGGATAATAATAATGAAGAAACTGACGATATTATCGGCTGCTGTCATGTTATCGCTGACTGCACCAGTAGCGATGGCGAAAGTATCAGAAGCCGAAGCTGCAAAATTAGGTACTGAATTAACCCCTTTAGGGGCAGTTATGGCTGCTAATGCTGATGGCTCTATCCCTGCATGGGATAAGGGTATTACATCAGCACCAGCTGGGTATGAGAAGGGCATGCATCATCCAGACCCTTTTCCAAACGATAAAGTGTTATTTACTATTACCAATGCTAACAAAGCACAATATGCTGAGTTTTTAACACCGGGTCAGGTGAAGTTATTTGAGCTTTATCCAGATACCTACAAAATGAATGTCTATGAGACTCGTCGTACTGCGTCTGTTCCTCAGTATGTTTACGAAGCCACTAAAGCGAATGCGTTAAACGCTGAATTAGTTTCAAATGGTAATGGCGTGAGTGGGGCATCTATTGGTGTACCATTTCCTATTCCATCAACTGGTTTAGAGGTGATTTGGAACCATATCTTGCGTTATCGCGGTGTTGATGTGGAAACTTATCGTAGCCAAGCTTCACCAACAAAAAGTGGCTCTTACACCTTGATCGAAACCGCTGAAGAGATCCGTTTTGAATATAGCCGTCCAGAGATCACGCTAGATAAACTCGCTGAAACGAATACCTTGTTTTTCTTTAAACAAGTTGTTCGTCAGCCTGCACGTCTTGCTGGTACTGCATTGTTAGTTAAAGAAACCATGGATCAAGAAGCATTACCTCGTCAAGCATGGACTTATAACACTGGCCAACGCCGCGTGCGTAAAGCGCCAAATGTTGCTTTTGATACGCCGGGTACTGTTTCAGATGGTTTAAGAACCACAGATGATTTTGACATGTTCAACGGCTCGCCAGTGCGTTATAACTGGGAACTCGTTGGTAAGAAAGAAGTTTATATCCCTTACAATGATTACAAACTTCATTCTGATGCACTTGAATATGATCAAATCCTAAAACCTGGTCATATCAATCCTGAGTATGCTCGTTGGGAAAAACACCGTGTTTGGGAAGTAAAAGCAACTCTTAAAGACGGTATGCGTCATATCTATAAAACGCGTGTTTTCTATATTGATGAAGATTCATGGCAAGTATCGTTGACCGATATGTATGATAACCGTGATGAGCTTTATCGTGTAGGTACTGCACATTCTATCAACTACTATGAAGTTCCAACTCATTGGAGTACGTTAGAAATTTTCCACGATTTACAATCTCGTCGTTACTTGGCTATGGGATTAGATAACGAAGGCCGCATGTATAATTTTGATGCCAAGCTTTCTGAAGCTAATTTCACACCTGATGCGCTGCGTCGCGCAGGTATTCGCTAAGACCTTTATGGGGCGCATCATGCGCCCCAGCTATTCTTAAGGAAGTTTGTATGTCGTTTCGCACACTTCGCAATGTTGCCGTAATCAGTGTTAGCTGCTTTTTCGGTGTTGCATCAGCAAATGTTCAATTTGATCCGCTCAGCGTTCAACTCCAACCCCTTGCTCAATCATCTTTAGTGTTAGATATTGCTAACGCTGGCGATAAGCTAGTTGCTGTTGGTGAACGTGGCCATGTTTTAGTCAAACAACAACAATGGCAACAAGTGACTACGCCTGTTATCGCGCACTTAACCAAAGTATTTTTCCTCGATGAGATGCAAGGCTGGGCCGTGGGTCATGATGCAACCATCATTCATACCCAAGACGGTGGTTTAACTTGGACCTTACAATTTCAGTCATTTGAAATTGAAAAGCCGTTATTAGATATTTTATTTTTTGATGATAAAAACGGTATAGCGGTTGGGGCATATGGCTTGTTTTATCGCACCGAGGATGGCGGTCAAAACTGGCAAGAAGAATTCCATGAAGAGTTATTATTCGAAGAAGATATTGGTTATTTAGCGGATTTAAAAGCTGAAGATGAAGCACTGTATTTATCTGAACGCGCAGCGTTACTACCGCATTTTAACCGTGTTATTCAATTAGCTGACAATAGTTTATTAATGGTTGGCGAACTGGGGTTAGTCGCCACATCAATTGATAATGGTAAAACCTTTACTGCACATGATTTTATTTATGACGGTTCAATGTTTAATGCCATTGAAACGGATAAAAATATCTTTTTGATGGGGCTTCGTGGTCATGTTTTTGTTACCGATAAACAATTTTCACAATGGAGTGAAATTAAATTACCGGTTAAGTCAACGATACATAACGCTTATATCAACACAGATGGTTCAATTTACTTAGTTGGTAACGCTGGCATGATCATTGAGCTCAATAATAAGCTTGAGGCCAAAGTCATAGCTCGCAGACAAGGTGAAAACATTGTTGCTGTAGCCAGTGATAATCAAGGGGAACTTTGGTTTGCAGGTACTAAAGGCTTATTCCAACTTAAGTAGCCATAACAAATAGCCATCACAAAATGATAACTAAAATTAAAACAACAATAATAGGGCCGATAAGATGTTAGAAAAACTGGTCAATGGATTTGAAAGTTACCTCTTTAGACACAGGATGTGGGTAATATTTTCATTTATATTAATTACCTTCTTTCTAGGTTACCAAGCTAGCCAATTAAAAATGGATGCCGCTTTTAGTAAGAATATTCCATTAAATCATGAATACATGAAAACCTATACCAAGCATCAAAAAGATTTTGGTGGTGCGAATAGGATCATGGTGGCAGTGGAAGATACCAGCGGCAATATTTTTAACCCAGAGTATTTTGAAACCCTCAAAAATGTACATGATCAACTCTTTTTCATTCCTGGGGTTGAGCGCTCTCAAGTTAAGTCATTGTATTCACCTTCGACTCGATTTACCGAAGTCGTTGAAGATGGTTTTGCTGGTGGGCCGGTTATTCCTGCTGACTTTCGTAATGATGAATATGGCTTAAATACTGTCAGAGACAATATCGAAAAAGCCGGTATTGTTGGCCGCTTAGTGTCCAATGATTATTCATCAGCTATGTTAACGGCGCAGTTAATGGAGTTTGTAGCAAAAACAGATGAAGAAATGGCCGCATCTGAAGGCGCTGAAAAGGATGTTACTTTTAAGCCGTTAAATACGATTCAATTTGCTCAGCAACTTGAAAATGAATTACGCGCTAAATATGAAACCGATACCATCAAAATCCATATTATTGGTTTTGCTAAAATGGCTGGTGATGTAGCTGAAGGCGCTAAGGGCGTGCTGCTGTTTTTCTTGATTGCTATCGCAATCACAGCTGTGATGGTTTATTTATTTTCTAAGTCATTAATGCTGACGATTTTGCCTTTAGTATGCAGCTTAATTGCGGTGGTGTGGCAACTTGGGTTGTTAACAGTAGTAGGTTTTGGTTTAGATCCAATGTCAATTCTTGTACCATTTTTGGTGTTTGCAATTGGCGTAAGCCATGGGGTACAAATGATTAATGCGGTTAGGCGCCGTGTTGGTGATGGACAAGCCACTAAAGCTGCAGCTGCATCCGCGTTTCGTAGTTTATTAGTACCAGGCGGTATTGCATTATTATCAGACACCGTTGGCTTTTTAACCTTACTTGCAATCGATATCGGTATTATTAGAGAGTTAGCGATATCGGCATCATTAGGTGTTGCTGTTATTATTTTGACCAATTTAATTTTATTGCCACTGGTTATTTCTTACACCAACATCAAACCGGTTCAAGAGAATAAAGCGCAAAAAGATAAAATTGAAGGGATTTGGCGTAGCTTATCTAAATTTGCCACTCCTAAATATGCTGTCATTGTGCTGATTTGTACTGCACTGTTATATGCTTTTGGCTTGCAACAAGCCAGTAATATGAAAATAGGTGACCTTCAAGGCGGTGCGCCGGCATTGCATCTTGATTCAAGATACAACCAAGATACTTTTTATATTACTGATAATTATTCAATTACCACTGATTATATGACGGTGATTGTTGAAGCAACCCCTGAAGCCTGTACCTATCATTCAATATTAGCTGAGATCGATCAATTCGAATGGATGGTGGCCAATACCCCGGGAGTTGAATCAACAGCCAGTTTAGCGTCAGTGGCTAAGCAGGTTAATGCCGGCTTTAACGAAGGTAACCCTAAGTGGCAAATATTGCCAAGAACCACAGCAAGTTTAGTGCAAGCGGTAGGACGAGTACCAACGACATCAGGTTTATTAAACGGCAACTGTTCGGTGATGCCTATTTTCTTATTTTTGAAAGATCATAAGGCTGAAACCATTGAAGTGGTGATTGCTAAAGTCACAGATGTAGCTGAAAAGCTCAATACCGAAACATTACAATTTAAACTGGCTTCTGGCCCTGTTGGTGTCATGGCTGCGACTAACGAAGCTGTTAGTGAAGCGCAGCTACCTATGATGATTTATGTTTATGGCGCTGTATTTATCCTATGTTTAATTAGCTTCAAATCACTTAAAGCGACGGTAGCAGTGATTGTGCCGTTATATGTGGTGTCGACATTAGCACAAGCATTAATGACTTGGCTTGATATCGGCCTTGCGGTGAGCACTTTACCGGTGATTGCATTAGGTGTTGGTATTGGTGTTGATTATGGTATTTATATTCTTTCGACTATGGCAGGTAAACTCAACAATGGCATGGCGGTGCAGCAAGCCTATTTTGAAGCGTTAATTGAGCGAGGCAGTGCGGTTATTTTTACCGGGCTTACTTTAGCCATCGGTGTGAGTACTTGGTTCTTTTCTGCACTGAAATTCCAAATGGATATGGGAATATTGTTAACATTTATGTTTTTAGTCAATATGTTGGGGGCGATAATTATATTGCCTGCACTGTCGGCTGTATTCTGGCGCAAACCTAAGTAATCTATAGGGTTTATTACTTAAAGAGGAGCTTAGCTCCTCTTTTTTTTTGCATAGTTAGTCTGTCTAAACGCTTGATTGGTCATTAAATGTCTATAATTGTTGAATTAACAAGGGTTTTAGAGGATCTACCACTAAAATTTAGCTCGAATTAGCATGAAATTAGTAATAAACTTTGCGACAGATCTCAGTTTAAGACGGGATCAACAAGCCGAAGCATCCAATATAATGATAAAAGCGCTGCCATAAACGCTTAAGGAAACTGCAACATGGCCTTTAAAGATGCAATGCCTTCAGTACTACTAGAAAATGTAGTCAATTTAATTCATAAAAAAATCCCTAATACTCAAGCAAAACAAGTTGAGCAATTTGCCCATTGTATATACGCCCATATGTCAGAAGACGACTTAAACGCTCGTAATGACAGCGATTTGTATGGCGCAGTATTAAGTCTTTGGAATGCCTTAAACAAATCTGCTGCAACCAATAGCCACATTCGGGTATTTAATCCAAGTCAGTCAAAACATGGCTGGCAGTCAAGTCATAGTATTATCGAAATTATACAGCCTGATATGCCATTCTTGGTTGATTCAGTTGCTATGGCGTTAAATCGTATGGGGATTACTGCTCATATGATGCTGCACACACCAATGGCGTTGGTGCGTGAAAAAGAATTAGTTAAAGAAGTGTCTTTTATTAAAGATGCTGATGAAAACACAGAAAATGTTGCGGTGTTTTTGATTGAAATTGATCGCCAAAGCAGTGAAGCCGATATTAAAGCCATTGGTAAAGAACTTGAATCAGTTTTTGCTGATGTGGTGTCGTCAGTCGTTGATTGGCAAAAAATGTCTGACAAATTGTCAGAAACAGTAAAATTATTACCTAAGCAGCCTTTTCCAGGCGCGAAATGTGAAAAAGAAGAAGCAATTAGCTTTTTAACCTACCTAAATAATCATCACTTCACCCTACTAGGTTACCGCTATTATGAGTTAAAGCGTGTTGAAGGTGATGTTGAGTTAGTGCCTGATTTAGATTCAAGTTTAGGATTAATGAGCCGCTCTGTTAATAAAAACGGCGAGCGTGGCTTATTACTGTCTTCGCTTTCTCAATCAGCAAGAAAAGAAGCTCTAGATGAGAGTCTGTTAGTGCTGACTAAAAGCTCGACTAAAAGCCGAGTTCATAGGCCCGCTTATGTGGATTACATCGGTATTAAACGCTTTGATAAAAAAGGTAACGTGATTGGAGAAGATCGCTTTCTAGGACTTTACGCGTCCAATCTTTATAACCGTAGCCCCAGAGAAATACCGCTGTTAGCTGAAAAAGTTGAACGGATTATGGAGCGCTCAGGTCTAGCACCACGTTCACATGACTACAAAGCGTTGATGAATACCCTTGAGAATTTACCTCGTGATGAGTTAATTCAATCTAAAGAAGATGAATTAGCCAGCGTTGCTCGTGGTGTATTACATATGCAAGACCGTGACAAATTAAAAGTATTTGTTCGTAAAGACGGTTTTGGCCGATTTTTGTCCTGTTTGGTGTATGTTTCAAAAGATCGCTACAACACTAAATTACGTCAAGACACTCAACGTATTTTAGCGCAGCATTTTAACAGCACTGAAGATGTTGAATTTACCACTTATTTCTCAGAATCGACTTTAGCGCGTACGCACTACATCGTGAAAGTTGATAATAATAATATGGATGTCGATGTGGCTGCTATTGAGAAAAACCTAATTGAAGCGGCGCGCTCTTGGGAAGATAAATTACAGAGTTCATTAACTAACTCATTAGGTGAGCAATCGGGTACTGGCTTAGTTAAACGTTACCTCAATGCGTTTTCACCAAGCTATAAAGAAGATGTATTGCCGAGTTCAGCCGTGGTCGATATTCAGCACCTTGAAGCGTTGAATGACGAGCATAAACTAGGCATGCTATTTTATCAGCCGCAAGAAACAGCCTTAAATGATAATAAAGTACGTTTAAAGTTGTTCCATAAAGATGAACCGATACATCTGTCTGATGTACTGCCAATGTTAGAAAACTTTGGATTACGGGTCATCAATGAGCGTCCATATGAAGTGAAAACTGAAGATGGTGCCACCTATTGGATCCTTGATTTCTTAATGATGGTGCAGGGCGCAGCAATTGAAAACTTGGCAGATAGCCAAGATCGATTCCAAAATGCGTTATCTCAAGTATGGCAAAAGAAACTTGAAGATGATGGCTTTAACCGCATGGTGTTGGCAACCAGCCTTACTGGCCGTGAAGTATCTATTTTACGTGCTTATGCCAAATATATGCGTCAAATTGATGCAACATTTAGCCAATCATATATCGAAGAAACCTTTAATCGTTATCCGCAAATTGCTGATTTATTAGTTAAAATGTTTATTCGTAAGTTTAACCCTAAACTTAAAACCCGCACTCTCAGTAAATTTTATGAGCAAATCGATTTACGCCTAGAAGATGTCTCTAGCCTTGATGATGACCGAATTATTCGCCGTTACTTAGATTTGATTAACGCAACGCTGCGTACCAACTTCTATCAAACGATTAACGATGTTGATGTTAAACCTTATATCTCATTTAAATTCTTACCTGAAGATATTCCTGAGATGCCGCGTCCATTGCCAAAATTTGAAATCTTTGTGTATTCACCAAGGTTTGAAGGGGTGCATTTGCGTGGTGGTAAAGTCGCTCGTGGTGGCTTACGTTGGTCAGATCGTCGTGAAGATTTCCGTACTGAAGTACTAGGCTTGGTCAAAGCGCAACAAGTTAAAAATACCGTGATTGTTCCTGTTGGTGCAAAAGGCGGTTTTGTGTGTAAGCAGCTGCCTACAGACGGCGGCCGTGAAGCCTTCTTTAACGAAGGGCAAGCGTGTTACCGCTTATTCATTCGCGGGTTATTGGACATCAGTGACAATATCATCGAAGGCAATGTTGTACCGCCAAAAGATGTGGTTCGTCATGACGAAGATGATGCCTATTTAGTGGTTGCAGCCGATAAAGGCACTGCAACATTCTCCGATATTGCCAACGAAATCGCCATTGAATACAACTTTTGGTTAGGTGATGCATTTGCATCTGGCGGCAGTAATGGTTATGACCATAAGAAAATGGGTATTACCGCAAAAGGAGCTTGGGAGTCAGTAAAACGTCATTTCCGTGAAGAAGGTATTGATTGTCAAACCACCGATTTTACCTGTCTAGCGATTGGCGATATGGCTGGCGATGTATTTGGTAATGGTATGTTGTTATCTCGTCATACCAAGTTAGTAGCTGCATTTAACCATATGCATATCTTCATCGACCCAAATCCAGAAGTTGAAACAAGTTATATTGAGCGTGAGCGTTTATTTAATTTACCGCGCTCAAGCTGGGAAGATTACAACACTAAATTGATGTCTAAAGGTGGGGTGATTTTCAATCGCTCAGCCAAATCACTAAAGCTTACTAAAGAAATCAAGCTGATGTTAGACACTGATGAAAACACCATGACACCTAATCAGCTTATGCAAGCATTACTAAAAATGCGTGTAGATTTAATTTGGAATGGCGGTATTGGTACCTACGTTAAGGCGACGACTGAAACTCATGCTGAAGTTGGCGATCGTGCCAATGATGCTATACGAGTAAACGGTAATGAACTTAACGCTAAAATCATTGGTGAAGGTGGCAACTTAGGTGCGACTCAACTTGGTCGTATTGAATTTGCAGCCAATGGTGGTCGTGTTAACACTGATTTCGTCGATAATGTCGGTGGTGTTGACTGTTCAGACAATGAAGTAAACATCAAAATCTTACTTAATACCATCGTCGCAGATGGTGAGCTTACGGTAAAACAGCGTAATCGCTTATTAGAGTCGATGACTGATGAAGTCGGTGAAATTGTTCTACAAGACTGTAACGATCAAACCCGTACTATTTCGGTAACTCAGGCGCACGGTGTTGCTCAGTTAAAAGAACACATCCGTTACATTCAATATCTTGAAAAAGATGGCAAATTGGATCGTGCCCTAGAATTTTTACCGACAGATGACGAGTTAGCCGATCGCTTGGCTAATAACCGTGCATTAACTCGCCCAGAGTTATCTGTGCTGGTCGCTTATGGCAAAATGGTCCTAAAAGAGCAATTAGTCACCGCTGAAATCACTGACGATAGTTTCTTGAGTAAATTGCTAACGGATTATTTCCCACAGCAGTTAAAAGATAAATATGCAGAAAAAATGATTTCGCATCCTTTACGCGGCGAAATTATTGCAACCTCATTAGCTAATGAACTAGTTAATGACATGGGCTTTAACTTTGTACAGCGTATGCAAGATGAGACTGGCGCCACAGTCGCTGAAGCGGCAATTTGCTATACTATGGCTCGAGAAATATTTAGCTTAACAGAACTCACTCAGTCTATTACCGAGCTTAATGGTATTGTGTCTGCTGACGTTCAAAGTGAAATGTTGCATCAATTGCGCCGTAATATGCGCAGAGCGTGTCGTTGGTTTATTCGTCACCGTAATAAAGGTGAGAACATTGAGCAAACCGTCGCATTCTTCAAGCCTGTGTTTGATGAATTAAAAGCGAATGTTGATCAATATATGATTGCAGCTGAAGTGATTGCAATTTCAACTGAAATTAAATCATTGCAAGAACAAAATGTACCTGAGTCTTTAGCGCACGTTGTAGCTAAGATGAGTACCTTATTCTCTGCATTAGATATTGCCCAAATAGCCCAACTGGAAAATAAATCAGTCAAGCTCGTTGCAGAAACGTACTTCAGATTAGGTGCAAAAGTTGAGCTACATTGGTTCTTAGAACAAATTAGTATTCAACCAGTATCAAATCATTGGCAAGCATTAGCCCGCGCAGCCTTTAGAGAAGAGCTTGATTGGCAGCAGCGCTCGTTAAGCTCAACAGTCCTTAGAGCCTGTACAGATGCTTGCGACGCAGATGAAATCATTAATCAGTGGATTGATAATAATCAGAAACTGTTAGAACGCTGGTTTAATTTACTGACTGAATTCAAGGTGTCTCAAAGCCATGATTTCGCTAAATTCTCAGTGGCGCTGCGAGAACTTAATTTATTGATCCTTCATTGCGAAGGACCCAGATAATTATTTATAATAAGTGAACGAGCCCTGGCAATAGCCGGGGCTTTTTTTAGGTTTTAGGAGAAAGCATGTTTTTTTATAAAGTTGCACAAAAAGTAATGTTTCAGATGGATCCAGAGGTCGCGCATAATATCGCTATCGGAAGTTTAAAAAATACTGGAAATAACCCTTTAAACCTATTTTACAGTCAAAAAGTTGCTGCAGCGCCAGTGACTTGTATGGGCATTAATTTTAAAAATCCAGTTGGCTTAGCTGCTGGCTTGGACAAAGATGGTGAATCTATCGATGCATTTCATGCGATGGGTTTTGGTCATATTGAAGTGGGTACGGTAACACCTCGTCCTCAACCTGGTAATGAACAACCACGTTTATTTCGTTTAAAACCTGCAAAAGCAATCATCAATAGAATGGGTTTTAACAATAAAGGCGTAGATAACCTAGTCAGAAATTTAATGGCTAAGAAAACAGATATTATTGTCGGTGTTAATATTGGTAAAAATAAAGATACCCCAGTTGAAGAAGGTAAGAATGATTATTTAATTTGTATGGAAAAAGTTTATCAACATGCAGATTATATTGCGGTAAATATTTCATCACCTAATACTCCTGGCCTTCGTACTATGCAATACGGTGAGTTATTAGATGATTTACTATCGTCATTGAAAGAAAAACAAACTGAACTTGCGAAGAAGTATAATAAATATGCACCAATTGCACTAAAAATTGCCCCAGATTTAACCACTGAAGAAATTGAAAAGATCGCAGAGTCATTATTAAAAAGTCGATTTGATGGCGCGATTGCAACAAATACCACTTTAAGCCGAGATGCAGTTGTTGGTTTAGACAATGCTAATGAGATGGGTGGTTTGAGCGGTAAGCCATTAACCGAACTTTCTACTAAAGTGATCAAACAATTAGCTGAATATTTAAACGGAGAGATCCCGATTATTGGCGTCGGTGGAATAAATAGTGCCGAAGATGCCTTAGCTAAATTTGATGTAGGTTCAGAATTGGTGCAGATATACACTGGCTTTATTTATCAAGGTCCTGGTTTAATAAACGATATTGTTAATGCATATAAAGCAAAATAATATAGAAGGATCTATAAAAAGATCTTTTGATCAAATAATTTAGATCTAAACAGGTTATAGCGATCGCAATTACGATCTTTCGATCGCTATAACTTTATGATAAATATATCAAATATTTTTAATAATGTTTTGATATTGACTGAAATATGAACTATTATTGAGTTGTATTGGTAAAGTAGGTATTTAAAAATGTTATTAATGCCAAATAAGGACTGGCAATGGGAATATAATGAAACGTTTAAGCAATTAAGTATTTCATTAGGTTCCGAAATGGAGTTCTTAACCCCATATAAATCCAAATCTCTTATCCCAGATGCATTAGTGACGTCAGAATTTAGTGTGGATCATGCAAAATTCTATATTAATCTACTTGAAAATCTCCCAAAAGCCTTAAAAATATCCGACGCAGCAGTAGTTCAAACAGCGTTAAATGCAACAGCTGCTCATTTTATGATTAAGCCGCAAATGCCAAAATCTTGGTTTTTTGAAATCAGCCAAGAATGTGTATATTGCGATGTGGGTAAATTGTTTTCTTTAAATGCCAATGGCACATCAGTGTTAGTTTTAGTGGTTGAAAACAGTCTGCAAGCAGCTTTAGTGATGGTATTATCCCGAGAATGCCCTTTAACTGAATCTAAAGTTCTACAGCAGTTTGATACTATTAAGGTGATGCATAATCGCTTAAATCCCCTTAAAAAAGCCAAACTTGTGGTTGCTGCTTAATCTAATATCTGTTTGGTGATTTACTCGTGTGTATATTTTAATTAATAATGTTCATTGCGGCTTTTTTAGTTAAAAGCGCTATTTAATAATATTTGTTAAATTGAAAAATTATCAGATATCTTCTTTGTACCCAATTCAATTGGTTTTAGCTCGTCATATACTCTTCACTGTCGTTTTAAATTCGAATACGGGATTAGCTAAGCTAGTCTAATTTCTGGTTCATTTGCTGCGAATATAGCAAATGGCGCTAATAGTCATCAGCTTTAATGCCAATAGACTCAATTAGTTTTAAAAAGTATATTGAAACAAACAGAGATAAATCACCTCGAATAAGCGAACTTTAGCAAAATAAGTAAGCGGGTGTTGTTAAACATCTATTTTGAATCGTAGCAAGGTTAAGCGGTAAACAGACTATGAAAATTATAATCAAACCCATAATATTAGCGCAAGATCCCCAAGTCGCAGCCATCATTAAATCAGTAGGTAAAGAATTTGGTGCCATAGGCGAGGGGTTTGGCCCTTCTGATCCCGAAGTACTACAAATGAGCCGGTTTTATTGCTCAAAAAATAAGAGTATTTATTTAGTAGCATGCATTGATAATCAAGTGGTAGGCGGTGCAGGTATTGCAAAGTTCAACGGTGATAACAAGATTTGTGAGTTAAGAAAATTATTTCTATTACCTGAAACGAGAGGGCTTGGTTTAGGTAAGCGCTTAACTGAGCAATGTCTTACATTTGCAAAAGCAAACGGTTTTGAACAATGTTATCTCGATACGTTAAATTCAATGACAGCGGCAATTACACTCTATGAAAAGATGGGCTTTCAACATTTAGATAAGCCCCTTGTTGGTACCATTCACGGTGGCTGTGATGTTTGGATGCTAAAAAGCTTATAGTAATAATTTATAGACATTATTATCAAATGTAGGTTATCGATAACACGATAAATTTATTGTGTGAGTAATAACCAGCTTTAGTCGCTAATAACGATGGTTCGATGATCCTTATTGACTGTTTTAATGTGATAATTATAGATTTTGCCACAATACGCATGAATAAGAATAAGTGATTATAGTATCAGTAATTTATCTGTTATTCTGAGGGTATTATTGTTACTACGAACTTTGTAACATTTATCTTATTTTTAAATGAGTTTCCTAATGAGTCCAATTAATAAGAGTAAATCAAGCACTAAAATCACTATTCAAGATGTTGCTTTAATGGCTGGTGTGTCGAAAATGACCGTTTCTAGGGTGTTAAACAAGGACGAAAAAGTCAGTGACAAAACACGAGCGAAAGTCCAGCAAGCGGCAGATCAACTAAACTATCGCCCCAATATTTCAGCTAGGCGTTTAGCGAGTTCTAAATCTTATTTAATTGGCTTACTTTACGAAAACCCAAGTGAAGGTGGTTATGTTAGTCAGTTCATGATGTCGGCTTTAAAAAGTTGCCGCCAGCAAGGTTATCATTTAGTGGTAGATGAGTGTGAAGGCACCCAAGAAGAAAAGTTAAAAATCACACGTGATTTAGTTGAAGAAACACGAGTTGATGGCGTTATTCTATTACCGCCTTTTTGTAACAATATTGAGATTCTCAAAGAGCTTACTGTATTAAATATTCCTTTTGTACGAGTATCACCAGATGTGGAGTTAACCTTATCTGCTTTTGTTTGTATGGACGATTATCAAGCGGCTTATGATATGACCAATTTGTTAGTCAATAAAGGCCATAAAGACATTGGCTTTATTATAGGGCACCCAGACGTTGGTGCCAGTCGTCTTCGTTATCAAGGATTTTTAGATGCAATGCGATCTAAACAGTTAAACATTCCGCCAGAGTTTATTGAGCAAGGTATGTTCAGCTATAAGTCTGCATTAGGAGCTGCTAAGGCTCTATTAGATAGAGAAAATAGACCAAGCGCGATATTTGCTAGTAATGATGATATGGCTGCAGCAGTTGTTTCGGTTGCCAATTCCTTAGGCTTAAATGTACCCAAAGACTTAAGCGTTGCCGGTTATGATGATACCCCGCTTGCTACTACGATTTGGCCACATATCACAACAGTGAAACAACCTATCAATGCGATGGCTGAAACAGCTATCACATTACTGACTTCTGGCCAAATGAATCAAGTGACTTCAGATAGCCTATCAAATTTACGCCATGTTTTAGACTTTGAATTAAAAGAGCGAGATTCAACAACTCAGTTTAATGAATTAGCTTAATAGTGATTGTATGTTATTTAATATCTTGTTTGTTTAACACGCCATGCTCAACCAGTTGAGACAATAGCTGCTGGGTTTTCTCTCTAAAATAATCACGTAATAAGCGCACTGTTGGGGTAATAGACTGACGGCTGGGGCACACAAGCCACAATTCTGTCGCAGTTGGCTTATATTCCGGCATGACGTTTACCACACGACCAGTTAGCAAATCATCCGCCATATCAAGACATGACTTAATCGCAAACCCGTGTCCCGACACACACCAACGCCGCACCAAATCTCCGTCATTAGATGCACGATTACCTTTAAGCTTTACTTTATGGCTTTGGTTTTGATGACTAAAGCGCCACTCGTTCTGAACAATATCCTGTAACTGGTAAAACAGCCCATTGTGATTTATGAGTTCATCTGGCGTTGTAGGGGCGCCATTTTTGTCTAAATAGCTAGGTGTGGCGCACAGTACTCGTGGAATACTGCAAATTCGAAAACCATACATACTGGCATCGCTTGGCTCACCATAGCGCAGCGCCATATCAACAGAGTCACGATAAAAATCAATATTACTGTCAGTGATATTACTGCGTAAAGCCACGTCGGGATAAAGCAGCAAAAAATCATCCAACCACGGGGTAACCACATTACGGCCTAGATCAGATGATAGGGCAATTCTTATTTCACCTTTTAGTACATCTAAATCTTCCTGAGCATTTTGCTGGGCATTGTCTAACAGTTGCACAGCCAGTTCGCATTGAGGTAAATAGCGCTCACCAGCAGGGGAAAGCCTAAGTTGGCGCGTAGTGCGTACAAATAGCTCAACGCCTAATGCTGCTTCAACACGCTTGACCGCAGCACTAGCGGTTGCCATACGCATATCAAGGCTGTTTGCAGCCGCAGTAATACTTCGAAATTCAGCTACTTTGAGAATGATGTGCAGGTCTTGTATGAGCATATTATCAATCCATATTTGAGAATATTATAATTAATATAGCGTTTTTAGTGGAGTTAACAACAGGTATTATTTACTTATTCGATAAAATAGCCCGCACAGGTGATAACAATGCAACAAGTTCATTTTCAACAAGGTCTAATACGTCCGCCATCTGAGTCTGGCAGTCTTCTTATTAGAATCACTCAAAACTGTCGTGAGTTAATGCAGCTTTTACGCCTTATTAAAGACGTTGAGTTTGCTATTCGACCAGTTGAGGGTATTAAACGCGATATTTGGGCAGCAAAAGCTTTTTATGAAAACCGTCAACAAGTTAACTTTGCCACGTTTAGCGACTTTAAATTAAGCGAGTACTAACCCAGTAAAAACCACCTAAAAAGGCGTTTTTGTAACTGGGGTACAGTTACTTTGCCTTCGAGAGTAAATTAAAGGGGTATTCTGACATAAGGTAGGCATTTTCTCTTGCTGATGAATTGTTCAATCAAGGTCTCAATCGTGCTCTAAATAACGCCTAGCACATGTTTATTTAATGATTTCCAATGGTCTGCTAGACAATTCAGGCGATGCTTCCTATATTTACTATAATGCTCTAATTAACTGTATTTGTGTGTTTTTAAGAACGTTAAAATAAGTATGCAGCCTCATAAAATATTCGTTTATCTCAAGCTATTAAAATCGATTAATGAGTTGTTTACTAGGGTCAAATTGTGCTGAATTAGGATATGTATGTCTAACGTTCCTGAAAAACTTTTACAAAATGTAGCCGAGCAAACACCCAGAGCCATGGTTGCGATGTTGATTGTCTCTATTACTTACGCCTTAGTATTTAACATCCTCATTCCGTTTAACATTTTGATGACTTGGTTTTGTTTACAAATTCTCTTAGCAATATGCCGAATTTATAATGCAAAAATGTTTGAAAAACATTTAGAAAAAGAAGATAGAAAAAGACTCGCTAATGATGAAGTCATTTTTATCGCTCTAAATGTATTTCAAGCCTGCATGTGGACGGCATCATCGGTGATGCTAATAATTTATGCTCGTCAACCGTTTGAGTTTGTCGGTTTTATTCTAATTATCGGAATTGTCACAGCCGCAACATTATCGATGTCGTCTTTCTTTAAAGCCTATTTGGTGTTTTTCATTTTAATGATAACGCCGCAGATTGCTATTATGCTTTATTTTGGTGAATACCAACATTTTGCTTTATTGGCGTTTATTGTTAGCTATATTCCTGCAACCATTTTATTGTCAAAATCAATGTTAGATAGTCGTATATCTAGCATAAAAGCCCACGAGGATGTAGAAAAGAGCGCCGAAGAATTTCGTAGATTATCAATCATGGATAATCTAACTAACATATATAATCGACGCTATTTTTTTGAAATGGCCAAAAAGATAATGGCGATTGCTTCAAGACAACAAACTAGCGTTTCACTGTTAATGATTGATATCGATCACTTTAAAAAAGTGAACGATAATTATGGCCATCAAGCAGGTGATTTTGTATTAATACATCTCGCCAGAGTCGTAGAAGCTAGTATGCGAGAAAGCGATATTTTCGCACGAATTGGTGGTGAGGAATTCGCTATTTTACTCAACAATACATCAATGAATGATGCCAAGCGTATTGCTGAGAAAATACGAATTATCATTGAGAGTAAAGATTTCCTTTATAATACCATTTTGATTGATACAAGCGTCAGTATCGGTGTCGCTGAAATGACCCAAGAAATCACTACAATTGAGGCATTATATAAACAAGCAGATACCCATCTTTATTTAGCAAAAGGTCACGGCAGAAATAGAGTGTATCCAGTTTAGCTAAAACGGTTTTAATACATTTGAAATTCAAAATTAAAGGGGCTTTTCTCAATTCAAATTGCTATTTTTCAACCCATTGTGGCACCGTGATAGGCAGACCAAGTGGACGATATCCCAAATGACATTAAAGGATTCATTGGCGATATTTATCAAGCATCATTCAAATAGTAGCAACCACAGAGGGGAAAGGGCAGTTCTTGCTAAGCCAAGTACCAACTTAACCCGCAGTGAAGAGGTTTTGTTTGAAAAGTAAAAATCAAAATGAACATATACCTTCGAATAGCGATAAGGTTTTTGTAGGTTTGGTTATGCAAGCTAGTTTTGGGTAGATTTAAAATATAAATTATTTACATAGCCGGATTATAAACAATTTAGGCTTACCCCCAAGTAAACCTAAAAAGATATAAAGTAATGCGATTATAAGATTGGACAATTAAATCAGCCAATAAAAATAGTTAGAGTATCAATTTGTGTTGAACTTGAGTCTTTTAGTATGAAGATTTTACTATTTAATTTGGGTTCTAGACTATTTATTTTTGTTTGATTGAAATCATGATTTCAAGTACTTCTTGGTAAGAAATACGATATTCTCTAGACAGTTGTATGACTTTAGATTTGTAGGTTTGAACTTGCTCTTGCTTCTTTAAGGCTGATTTTTTTTGCTCAACCATTTCTGAAACGACTTCATTTAAAATGTTTAATCGACGTAAACTGTAATCAAGAGAGTCAAGATAAGTTTTCATTTGCAGTTTGTTGCGGGCACTTTCAAGACTTTTAGTTGTTCTATTTTCGAAATCTAATTCATCAAAGGCGTTAATTACATTTTGTAAATTAATATCAGTCATATGGATAACTACTTAGGATTATGAGTAAATGAATGCTATTTAGCATGGGTACTCTCTATCTTCCATGAATAGTAACAGAGCATTATTGATAGTTTATTCAGATTAATGATTTGTTTCAATAGAGCATGACGTTTATATTAAACATTAATTTATTTACTTTAGTACAGGATGTGCAAAATGCTAGATTTATTACCTGATTTATTTGACCACTATGGTTCTGAATTAACCTTGATACCCGCCAATTGGCAAAGTTACGGCGCCAAACGGATATTTTATGGTGAAGTGGTTACGGTTAAGTGTTTTGAAGATAACTCTAAAGTGAAGTCAACGTTAGCAACCGCTGGTAAAGGTAAAGTGTTAGTGGTCGATGGCGGCGGCGTGTGTCGGCGTGCTTTGCTAGGTGACATGATTGCGGAGTCGGCGGCCAATAATGAATGGGAAGGTATCATCATTTTTGGTGCGGTAAGAGATGTGGGCACATTGTTGACCATTGGTATTGGTGTGCAGGCGCTAAGTGCTAATCCCATTAAAACAGAAAAAAAAGATGTTGGCCTTGTGAATATAAATATCGAGATTGCCGGTGTCTCAGTAAAACCTGCCATGATGATCTATGCCGATGAAAATGGCATAGCCGTTACTGAAAAACCTTTAGATTTAGCAGTATTAAGCTAAACTTAGATGAATTAATTTATTTTTACATTAAAAATCAATTTGCTTACAAGGATGCAAACATGAAGGCACTTAAATGGCTATTAGCTATAGTCGCTAGCGTAATCTTATTGCTGGTTATTTATTTAACGGTATTTTTTGATCCAAATAGTTTTAAACCACAAATTGTGGATGCCGTTAAAAAGCAAACTGGCCGTGATTTTGTCATTAGCCAAGACTTAAGTTGGAGCTTTTTCCCGACACTTGGGATTAACCTCGGTGGCATTTCACTATCCAACCCTGAGAACTTTTCTCCAAGTACATTAGTTGAAGTAAACCAAGCGGTCGCCAGTGTGGCATTAATGCCGCTTTTAAGCCAACAAGTGGAAATTGCACAATTATCCCTTGATGGTTTGACTATGAATATCGTCACTAAAAAAGACGGTTCAACCAGCTTTGATGGTTTGGGCGGTGCTGCATCACCTGAAACCACAACCGCGTCAGAACCAGCATCATCAGCTAATACACTCGAATTGCAAAGTTTACAAATCGGCGGCGTGTCTATTACCAATACCACCATCAACGTAATTGATGAAGCGGCAGAAACCAAACAAATATTTAGTTTAAATAGTTTAACCCTTGGTGAGTTTTCATTAGGAAACGCTGCAGACTTTGCTTATGAATTTACTGCACAAATGCCTGATATGATGCTGGCAAGTTCTGGTAATGGTCAATTGACCATTAGTGAAGATTTGACTCAGGTTATTATGGCTGATTTAACCATTAATACTGATGTGACCGGTGAGGCTATCCCTAATAAAAGTGTTAGCAGCCAGCTGATTACTGATATTAATGTGGCTTTAGATGCTAAAAAATTAGATGTTGCTATAAAACAATTGTCAGCGATGGACATAAGCGCCACTGGCGATGTTTCAGTCAATTACGGCGCCACAATCCCTAAAATTAACCTGCAATTAGATGTCGGTGATATCGATGTTGATAAATTACTGCCGCCATCAGAGACCGAAGCTAAAGCAGAAGACACTGAACAAGTTGCAGCGAGCAAGCCAGCTGTAGAGCCTGATTTGTCCGCATTAAAAACCATTGATTTAACCTTAGGCATGACGGTTAAATCAATCAAGGTCGCAAACCTACTCACTCAAAACTGGGTAATGAAAGCCAAGGTCAAAGATGGCGTTGCCGATTTAACTCAGTTTTCTGCGAATTTATATGAAGGTAGTATTAAAGCCACAGCACAGCTCGATGGTCGTCAGAAAGTACCTAGTTACCGCTTCGATGAAACATTAACAGGTGTGCAATTTAGACCACTGTTAAAAGATGCGGCGGATATTGATTTAATCTCAGGTGCGGCAAATTTTAAAATTTCTGGTTCTGGTAAAAGTTTAATTGCAGATAACTTAAAGAAAAACCTGCTGGCACAGGGTAATTTCGAAATTGCCGATGGCTCGTTATACGGAGTGAATATCCCGCAAATGATCCGTAGTGCTCAAGATAAGTTAAAAGGGGATTTATCTGCAAAAAATACTGAAGAACTTAAAACTGATTTTACTAGTTTAACCGGTAGTTTTAGTTTGAAAAATGCTGTTGCGACTAACCCAGACTTAGCTATGGCGTCGCCACTCATTCGCCTTAGCGGTAATGGCAGTGCCAATATTGATAATGAAACTGTGGACTATAAGCTAACGACGTCAGTGGTGGGCTCATTAGCGGGTCAGGGTGGTGAAGATGCCTTAGCTGGCGTGGACATTCCGCTTACCATAACCGGCAGCATGAAAGATCCTAAATTTGGTATCGATACCAGTGCTTTATTAGATTCTAAACTTAAAGATGAAACCGATAAACTCAAAGGTAAGTTATTTAAGAAATTAGGTTTTTAATGATGTGATTAAGCCCACTTGGGCTTAGTCAGCGGCTATTTTTATCATAAGTAAAAATATCCAAGGGATCATGTTAACCAAGACTTTGGATCTTGTACTGCTTTAAACTTGGTATAGATGAGTTGATTACATCAAGTTTAAAAATCGCTATATAATAAAAAACGGCAAGGATCACCTTGCCGTTTTTTGTTTTAAGTCGCGAAATACTTACTGCGAAATTGCTAAGAAGTTAGCTTATAGACTCACTACGCATTGACCTTGGTGACATCCACAATCAATCTTAACATCTGTCCTGGCTGAATATACTTACTGTTTTGAAGTCTATTCCACTCGATCAAATCATTGACTGAAACGTTGAATTTACCGGCAATTCTAGCCAATGAATCCCCAGAGCGAACTTTGTAATTAACGGTTCTTTCTGCATTGTTTTTGCTACTTGATACTGCGCCAATCTTTAATTGTTTACCAATGCTTAAAGTGCCGTTTTTAGGCAGACGATTCCAGCGAATTAAATCATCAACACTGACATCATTTTTTCTGGCAATGACCCATAATGAATCGCCTGATTTAACCGTGTAAGTTTTAGTCTTAACTGAGCTTGGTTTTGCTTGTGCTAATAACTGTTCAGTTGTGAGGTTTGCGCCTTCAGCAGGAACTGGAATAATAAGGTACTTTCCGGCTCTAATATTATTATTTTTCAGGCCATTACTTGAACGAATAAAAGAAGCCGAAGTATCAAAACGCTTGGCAATATGGCTTACGGTATCGCCAGATTTAATTTGGTATCTATGCCAGTTCAATTTTGATTTAGGATCAAGGTTTGCAAGTTTTTGTTCAAACTGCGCCGCTTTATCAAATGGCACCACCAATGTATTAGGGCCATCAGGTGATGTTGCCCAGCGATCTAAACCTGGGTTTAATGCTTTTAATTCTTTAACTGGCATATTGGCTAAATCTGCCGCAAGTTTAAGGTCAATCTGGCTTTGGGTATCAACCACAGCAATATGCGGTTCATTACTGATTGGAGTTAGTTTGATGCCATATTTGTCAGCATTTTTAACCACATCTGATAATGCAATCAGTTGCGGTACGTAGCGTTGAGTTTCTCTGGGTAATGATAGCGCCCAAAATTTAGTGCTTTTACCTGCGGCTTTATTACGGCGAACAGCATTATTTACTCGGCCTTCACCCGTATTATAGGCCGCAATGGCATATAACCAGTTTTGTCCGGTCCTATCGTATAAGTACTCTAAGAAGTCCAGTGCTGCAGTGGTGGATGCGGGAACATCACGTCTGCCGTCATACCACCAGTCACTTTTAACACCAAAGTAATTAGAAATAGGCGTAGTTAATTGCCATAAACCTGAAGCGGCACTGGCTGAGTAAGCTGAAGGGTCAAACGAGCTTTCAACAATAGGTAATAATGCTAGTTCAATCGGCAGATTACGTTTTTCTAATTCTTCGACAATATAATGTAAATACGGCTCTGCACGTTGAGAGACAATTTCTAAATGTCTTGGGTTCGCTAAATACCAGTCTCGATATTTATTCACCAGTTTTACATCATCAATTGGCATGGTAAGTTGCAAACGGATCCGTTGCCAAACATCGGTGATTTCAACCGGTGCTGCAACTTCGTCTACAACTTTTTCAGGCTTAATTGGCTGAGGAACGACAATCGGTGAAGGCTCGACTTTTGTTGGAGTGGCAGTTTGGCATGCGGTTAGAAATGCCAAGCTTCCAACAAAAAGGTATAAAGGTTTATGCATCTAAAAAAAATCCTAAATCTTGCAAAGCTGGCAGATCAAAGGCGTCTACCAAATGTGTTTGGTCAAAATTGAGGCGGCATTGTAGTGTAAAATGGCTTTAATGTCTTTGCTAACTTAGCAAGTGTCGCCGCGCTCAATAGCTTAAAAGTTATTTTTCCACTCTCTGAGTAAAGTAAACGTCTGTAGTGCTGTTGGTTTTTCAACTTGAAACTTAGCAGCGATGACTTGTTTTATTTCTTTACTGTTACTTCTTAAAAATGGATTTATGGCTAATTCTGTTGCGATTGTAGTTGGAATTGTAGCCATATTGTTATTACGAGATAAAGTAACTGACTGACTGTATTGCTGCAACGCTTTATTGTTAGGTTCTGCTTGTAACGCAAATTTAAGATTAGCCGCGGTATATTCATGGGCGCAGTAAACTTGGGTGTGAGGTGGCAAGTCAGCGAGTTTTGCTAACGAGTTTGCCATTTGTTCGGCTGTGCCTTCAAACAATCTTCCACAACCGCCGCTAAATAGGGTGTCTCCGCAAAATAACGCTTCACAGTTTACACTATCTGGCTGTTGATAAAAGTAAGCTATATGACCTAACGTATGGCCCGGCACACTAATGACTTTAAGCTTTGTATCAAGCTCCTTGAGTTTGAGTAATGGCTCGCCTTTTATTGGATGCGTAATACCGCTAATATTTTCACTTTCAGGTCCATAAACCTCGAGCTTATTATTAAAAGCCTGTTGTAATTGCGCAATGCCACCAGTGTGATCTGCATGATGGTGAGTGATTAATATCCCCGCCAGCTCTAATGGGGAGCCCTTGAGGTAATCGAGCACACTTTGGCCACAGCCAGGGTCAACAACATAGGCTTGATTGCTATTTTTTTGATGTATAAGCCAAATGTAGTTGTCATTAAACGCTGAAATACCGATGACTGAAAGCATGATTAAATCCATAAGTGAAATCTTACCGCTAGGTTAACGGATTATATGTAAAAGGCCAATAGAGTGAATATGCTTGGGCTGAACTAGGCTTGTATACTGTTACATTTAAAGTAAACAACTGGTTGAAGTGACTAAATAAGGTTATGTAAACGCGCTAATTAACAATAAATTTAACACTTTATTCGTCCCTTTTTTAAATGATATCAACTATGGGTAAAATGCTAACGACAAAGAGCCATAAGTCGTTATACTCAACCTAGGGCTTTTGAAATTAAGGGAGTATCAGGTTAATGTCGATAAATCAAAAACCACAATTATGGCAAGAGTTACCCTGTGGTGATGAGATTCAATTGGCCCTTGAACAAAAGTTAACTGATTGGTGGCCGAGGATTTTTGGTTACCATTTATTAAAGCTAGGTGCGCTTAGCGCTCAAGTGTCTAGTTTACATTGCAATATTGCGCGGCATTTTTCTATTCATGATGCCCAAGGCGCATCAATTCAAGCCGATCCCCATCATTTGCCCCTGCAAACAAGCACCATGGATGCCGTGCTGATGAGTTTTTTAATGGAATTTGAACATGACCCATATCGTTTATTACGGGAAGTTGACCGAGTAATGATTTCCGGCGGCTATATTTTTGTTTGTGGTTTTAACCCTGTCAGTACCGCCTTTATGGGTAAGCTTCTACCTAAATATCAAACTCAATTACCTTGGTGTGGTCAGTTTTTTATGCCAGCGAGGGTAAAAGATTGGTTAGGTTTATTAGGTTATCAAATCCTGCAGGATGAACGTTTTATTTATCACCCTTTGCTTGGACAAATGAACCAAGGCCGCTGGTGGCAAAATAGATTAGAAAAGTGGTTACCAGGCGTTGGCAGTGTGTATTTGATTGTGGCCAGAAAAATGGAGTCGCCATTAACGCCCATCAGGGAAAAGCGAAAAGCGCGTACTCGTCAATGGGCGACAGCGCCGACAGCAGGCAGAGCAGGGCACAGTAAACATACTAAATTGCTCTCAAAATAAGCTAAAGCGTATAGCCAATAATATATTGGCTATACAAGAGATTTGGGTTTTAGGCTTTGGCTTCAGGCAGATAATTAACATCAGCTTGCTGAGGTTTAGCTTCGGCGGCTTGCCTGGCTAAATCATCACAGCGTTCATTTTCAATATGCCCAGCATGTCCCTTAACCCAGCGCCAATCAATTTGATGCAGTTGACTGGCTTTATCTAACCTTTTCCATAAATCGACATTTTTAACTGGGGTTTTAGTTGAAGTTATCCAACCTTTTTTCTTCCAGCCATGGATCCATTGGGTGATCCCTTGACGCATATATTGACTATCACTGGTTAAGATGATTTTACACGGTTCATATAGCGCTTCTAACGCCACAATAGGCGCTAATAATTCCATCCGATTATTGGTCGTCAGCTTAAATCCATCAGACATTTCTTTGGTATGCTGCTTATATTTCATTACAATACCGTATCCGCCGGGACCAGGGTTACCCAGACATGAGCCATCAGTAAAGATATTGATAAGTTTTAGTTCTGACATCAAATTGTTACCATATACACAGCAATAAACATTTCGGCAATTATACCTAAATTATTATCAATTAATTGAGTTACCTATGAATATTATTTCAGGCGCCAGTCGCCAAATCATTTTAGATACTGAAACAACCGGTATGAATCAGGCTGGTGGCCCCGTTTATATTGGCCATAGAATTATCGAAATTGGTTGTGTTGAAGTGATTGACCGTAAACTAACCGGTCGTACTTATCATCAATATATCAATCCAGGTCAGTTAATTGATCCAGAAGCCATTGAAGTACATGGTATTACTGATGAACGAGTTGCTAAAGAACCGCGGTTTCATCAAATCGCACAAGAGTTTATCGACTTTATCGCCGGTGCTGAAATTGTCGCACATAACGCACCGTTTGATATCAGCTTTATGGATCATGAATTTAGTCAGCTTAGGCCCCAAGGCCCCAAGTCAGCAGATATCTGTGACATACTCGATTCGCTAGACATTGCAAAATACCTGCATCCTGGTCAAAAAAATAATCTAGATGCACTCAGTAAACGTTACGGTATCGATACCTCTAGACGTACCTATCACGGCGCACTATTGGATGCTGAAATCCTTGCTGATGTTTACTTAGTGATGACCGGTGGACAAATTGGCTTTAATTTATCAAATGAAAAAGTGGGTCAAGAAGGTGGTGGCATACAATTAATTGATCAAAATGAGTTTAATCTTAAAGTGATCCAAGCAACGGCCGATGAATTAATATCACACGATGAAAGACTTGATTTAGTCAAAAAATCAGGCAAATGCCTCTGGAGAGGTGAAGCATAAAAGTGAGCTTAATGAAATCATACTGTCTGGCGGTTATTTTTATCTTAGTTGCTACCGTTACGCCACAATTGGCAACAGCGGTGCCTTATACCCAAGCAAGTGAGTTACAGAATAGATTTCGTATTGATCATATGGTCGATGAAGTGACCTTATTGGTGCAAAGAACTTATGGCTCCGCTCCAGTGATAATCGTGTTGCCTGACGGTTCCAAATGGTATTCCGAAAGGCACCCTGATAATGTCAATTGGGCCGATGGCTTAACTGGCGATATGATTAAAATCAACAATCCGATGCCCGGTCCTTGGCAATTAATCGGCAGTTTAGCGCCTAATTCCACTATCCAAAAAGTATCGCAACTTGAAATTGACGTTGAGCATATCCCCCAGCCTCTATTTCAAGGTGAACGTTTAAAAGTCACTGCTAAGTTACTTGGTGACGGCTTAACGGTTCGTCTGCCAGGGCTTGATTACATGTTCGAATGGACGGTTAAATTTACCAGCCATCATAAAAATACCGAAGCCAACTTTACTACCGGCACTGTTACAGTCGGTTCTTACAGAGATAATGGTGAAGGTTTGGATGAGATACCCGATGATGGGGTGTTTACGGGCAAACATAATCTAAATCAACCTTGGGGAAGCTACACCTTAAGTGTTGTCGCGCGAAATAATGTATTTGAGCGTGAAATTAGCTACCCAATCTATTTATCAGAAACTCCCATTCAAGTTGAAGTAATTGAACCCGCGGATAAATTAACCGGTGTTTGGCAGATTCAAATAAATGTTGATGACGAAATACTCAAACTTGAGCAAACCCATATTCAATTCGATATCGTTGGCCCTGCAGGGCTTAAGTTACCGATTGTTGTTAATGAGCTCACTGAAACACCAGCTTTAGTCGCGATACCGCAAGTGACCGATTTTGGCAGTTATAGAATCAAAGGCAGTGTTGCCTCAACCAGTATTGCAGGGCGTGAGTTAATACTGGATTTACCGGAATTGTTTTTTAATTTAATTGAACCGCCTCAACCTCCACCCAGCGCTGAAGAGTTAGCTGCAAGAGCTGCGCAGCTAGCAGCGCAAGAAGAGCAAGCTGCAAAAGATAAGGCTATCGTGTGGATTGCATCGATTAATGGCCTACTGTTAATCATAGGAGGGGTAGGGTTAATTTTTTGGCGTAAGAAACTTGCGTTAAATAAAGCACTGGCAACAACCAAATTAAGACTTGAACAAGAAGCTGCGAAAAAAGGTGATATCACTGCTGCTATTGATGATTTTGATTTAACCATGCCAGATGAAAAATAATTGTTTGCTGCTAATTATATTAGCTTAGATTAAATTGATCTCTTTTTAGTCAAAAAGTTTATAACTTAATCGCTGCTGTATGTTTTTTAGCTAAACGGATAAAAACTTAAAAAAAACTGTTGACGGTTTTTGACGACGACCTTATTATTCGTGCAACTTAAGTGGAGCGGTAGTTCAGTTGGTTAGAATACCGGCCTGTCACGCCGGGGGTCGCGGGTTCGAGTCCCGTCCGCTCCGCCA
>NZ_JAUOQU010000039.1:0-43386 GCF_030547195.1 Shewanella sp. 6_MG-2023 | reverse complement strand
TTCCCTCACGCCGCAGGGGGCATCAATTAAGCCCCAAGGGCATGGAATATGAACTCACGGATTGAGTAGCGATAACCTCCTCTCTCCGAAAGTAAAGAACAAGCCGTTACACGAGACCTTCGGCTCGTGAACTAAATCGTTATGCGTAATACCACTCGTCGTTTTTCCAAATAGTAATTACGTATCGATTGCCTTTATCCGCAAACGTTCTAAAAGTAGATGTTTCTGCGCTAAATATCGTTTCCGAGTTATATCCTTCCTCTCCTGCTCTACGGCTTACGCATTTCGCGCCATCGGTCGGCCTGAGTACATAAATACTGTTCCAGTCTTTGTGCTCCATTGTCCTCTCCAAATACGCATAACAGATAAGGATAGGCCGCGCGTAGCCGCGTCCTTATCCCAAGTGTTGAACAAGCCCGAGTGATACCTTTATAGTGTAAATATCGGCGTAAGATCTTACGCTTTTTCGATGTGTGCAGAGCAGTTACATTTTTTACTAGCCGCATAGATCCCTTAGCATCGTCAGCTAATTTCTTTACCTAAAATATCAATTCCTTAGCACCTCCTGATACTTTTCTTGTTCCGCATCTTAAGTGTTAATTTTTAATCCTTCCGCTTAAACAGTGGCGTTAGGTGTCGTTGATTTAAGTGTTTAAGGTGGTATGCAGCGACTTCGGTATTGCGTTGCTCACAACTTAATGCGGCGTTACCACATATCAGGTCACCATACTTTACCTAATGGAAGTCGTTGCTTTCAGAGTTTTAGCTCTAAATGATTTTTGTCCAAAAATGAGTTTCAAACTTTATCCATTGAAGACATTGGTAGATATAACTAAACCAAAGGTGCCAGCAGCATTAATTCAGCAATATTTTGTACCCCAAGCTTATCCATTAGTTTTGAGCGGTGCACTTCGATAGTTCTCACCGCGACGCACAATTCATTCGACATTTGCTTGTTAGTATTGCCTGCGATAACGAGCTCGAAAATTTGCTTTTCACGTGCAGACAACCCTTCAATAAGGCGAATATTAGAAAGCTTCCAATGCTGATTGGCGCTGTAACTCAAACCATTCTCAATAGATTTCGATAACACATTGCCTTGGACTGGTTTTTGGAAAAAGTCGAAAGCGCCTTTTTTAAAGGCATCTACCGCCATGGGAACATCGCCGTGGCCGGTGAGAAATATTACCGATAATGGACTGTGAGCTTCGCTTAATAATTGTTGAATTTCAGGACCTGTGAGTCCCGGCATTCTGGCATCTAAAATGACACAGCCGGGCAGGGTCAGATCGATTGATTCAAGGAATGTACTGCCTGAATTGAAGCTAATGATTTTGTAGTGGTAGCTATCCATCAAGTAAGTGATGGAATCAATAATTGCCTCGTCATCATCGACAAGATATACCGGGCCAGAAGTTATATTTTGCACGCTAATTCCTTTAACTCTCCATATCGATAATTGATAAATATCTCAGTTTGAAACCTTTAGCTAACTTTATTTACACAAAGCATGAATCACATCACGTTGATTAGGGACGACTCTAACGTAAGCTTATTAAAGTTCATTTATTAAGGATGCTAACTTGCTGCGTTTTATATTGGGTTTACTGGTTATATGTTCAATGTATCCAGCGTTTTCAGCCTCTTCTGAGCCTATTAATCAAGAAATGCGCATTCAAGCGTTGAGTACTCACGGGCATAAGCCTCAAGAGTTCAATGTTGGTGTATTAGCTAATTGGGGGCACCAACAAGCAGCTGAGCGCTGGGCTCCGATGATGGCATATTTAAATAAACATATTGATGATGTGAATTTTAATGTCTATCCAGGAGATTTTGAGGCGCTTAATGAGGCTATGGAACTCGGTAGCATTCAATTCATTATTACCAACCCTGGACAATATCTTTATCTCTCCAATCAATATCCATTATCTTGGCTAGCGACGATGCGATCGCGCCGCCACAATGGGGCAACATCGGCTATTGGATCAGCCATTATAGTGAAGGCCAATAGTGATTATCGCACCCTATTTGATTTAAAACACAAAGTGATTGCAGCAAGTGACCCAAATGCTTTGGGAGGGTATCAAGCCACAATCGGTTTAATGCACAAGCTAGGTATGAAATCCAAAGATTACTTTAGTGAGGTCAAGTTTTTAGGTTTTCCGCTTGATCCATTGTTATATCAAGTACGCGACGGCAATGTCGATGCTGCGATTACGCCGTTATGTACCTTTGAAGACATGATTGCTAGAGGGTTAATTAATGCTGCTGATTACCGAGTTTTAAATCCAAGTAAGCCCGAAGGCTTTGATTGCCAATGCAGCACCAAACTCTATCCTAACTGGTCTTTTGCTGCGAACGAAAGTGTGAGTAATGTGCTCAGCAAAGAAATTACCCAAGCATTAATGGATTTACCTTCAGACCACCCCGCAGCCATTAAAGCGCAATTGATGGGATGGACATCGCCAATCAGTCAGCTTGCTGTTATTCAACTCTTTAGTGATTTAAGGGTTAAGGTGACTGACGTCAACCGCTGGGAAACCTTACGAAATTGGTTGAATGATAATCGCCACTGGGGCATTTTTGCAGTACTTCTTTTTGTGGTCGCAACGGTTTATCACTTGTGGATTGAATACCGTTTTCATCAAAAAAGTGAGTCATTAATTGCATCGGAGCGCCAATTAAAGCAGCAAGAAATCGCGCTAGAACGGCTGCAAAGTGCAGCTATTATTGGTGAAATTGGTGCAGGACTCGCACATGAGATAAACCAACCCATAGCGGCTATTACCAGCTACAGTGAAGGCGGTATTATGCGCCTACAAAGTCATCAATTACCAGATAATCAAACAGCCATAGAACTGCTAGAAAAAATCCACAAACAATCCACTAGGGCGGGTGAGGTTGTGCACCGTATTAGAGGTTTATTGAAGCGCCGAGAAGCGGTAATGGATGATGTAAATATTCTAACGCTAGTGGATGAGAGTATTTCCTTGCTGCGGCTGGAGCTTGCTCGGCGTGATATTAAAGTGGCTAAAGATATTAAAGGTGAGCCGTTTTTTATTACCGCTGACAGAGTTGGGCTGTTACAAGTACTGATCAATCTGATTAAAAACAGTATTGATGCGATTGATGAACATCTGTATGAAACTACTGGGGAAATTAGTATATCTATCCACTTTAAGGATCAGCAAGTCAATATCGTGATCATCGATAACGGCCCTGGTTTAGCGCAAGATTCTGACGCGGTAATGGCGACCTTTTTTACCACTAAAGAAGAAGGCTTAGGTCTTGGGTTAGCCATCTGTAATGACGTGATTAAAGAGCATGAGGGAATCTTTAAACTTAAAAATCGCGAAGATGAATCCCATGGTTGTAGTGCGCTGATAGCATTAAAAAAGCGCGGTAGTAAGCAAAAAATACAGGCATAAACCTCTGAGTTTGTTCAATATGTGGTTTACCACAATAGTAAAACTTACTTGTTTGTGATGGTGATTTTTTGAACTGTGAATAGCGTCACAAAGCATGCTATAGACTTGTAGATATGTGGTTTACCACAATATTCAATCTCTCAAACCTAGTTAACAATGGTGCAAACCTTGGAACACGACAATCACATTAGCAGACCTTAGTTTAGGTTGATGACCGTCGATTTCGTTCTTGGGCAACATTGTCAGTTGGGAGATAAACCATGAAATTAAATCGACGAACCTTTATCAAGGGCGTTGGAGCTGGAACCGCAGGGTGTGCATTTGCAACCTTACCTGGTTCTATTGCTGCCCTTGGTAAGACTGAGCTACACGGAAGTGAAGAATCAGTCGCTAGTATCTGTGAAATGTGTTCTACGCGCTGTCCTATTTCGGCCCGTGTTGTTAATGGTAAAAACGTCTCTATCTTAGGCAACAAAAATGCCAAGTCATATGGCGGTGCGGTTTGTGCCCGTGGTGGAGCAGGCCATAGTCAGCTTTATGATAAGCAGCGTATTGTTAAACCGCTAAAGCGTGTTGGTGAGCGTGGCGAAGGTAAATGGGCTGAAATTGAATGGGATGAAGCCTATTCTATCATCGCTGAAAATCTTAATAAGATTAAAGCTAAACATGGCGCAGAATCGGTCGCTTTCTCTTCTAAATCTGGCTCCTTGTCAGGTCATCTATTTCATCTTGCTAAAGCTTTTGGCAGCCCTAATACGTTCACCCATGCATCAACTTGTCCTGCGGGTTATGTTGTCGCAGCTAAAGCGATGTTTGGCACTAAAGCCAAGCGTGATTTAAGCAATTCAAAATACATTATTAACTTTGGTCATAACTTGTATGAAGGCATCAACATGTCTGAAACACGAGGTATGATGAATGCGCAAATGGAAAAGGGCGCCAAGTTAGTGGTATTCGAACCTCGTTTTTCAATTGTGGCTGACAAAGCGGATGAGTGGTATGCCATTAAACCTGGTACCGATGTCGCCATAGCATTGGCAATTTGCCATACCTTAATAAAGGACGATTTATACGATAAAGATTTTGTCGCGCAATATGTGTCTGGCTTTGAAGATTTTGCTAAAGAAGTGCAAGCCTATACGCCGGAATGGGCGGAATCGATTACTGATGTGCCTGCTGAAGATATCCGCCGTATTACTCACGAATATGCCGCAGCTGCACCGCATGCACTTGTTGATTTTGGTCATCGTTCTTCGTTCACCACTGAAGAATTTGAAATGCGCCGCGCCATCTATGCAGCCAACGTCTTGGTTGGCAATATTGAGCGTAAAGGCGGTTTGTACTTTGGTAAGAAAGCGTCGACATACAACAAATTTGCTGGTGAAAAGGCTGCACCTACGTTAGCCAAGCCGGGCGTAAAAAATATGCCTAAGATTGATGCTAAGCGTATCGATATGGTTGATGAACAGTATTCTTTATTGTGGTCATCTGGTGGTATATATCAAACGATTCTGGATGCCAGTTTAGACGCCGTACCTTACCAGCTTCATGGTTGGGTTATGAGCCGAACTAACCCAATGCAAACCATGACAGACAGAGCGCGTATTGTTAAGACGATGCAGAAACTCGACTTCATTGTGGCTTGTGATATCTACATCAGTGAAAGTGCTGCCTACGCCGATATCTTCTTGCCTGAATCAACTTACCTCGAGCGTGACGAAGAAATTGTCGATAAGTCAGGTAAAAATCCTGCTTACTACGTGCGTCAAAAAGTGGTTGATACCATTGGTGATACCAAACCAAGCTGGTTAATTTGGAAAGAATTAGCCAGCAAGTTAGGTCAAGGCGACTTTTTTCCTTGGGATTCAATGGAAACATTGCAACTGTTCCAAGTTGATAAAGATGTTGCCCTGTTGAACAAAATCAAACGTGACGGTTGGGTGAGCTATGGTAAACCTCTTATGTTACGTGAGCCGAGTATGGTGCAAGATTTTGTCGCTGATTACCCCAATGCTAAAACCCCTGATGAGGATCAAACTTACGCTAGCCACATGAGCTTTAAAACACCTACTGGCAAGATTGAACTGAGCTCCGACAAAGTGGAACAAATGGCACCGGGTCGCGGAATTATTAAGTTCCGAGAAGTGACTATGAAAAAAGCGGATGAGCTATTTTTTATCCAAGGTAAAGTCGCTGTTCATACCAACGCCGCCACTCAAAATGTGCCGATGTTAGCCAATCTCATGTCTGACAATGCCTTGTGGATCCACCCCGTGACTGCTGAGTTATTGAATATATCCACTGGGGATGCTATTCGGATTTATAACGACACCGGCAGTGAAGAAGGCCATGCATTGGTGACACCGGGTATTCGACCTGACACCGTGTTTGCTTATATGGGCTGTGGTTCTAAAAACAAAGAGCTTGCTCGTGCCACAGGTAAAGGTATTCATTGTGGCAACCTTCTTCCCGATATTACTGCTCCGGTTACAGGTATGAATCTACATACCACCGGCGTCAAAATAGCTAAGATTTAAGCGGAGTTCATTATGACTAAACGTTATGTTCTTGTGCACGATGAAAACAAGTGCATTGGCTGCCAAGCTTGCAACGTAGCTTGCCGCAGTGAAAATAATGTCCCTGAGTCGGTTACTCGTATTCAGGTTCGAGTAGAAGGGCCTTATGGCAACTTCCCAAACTTACATTTTAAGTACAATCGTGTTTCGTGTGAGCAATGTGAAGATGCACCTTGTGTGAAGGTTTGCCCGACAGGTGCAGCTTACGTAAATGATGACGGCATTGTCTCTATCAACGAAGGTAAATGTGTTGGTTGTTTGTATTGTGTGGCAGCTTGCCCTTACAAAGTACGCTTCATTAATCCTGAAACCAAAGCGCCTGATAAGTGTGATTTCTGTAAAGAATCGCGTTTAGCGCGAGGTGAAGATCCTGCTTGTGTGAGTGTATGCCCAACCCAAGCGTTAACCTTTGGTGATGCCAATGATCTGACTTCTGAAGTCAGTAAGTTACTTGATACTAAACAGCACTATCAGCACAAGGCGAATCTTGGCACTAAGCCAAGGGTCTATCGTATTCCTAGCCGTAGAGGGGGGATTAAAGCATGAATAATATCTGGGGCTCAATGGAGCAATATGATCCGGTTGTCTGGAATTGGATAATCGCAGTGTATTTATTTATGGCAGGATTATCAGCAGGTTCAATGCTGGTGGCTATAGGACTAAAATGGTACAAGCAAAGCCGAGGTCTGCCTACTGAAGGCTTACCTGTTATCAAAGCTGCTGCGGTACTGGGTCCAGCTGCGATTTGTTTAGGCATGGCGTTGTTGGTACTTGATTTAACTAAGCCGTTTGAGTTTTATCATATCCTGCTCAACTATAATTTTACCTCTGTGATGGCATGGGGAGTATTAGCGCTAATGGTTTACATTCCATTGGTGTTTGTGTTCGCGATATTAGTTTTTGATAAGCAAGTTATACGCTTTGCACCTTGGTTAGCGGGAGTGATAAACGTCTGCCGTAAAGTTGAAGGTAGTTTAAATAAACTGATATTTGCGTTAGCGTTGGGTGTGGGAGTGTATACCGGTTTTTTATTATCGGCGTTAATTAGTTATCCGATATTAAATACTGCGGTGTTACCGGCGTTATTCTTAGCATCGTCATTGTCAGTGGGCTCAGCGGGTAATATTTTGGTGGCAACCTTGTTCTTTAGTAAGAAAGAATCAGATTGCATCGAGCAAGTTCACCGTATTGAATACCCTGTGGCATTTAATGAAGCGCTTTGTTTAGTATTGTTATTTGTCGGGCTCAACTTTTCAGGACCTGCAGCGCAAGCAGCAACCTCTGCAATAACGACGGGTGCTTGGGCGAGTGTATTCTGGATTGGTGTTGTGGGATTAGGGCTAGTGGTTCCTGTACTTGCCAGCACTTTATCACCCAAAAGCTGGAAGCATACTAAAGGCTTTTTGATTACGGTGTCGTGTAGCACCATATTAGGGGTATTAGCACTAAGACACTTCGTGGTTTATGCCGGACAAAGTTATATTAGCTAGTGACGGTATTAAAGAAACTAACAATACATTTAGTTAAGCAAACAAAGTAACCCAATAAAAATGCCGCTAACTCAGTTAGCGGCATTTTTGTATTCAGTTTCGTTACTGTATTAAAACAATAAAGAGAATTAACTCTTAGCGCGTTTCATTGCAGTGAAGAACTCATCGTTAGTTTTGGTCATTGCCAATTTATCGATAAGGAATTCCATGCCGGTAACTTCATCCATAGGATTAAGGATTTTACGTAAAATCCACATCTTCTGTAGCTCATCAGGCGTGGTTAGTTTCTCTTCACGACGAGTACCAGAGCGGTTAAAGTCGATTGCAGGGAAAACGCGTTTTTCAGCTGCTTTACGAGAAAGGTGTAACTCTTGGTTACCAGTACCTTTAAATTCTTCGTAAATAACTTCATCCATTTTAGAGCCAGTATCCACAAGCGCTGTTGCGATAATGGTTAAGCTGCCGCCATGTTCGATGTTACGTGCAGCACCGAAGAAACGTTTTGGACGATGTAATGCGTTTGCATCAACACCACCAGTAAGCACTTTACCTGATGATGGGATTACTGTGTTGTATGCACGGGCAAGACGAGTGATTGAATCTAATAAGATAACCACGTCTTTTTTGTGTTCAACTAAGCGCTTGGCTTTTTCAATAACCATTTCAGCAACTTGAACGTGACGACTTGCTGGCTCATCAAAGGTAGAAGCAATAACTTCACCTTTTACCATGCGCTGCATTTCGGTTACTTCTTCAGGACGTTCATCGATAAGTAATACCATTAACACCACTTCTGGGTTGTTATAGGTAATGCTTTGCGCCATGTTTTGTAGCAATAAGGTTTTACCCGCTTTAGGCGGAGCCACAATCAAACCACGCTGACCTTTACCAATTGGAGAACATAGATCCAAAATACGTGAGGTGATGTCTTCTGTTGAACCATTACCACGTTCCATACGCATACGTTCTTCTGCATGCAGTGGGGTAAGGTTTTCAAAGAGGATTTTTGTGCGAGAATTTTCAGGCTTATCGAAGTTAACTTCGTTAACTTTTAAGAGTGCAAAATAGCGTTCACCATCTTTCGGTGGGCGGATTTTACCAAAGATGGTATCACCGGTACGCATATTGAAGCGTCTGATTTGGCTAGGAGAGACATAAATGTCATCAGGGCCTGCTAAATATGAACCATCTGAGCTTCTTAAAAAGCCGAAACCATCTTGGAGGATTTCAAGCACACCGCCACCAAAAATGTCTTCACCGCTTTTGGCGTGGGATTTCAGAATAGAGAAGATGATGTCCTGTTTACGGGCACGGGCCATGTTCTCTAATTTCATGCTATCTGCTAGTGAAACCAGATCTGATATAGACGTGTCTTTTAATTCAGTTAAATTCATGTTGGGGGTCTTGTATTACGCGACGATGCTTACTGCAATCAATCTTTCTTTGGGTCTTACGAAATTGAAATAGTCGATTGATAAGCGAGTAGGGGTTTGGTTGAAAAATCTGATGAATAAATTAGCACTATATGGGCAGTGCGTCCAGAATTTTAGCGAAAAAACGGCACAAATTGTTCATATATTGTGCCGATTGTCACTTTTCAAACGTAAAACACGCAACATTATTAAAATTGATTGTTGTTCATTACACTAAAATAGCGTTTTTTTTAGCAATAACCTGCTAACGGGGTTAGCAGGTTATGTCATTAATCAATAGTGCCGCGATTTTATAAATAGACTTGATTAAGCTTGTGCGTCAATAAACTCTTTAAGTTGAGTTTTTGATAAAGCACCCACTTTAGTAGCAACTAACTCGCCGCCTTTAAACATTAATAATGTTGGAATGCCACGTACACCGTACTTAGCAGGTGAAACATTATTTTGGTCAACGTTTAATTTAGCTACAGTTAGCTTACCCGCGTACTCTTCAGCCACGTCGTCTAGGATTGGGGCAATCATTTTACAAGGACCACACCACTCTGCCCAGAAGTCTACCAGTACTGGTAATTCTGAGTTAATGACGTCGTTTTCGAAGCTGTCATCGCTTAGGTATACAATTTTATCGCTCATGTAGATCTCCAGATTTGGCACCATTGCTAGTTTATTAATGGCTTACCATGTATATTGGGACGGTTAAATAGCTTTTCAAGTGACCGTTCTATTAATGTAGCTATTTGAAACGATCGAGTCTTTTTTTGCAACACTAACGGGTATGCTTGCGCTATGAGCGAAACACATTTATCAACACAAAGATTCGCCGACTTCCCTCTGAAGTCAGAGGTTATACAGGCTTTGAACGAAAATGGCTTTGAATTTTGTACGCCAATTCAGGCGTTATCTCTTCCCATTTTATTACAACAAAAAGATATTGCTGGCCAGGCACAAACAGGAACTGGCAAGACAATGGCCTTTTTAGTGGCCACTTTTCACCACCTTCTCTCAGTTGCTGAGCCAGAAGGTCGTCAAATTAATCAGCCTAGAGCTATCATCATGGCACCGACTCGCGAACTTGCGATTCAGATTGCCAAAGATGCTAAATTGCTTGCACGACATACGGGTTTAAAAGTCGGTATTGTTTATGGCGGTGAGAGTTATGATGTTCAACGCCAAGTGCTTGATGCTGGTGTTGATATTTTAATTGGTACTACGGGTCGTATTATCGATTACGTACGCCAAGGTGTGATCAGTTTAAATGCAATTCAAGCCGTTGTGCTTGATGAAGCTGATCGCATGTTCGATTTAGGTTTTATTAAAGATATTCGTTTCTTGTTTAGGCGTATGCCTGATGCTAAGTCACGCTTAAATATGTTGTTTTCAGCGACGTTATCAATGAAGGTTCAGGAATTAGCTTACGATCATATGAATGATCCAGAAAAAGTTGAAGTCTCACCTGGCGAAAAAACCTCAAAGAACATCAAAGAAGAAATTTTCTACCCTTCGACTGAAGATAAAATGCGTTTGCTTCTGACATTAATGGAAGAAGATTGGCCAGAAAAGGCTATCGTATTTTCAAACACCAAACACAGCTGTGAAAAGGTGTGGTCATGGTTAGAAGGCGACGGCCATCGAGTGGGGTTATTAACCGGTGATGTACCGCAGAAAAAACGTATTCGCATTTTAGAGCAATTTACTTCAGGCGCGCTTGATGTGTTAGTTGCAACTGATGTGGCGGCGCGTGGCTTACATATTTCTGATGTATCTCATGTTTATAACTATGATTTACCAGATGATTGTGAAGATTACGTTCACCGTATTGGTCGTACAGGTCGTGCAGGACAAAAAGGTGTGTCAGTGAGTTTTGCTTGTGAAGAGTACGCACTGAATTTACCGGCCATTGAGACGTATATTAAGCACTCAATACCAGTCACTAATTATGATCGTGAAGCTTTGCTAGACGATTTACCGCCACCGGTTCGTATCCATCGTAAGCACCCAACAACACGTACGCGTGATGGTGCGAGAAGTGGTGCGCATCGCAGTGGTGGACGTCCACCTCAAAGGGCACGTAGACATTCGTAAATGACAATGACAGCTGCAATGCCTGCATATGCCGCGATAACACTCGGCTCAAATAGTTTTAATATGTTGGTCGCTCACACCCTGAACGGCCAACCCACTATTATTGCAAAATACAAACGTAAAGTACGTTTGGCTGAAGGTATTGGGGCTGATAACCGTCTTGATGAAGCCGTATTACAGCGCGGGCTAGATTGTTTGCAAATGTTTGCTGAGATGCTTGATAAACATCAAGTCGCAGCTGAGCATGTGGCGGTATTTGCCACCGCAACTTTACGTGTGATCAGCAATGCTGATGAGTTTCACCAACGGGCATTACCGATTTTAGGTCATCCGATTGAAGTCATTAGTGGTTTGCGAGAAGCTGAATTAATTTACCAAGGTATGGCGGCCACTACAGAAGGTGGCGGCCAACGCTTGGTGATTGATATTGGCGGCGCCAGTACTGAGTTTATTATCGGAAATGGTAATCAAGTGCTGTTTAAAACCAGTTTAGACTTTGGCTGTGTGCGCTTTAATCAACAGTTTTTTAAGCAAACGCCTTATCTAATGGCTGATTTTGAGCAAGCTAAAGCTGCGGTACTGATGGCGCTGAAGCCTTGCTTGCAACAACTGACACAATTGGGTTGGCAAGGCGTTGTGGGCGCATCAGGGGCTGTACAGTCTGTGGTGTCAGTACTTCATCATCGCGAGCTGTCTGAGATCATCACTTTGAAAGTGCTGCATCGTTTTAGAGACGAAGTGTTGGCACAGCAAAATGAGTCACTGCATCATATTCAAGGCTTATCTGCTGAAAAAGCACCGACATTTGCCTCAGGGATTGCGATTTTAATCGCCTTATTTGAGTTACTTGATATTGAGTCGCTTAATTTATCGGGTGGTGCGCTGCGTGAAGGAGTGCTAAGCATGTTGGCTGCAAGAATGGCTTAATGCTTTAATGACCTTGTAATAAAAATCGAATACAAAAAACGGGATCATTTGATCCCGTTTTTATTTGCCTGAAAAAACTCAAGAGGCTTTCAAAACAGACTATTTCAGAATGTTGACTAAATCTTGTTCCAGCGACACTGTTGGACGTTCAACGATTCGGCCAATTTCTTCATCTTGTTGCTGAATGATAAAGGTCGGGATTCGGGTGAATTCATATGCTGCCGCTAGGCCTTCTGGATCAACTTTGCTGCGATCAATACCTATGTAAGTCACGGTAATATTCGGATTGGCCGCTTCTTCGATAAGGCGCATGAAACGTGGCGTTTCACGATGGCAATCAGGGCACCAAGTACCAATAATTACCACGATATTTGTTGGGGTAGTTACCGCTTTTAATTCAGTTAATGCGGCAGCATCAATTTTATACTGCTCATACTCTGCAGCGTAACCTGGTAAGTCTTTTTCAAGTGTTGAAATATCAACAAGTCCGGTAATAATCACTTCTTGTTTCTCCTCGCTGCATGTTGCCATGAAGCCTGTTTGCTCTTCATCGAATGAACAACCACTGCCAGCCATGGCTGAGCCAGCAACCAAATGGCTGCCAAAGAAAATTGCGGTTGTAGCTAATAATGTTTTAACAGTGTTATGCATGATAAGGCCTCAAGAAAGAACAATAAAACAATTCAATCATTTAACCTTAGGTTAGTGAAGTTGAATATTAGCTAGCTGTTAGCTAGATCACTAATATAAGTAAAATTCAAAGATAACTTTGCACTGGCTCATAGTGCATTAGCAAGAGTTAATGTTTATTGCTACGGCGATGAATGTCACTATTGGGGGGTGTTTTAGTCGCCTTTGTAATCAATTTGAATCATTTAGCCTGCAAAATGCGCTATAAAAAAGGAGACCAATAGGTCTCCTGTTTGTTATTCATCTTGTATAAATAACATTTTTATTTACTTATCTTCTTTAAGCCACTGAGCTGCGCTTTTAGCAAAGTAAGTTAAAATACCATCGGCGCCAGCGCGCTTAAAGCACAGCAGTGATTCCATCACGATAGCCTTTTCGGCTAACCAGCCATTTTGAATTGCTGCCATGTGCATGGCATATTCGCCACTCACTTGGTATGCAAAAGTCGGCACTGCTAGTTCGGTTTTTACGCGGCGAACGATATCAAGGTATGGCATGCCAGGCTTTACCATTACCATGTCTGCACCTTCTTGAATATCTAATGCGACTTCATGTAAGGCTTCATCGCTATTGGCTGGATCCATTTGGTAGCTATGCTTGTTGCCACCTTTAAGGTTACCTGCTGAGCCGACAGCGTCACGGAAAGGGCCGTAGTAACTAGAAGAGTATTTGGCTGAATATGCCATAATTTGAGTGTTAACGTGGCCTGCAGCTTCTAATGCTTCACGAATAGCGCCAATTCGGCCATCCATCATGTCTGAAGGAGCGACAATGTCAGCGCCGGCTTCAGCGTGTGATAAGGCTTGTTTGACTAAGATCTCAGTGGTGATGTCGTTAAGGATGTAACCTGTGTCATCAATAATGCCGTCTTGACCATGGGTGGTGAAGGGGTCAAGTGCCACATCTGTCATAATCCCAAGCTCAGGAAAAGCTTGTTTTAACTCACGTACGGCGCGCTGTACTAAACCGTCACAATTGTAAGCTTCTTCAGCCATGAGGGTTTTCTTTTCCGCAGGTGTAACTGGGAACAGGGCAATCAAAGGAATGCCAAGTTCGACTAATTCAGCGGCTTCTTTGAGTAATAAGTCGATTGAATAGCGTTCAACACCCGGCATCGACGCCACTTTTTCGGTGCGATTGTTGCCTTCAAGAACAAACATTGGGTAGATAAGGTCATTCACCGACAGTTTGTTTTCTGACATTAAACGGCGGCTGAAATCATGTTTACGCATGCGGCGCATTCTGCGCTGTGGAAAAGCACTAGTAATTATATTCACATTCGACTCCTGAAATTAGACTGATCTTAATCAGACGAAAACAGACAAACCTGATTTCGTCCACTGCGCTTAGCTTGGTAAAGCGCTTTATCTGCTTGTTCAAGTAACTGAGTTGGCTGTTCATTGGTTTCGATAATGGCAGCGCTCACACCGATACTTACGAAAAGGGAAATAGGGTTATTATCCCAATCGATTGATAAATTAGAGATTGCTTGGCGAATTCTTTCAGCCAATAGCATCGCTCCTACACTATCAGTATTTGGTAATATAATAGCAAACTCTTCACCTCCAAAACGTGACACCAGATCGGTTGGTCGTTTTAAAAACTCAGAAATTGTTGTCGCAATCACTTTAATTGCAAGGTCGCCAGCAAGGTGACCAAATTGATCATTAATCTGTTTAAATTTATCAATATCAACCATTAGGATAGCAAGTGAGGTTTGCTGACGACGACTAATGCGTCCTTCTGCGGTTAGGCGTTTATCAAAGGCGTTTCTATTTTTTACCCCAGTTAAACTGTCAGTGGTGCTTTGTTGCTGCAGCTTTTGATTGGCATCATTTAGCTCACGTAAGGTGACTTCGAGCTCAAGAGTCCGCTCAGCGACCATTTGTTCGAGACGTTCATTGGTTCTCGCTTCTGCTTTTAAAGCTTCATCACGGTTTTGTTGTAGTTTTTGGGCTTGCTCTAGGGCCTTTTTTTGCATTTGAAGTTTGGCTTTTCGTTCATCGTTATAGCGCACTGCTAGCACTGCAGCCATGACAATGACTTCAAAGGTCAGTCCGATCATCATTGGAGTATGCGCTGGCATATACCACTGTAAATAGCCCAGATAAATGAGCCCGCTGAGAATGGCACCAATAAATAGCCCGATACGGGCAATAGCATATAAACGTGCATTTTTACTGCCTTTAATTACTTGTATTAAAGATACTGTAATCAGTACACAGCTAATGGCGATTACCGAGAAAGTGAGCAAATATAAGCTGAATTTAAAATCAATAAACGAGATAACCAGACTCAGTAAAACGCAGTAAACCGCAAGGTAACGACCGACTAATAGCATCGGTTTATTATGATATTTAAGTAGCATCACTTTTTCGGTAAACATCAGCGCAAAAGCTAAGGCTATCGGGATTAATATTGGAATGGCTAAGTTTTGCACCACCGGCAGTGTGGGCCATAAATATTGAAAGGCAATACCATGAATAGTGGCCACAAGTAGAGTTAAACTGAGTACATAGCCACTATAGTAACTATAACTAAAAGACCCTGATGCGAGGGCAATAAACAAACTAAATAGCCCAATGGCAATCAATATCCCAATTTGAAAGCCATTAGCAAGGCTTTGAGACTCAATGGCATGGCTGTAATCATTTTTACTCCATAGTACCAATGGAAATTTTAAGCTGCCGCGATTATCGATTTTTAAGTAAAAGGTATGTGTTTCGTTTGGCTGTAATTCAAAGGGGTAAAGAAATAAATTACTTTGCAGTGGGCGCTGTTTAAACGGATAGCTATCACCCATTAGCTCCACTTTTACTAATTTGTTATTGACTAAATGATATAGTTTCATGCTATCTAGCAGTGGGTTATTCAGCGCTATCATGCGTGATAGATGGTCATTAGGGCTAAAAATACTAAAACTCAACCAAGTATTTTTAGCGCCAATTTTACGCATATCGCCGCGGCTTAACTTGCGCCAATCTTGTTGGCTATTTTTTAGCAGTGTTAAGCTGGCAAGCTCTTCAATATCTTGAGACTGATTGATATACATCCAATCCGTTAATTTGATTTTTGTAATGGATGAGGCGGTTAATCTTAGCGGGGTATTGGCGTGCTCAACGGCAAGCGCGTGGGCTGCTTGTAATTGAGTTAGCAATATAATAAAAAACAAAGTAAATGCTTTAAACGCCCAATGCACTTGCTGCATTAATCCTGCCCTAGGTTAAAAAAACGCTGGCTGTTGGTGTAGCAATGGGCTGCCAGCTCTGCATAGGGTTGCTGACGAAGATTAGCAATATACTCGGCAATATAGGGCAAGTATTGTGGCAAATTTTTGCTAGATTTGGGTTTAGGGCGCATGCTGCGAGGTAATAAATAAGGGCTGTCAGTTTCAACCATTAAGCGGTTGTTTGGGATCAATGGCACTATGCTCGCCAGCTCAGCGCCGCGACGTTCATCGCATACCCAGCCAGTTATGCCGATATGTAAATCTAATTCAAGACAAGCAAGTAACTCATCTTTGCTGCCCGTAAAGCAATGCAGCAGCGCTGCAGGGAGCTTGTGGCGATATTGACTTACTATTGCAATAAAGTCCTCGTGAGCGTCACGACAGTGCATCAGTACCGGCATTTGTAATGCAACTGCCAATTCAAGTTGGGCGTGAAAGGCAAGGCGCTGGGCATTACGGGGAGAAAAGTCGCGATTATAATCTAAACCGCATTCACCAATAGCAACCACTTGCTTTAATGCTGCTAAGGTTTTTATCTCATCAGCACTGGCAGCATTCCAGCTACTGGCGTGGTGAGGGTGAACCCCTGCAGTGCTATAGAGTTGCTGAGGGTATTTTGCGCACAGCGAGGCGCTGTCGCTACTTTCAGTAATATCACTGCCAATAACAATTAACGGCGAAACATGATGTTGCGCCGCTTGAGTCACTATGTTGTCAATATCAGCGATTAACCTGCTGCTAAGCAAATTAACGGCTATGTCGATATGCTGCGGCATGATTTACTTTAAACGCTTCACTCGAATAGTGGAGTTACGATCATCGCTGCCCAGTAGGAATGAACCGAGAGCGCCTTTTTCAACAAAGACGGTTTGATCTTTTTTCACTTTATAGCGGTCAGTACCTGATTGCTTCCAAGTTTGATTATTAGACAGGGTAATAATTAATGAGCCGTAAGGATCTTTTTTTACCGATACAACGTCAGCATAAAGGCGAGTGACATCCTCATCGACCTTCTTTTTAAGACCAAACTCTTGTTCTGCAGTAGGATTGTTAGACGTTGCAACTGCAGCCGTTGTTACGGCAGATGCAGTTACTACTGCTGGCGTCGATACCGCAGTAGCAGTCTCTGTTGTCGCTGAAGTGAGGGAGGTGTTAACTGACGCGGCTAATGTGTCGTAACACATTAGCCGGTCAAGTTTGTCAGTTTGAGCTGCACAGCTCGCCAGTTGTTGCTCAACACTGGCCTGTGCTTGAGAAGAGATAGCCAAAGCAAAAGTGGCAATCAAAGTTAAACGCATTACAGAATCCTTCTTTTTATTGGTTAACTAGTCCATGAGTGCGATGCGCAATTTAACTATCAGCTTTCTCGTTCTCTGGCTCTTCGTTATCTGTATCTTCTTTTGGGGTATATAGCCTAGCTGCTAATAAACCACCTTCAAATAATATTAACATAGGAATCGCTAACATTGTTTGTGAAATAATATCAGGTGGCGTTAGCATCATGCCAACCACAAATGCACCTACAACAATGTAAGGGCGTTTTTGTTTAAGCTCATCTGGTGTTGTCACGCCAGCCCAGCACATTAATACTACGGCTACAGGGATTTCAAAGGCTAAACCAAAAGCAAAAAATAGCTTTAAGATAAAACTTAAATAGCTACTAATGTCGGTTGCTACTTGCACTCCTTCTGGTGCGACACTGGTGAAAAACGCAAATACCACCGGAAATACCACGTAATAGGCGAAAGCAATACCGAGGTAAAATAATACCGTACTGCTAAATAGCAGCGGCATAATCATGCGCTTTTCGTGTTTGTATAAACCGGGCGCCACAAATGACCATACTTGAAATAGTACGTAGGGGATCGCCACAAAAAATGATAACACTAAGGTTAATTTAAATGGCGCAAAAAAGGGCGCGGCTACATCCGTTGCAATCATACTGCCGGTCTCTGGCAGTGATTGCATTAATGGGATTGCCATATAATGGTAAATGTCATTTGCCCAATAAACTAAGCAGATAAATACCAGCAATACGCTGCCGATAGCTCTAAGTAACTTATTTCGTAACTCAAGCAAATGACTGATAAGAGGTAGCTGTTGTGACATTGGTTACCCGTGTTAGCTTTTGGTATTTGAACTGTCAGAGTCGTTTGCTTGTTCACTTTTGGCAGTAGAACTTTCAGCGGGTGTAGCTGCAGAGGTATCTTTGGCTACTTCGTCAACTTGATAGGGACGATTAACCGATTTTGCAGCATCTTTTAGCTGATCAATGGACTCTTGTAGTTCAGGTGATAGGTTCGACAAACCTTTGCTTTCTGCTTTTTTAAGGTCAGCATGAAGCTGATCAATTTTAAGCTCTTGCTCTAATTCATCTTTGACTGAGTTTGCCATCCGCTTTAATGAGCGGATCCACTCAGATATTGAACGTACTGCAACCGGAAGTCTTTCGGGGCCGAGAACCACAAGCCCCAAAATTCCAATCAGCAGTAGCTCCATAAAGCCAATACCGTCAAACATAATGAATTACGCCTGTTCTTTATCCTTTGACTCGGATTTCTGCTCAGTTGCCTGTTCAGACTTTTTCGCAGTGCTGTCTTCTAGAGACTTCTTTTCTTCATCTTCAGGATTCATTGCATTTTTGAAGCCCTTAACAGCCCCACCTAAATCGCCACCTAAAGAACGTAATTTTTTAGTTCCGAATAACAACACAACAATTAACGCAATAATTAGAAGCTGCCAAATACTGATGCCGCCCATGAACATTTCCTCTATAAGAATAAAAACATGATGTTGGAATTTTTACATTCACAATTGTAACCTTTATACATAGAGTATTATGAACCTCTAATGTATAAGTGCTAGTTAAAATTTACGGTTTTTTGGTCTGGATCGCCATCCTGTGAACCAAAGCACTATACCTGATGTGATACAAATGTAAGCAGGCCATAGTGTAGCGTATTGGTTTAATAATATTGTGCCACAGATCAACATTACAGCAGCTGTTATTAATAAGTAATTACTTTTATGGGCTTTATGTTGAAATTTTAGGTACTTATCAAGCATTTGTTGTTGGGTGCCCAGTAGTTTTCGACCCATTTTTAAATTGTCATAGATAAGTTCTGGAAATTCTGGCAGCTTTTCAGCCCAATAAGGGCTCTTCATTTTAACTTTATCAAAAATGGCTTTCGGGCCGACTTGTTCAGACATCCACTGCTCTAAAAACGGTTTAGCTGTTGACCATAAGTCTAGCTGTGGGTACAGCTGACGACCTAAGCCTTCAATGTAAAGTAATGTTTTTTCGAGTAAAACAAGTTGTGGTTGCACGACGATATCGAATCGGCGGGCAGTGCGAAATAACTCCAGTAACACATGGCCAAATGAGATTTCGTCTAATGGCTTATTAAACATGGGTTCGCAAACCACTTTAACCGCTTGCTCAAATGCCAGTACGTCAGTGTTTTCTGATACCCAACCCGATTCAATATAAAGCTGGGCAATACGCTGATAATCACGATTAAAAAAGGCTAAGAAATTTTCTGCTAAATAGCGTTTGTCGACATCATTAAGGGTGCCCATAATGCCGCAATCCATGCCGATATAAAATGGATTGTCAGGGTGTGCACGGCTTATAAAAATATTGCCAGGGTGCATGTCAGCATGGAAAAAATTATCACGAAATACTTGGGTGAAAAACAGCTCAACACCGCGTTCAGCCAAAAGCTTTAAATTAGTCCCTTGGGCTTTTAAGGCTTCAATATCTGAAACAGGAATGCCGTAAACACGCTCCATTACCATTAGGCGAGGGTAGCAATAATCTTCATAAACATAAGGCACATACAAGCTATCAGAGTCTAAAAAATTGTTACGTAGCTTGATGGCATTGAGCGCCTCTAGTTTAAGGTTTAGCTCGCCTAAAATGGTGGTGCGATAATCATCAATGACTTCAGCAGGGCGCAGACGATTGCCTTCACCTAATAGCTTTTCAAGTAAATTGGCCGCTTGGCACATCAGTTGTAAATCAGCATTAACTTGCGCTTCAACGTTGGGACGTAAAACTTTTAACACCACCTCTGCGCCATTTTCTTTCAAGTTAGCAGTGTGAACTTGAGATATGGATGCTGACGCTAAGGGAATGTCTTCAAAGTTGTCAAATAATGAGTCTATCGGCGCTTTTAGTTCTGCTTCAATAGCTTGGCGGGCAAGGGTTGAATCAAAAGGTGGTACGCGGTCTTGCAACATCGCCAGCTCACTGGCCCACTCATCATTGAGTAAGTCACGGCGAGTTGACAGCATTTGTCCCAGCTTGATGTAAACCGGTCCTAAATCTTGCATCGCCAGCTTTAAACGTTCAGCAGAAGATTTGTCTTTGTGTTGGTTGCGGATCCAAAAGAAACAATTTCGCAGAAGTGAAAAGTACCAGGGAGTTTTATTTTTGGGTAAAACATCATCTAAGCCGTAATGGAGTACAGTTTTTATGACTTGGTAACCACGCCTGATACTTGCAATTGTCATGGGGTAATTTTTTCTCTTAATTTTGCTATCTTGGACTCAATGCTTGTTGTTCTATCAACAAGCTGTTCCAGATTATCACGAAAATGAATGAAGTCGATTTGATGAGGGGCGAGTCGATATTCTTCAGTGGTTAATTGACCCACATGAGAGAGCGACTTTTCAAACACTTGCTTCATTGAACTGGCTAAGTGTTTGGTATTAGTCAGCAACATATGAGTCGGGGCATCACCAATATACTTTGATAATGGCTCGGCAAAATCTAACTCAATGTGCTTTAAGTAATGACTAAAGCTTTGCAATAAGTTGATATCGCCATCGAGGATCAGCTTATCTTGCTTAATGAGCTCGGTAAGGTTAGCCCCTTCAGTCACCTTATAAAGAGTAGTGACATCAGCAGTAATACTGACGTCAACAGTGGCTTCATAAGCGCTCATGACTTGAATTTGCGGTGCAAAAATAAGGTATATTGGCCAACTAACTTGGGTTAACTGAATTTTGAATACTTTACCGTGCAACGGCTTTAGTCGCGCATATTCACCCTGATCTTGTGCTTGTAACTGTCCGAGAGCAGTTTCCATTGCAGCACAAGCCAGTAATGAACAGTGGTTCGGCAGCATTAGAATTTATAACCGCGATGTAAGGCGACAACACCATCAGTCATATTGGTGTAGTCAACTTGTTCAAGACCGGCATCAAGCATCATTTGCTTTAAGGTTTCTTGATCTGGATGCATGCGAATTGATTCAGCTAGGTATTCATAGCTGTCAGCATCTTGGGTAATTAGTGCGCCCATTTTAGGCAACACTTTAAAGCTATAAAGGTCATAAACTTTACGCATGACTTCGTGTTGAGGTTTTGAGAACTCAAGCACTAATAACTTTCCGCCAGGTTTTAGTACCCGGCGCATCGAGCGTAATGCTGCGTCTTTATCGGTCACATTACGTAAACCAAACGCAATGGTAATAATATCAAAATGATTGTCAGGAAACGGCAGTGCTTCAGCATTAGCTTGTACGTAACTGACATTGCTAACAATGCCTTTGTCGCGCAATTTAGTACGGCCAACTTTAAGCATTGAATCATTAATGTCAGCAAGAATAACCTGGCCGCGCTCACCCACAAGGTGTGAGAATTTAGCGGTTAAATCACCGGTGCCGCCAGCAAGGTCAAGTACTTTCATGCCCGGTCTTGCGCCTGCGGTCGCAATCGTGTGACGTTTCCAAAAACGGTGTACACCGAATGACATAACATCATTCATGATGTCGTATTTAGCAGCAACCGAATGAAATACGTCAGCAACTAAATCCGCTTTTTTCTCTGAATCAACGGTTTTGTAACCAAAATGGGTGTTCTTTGGGTCGCCCTCAGACATCTGTGTATTCCTATAATGTGCGGTAATTAACAGCGAGTGTATGTCATTGCTTGCTTTGCAGAAACTTCAATCAGCCAGAATGTGATCAAGTTTACTTGAAATAGCTAAGAATGCGTTAAGACAGCGTATTATTCTATCTCATCAAAATTGCCCTGCATTAGAGCATAAAATTCACAGTTATTGAATAGTGAAAGTATTAGGTAATAGCGTGCAATAAATTTAACAGCTTAATTTTGTACGATCCTTAAGCGAGAGAAGTTCAAATATCCCTTGCTTAAGCTAGCTTACTTTTCTTGCCTGGATATAACTGTACATTAATTCACTGACACTTTGGCCTACATCACGTTTACCAGCCATATCACCCGCATCGTGACATTGAGGCGCGGCCTCAGCAATATGCAGATAAGCACAAGGGCAGTGTTTAGCGATATGATGAATATAGTGGCAGGCATCTAACAAGGGCACACCGGCAAAAGTGGATGCGCTGCTGGGCATTTTGGCGATGGCATCTACATCAATTTCTAAGGCCACTGGCAGTTGAGTTTGATTAAGATTGCTGGCGATTTGTTGCAGCGCTTGGCTTAAGTCGATTTCTCGTCTGACCCAAATTTGCTGAAAGCTGTGCCAATGACCGCCAAATAAGCTTAATTGCTCTAAGGTGGCTTCAGTGTTTTTTAGCTCATGTAAACCTAGCACATGGTAATAAGCCAGTGCGCCATTGGCTGCAGCATAGCTAAATCCGTTGCCACTGTGGCGCCCTTCCCGTGGGCGAAAATCGCTATGGGGATCAAGGTTTACTGCCGCAGCCGCCTGATTAAAGTGAGCCTTAGTCGCCATTAGCATGCCATATGCATTGTTATGACCGCCGCCGATCACTATGGGCTCAAGCTCTGCTGCCATAATTTGGCTGATCACACTAATGACTTGGTTATCAAGTTCTTTAGTCGCTTGCCTTAACTCTTCTAGGGATGCCGCTTCTGGCAGTGGGGCCTGAGATATTTCCCCTAAAATAAGACACTGTTTACCATCAAGGTAGCGGTTGGACTGCAAATTAAGCCATTGTTGCATAGTGGCACTAAAGGCTGCAGATGAGCCGCCGCGGCCTAAGTTAGCCCTTGGACCAGCATCTTCGGTAATTCCGACAATAACAAATTGCACCCCATTGGTTTTAGCCTCACAAAGTGCCTGTTTAAGATCCGCTAAAGAGGGGGCTGATTCGGAGATAAGCTTGACGGTTTGGCCCAGTTTGCTTTCGCCATCTCTGCTGGAGAGGTATTGATTAACTTCACTGCGGGTCATTATCTGCAACATTAAGAACCTATTTCATTCAATTGGGGTTAGCTTTAAGGCTAATATGTCGAGCCACATATCTAGAGTCAAATACTTAGAGCTTATGACTTAAAAATAGGCCATAAAAAAGCCAGCATAGCTGGCTTTAGTCGATATTTAAACTGGTAATATGTAACCAGCAATATCAATCGATTATTCGATATCTAATGGCTCTGGCGATAAGATAACGCCAGTATTGTCAGCATAGATATGGTCGCATGGCAGGAATGTTACCCCACCAAAGTTAACTGGGATTTCAACTTCACCAACGCCATTAGTGTCAGCGCCAATCGGGATTGAAGCTAATGCTTGAATACCAATATCCATTTCTTCAAGGGTGTCAACGTCACGTACTGAGCCGTAAACAATAATGCCTTCCCACTTGTTAGCCACTGCGATTTCAGCAATCGAGGCATCAATTAATGCACGGCGCATTGAACCGCCACCATCTACTAACAAGACTTTACCTTCGCCTTCTGCTTGCAGCGCATCAGCAATTAAGCCGTTATCTTCAAAACATTTGATGGTACTAATCGAACCACCAAAAGAGCTACAACCGCCGTAATTACTGAACATTGGTTCTACTACATCAACGACATCTAAATACATATCACACAATTCTGAGGTGTTGTATTCCATAGTGACACTCCTTGGGGTTAGCGATTCACAGAGGTTTTCGCCAGTTATCAAAGCAATAATATATGAATTATATGAGCTTTTTATGAAAATAACAGCGATATTCATCACTTGATAAAGATAATCAGTTAGTTGTTCAGTCTTTGGTCTTAAGGCGGGATGACTTAAACGGCTGTTGTTTATCGCTGTGATAAGCCCTTTATTAGCCTTAGTTCTTGTTTTTATATGATTAACTGCATTGTTGCCCTGTCTGTGGTGACTCCTTTGAGTAAGTTATGATTGTCATAAAAGTTTCGATAGCTTGTCATCTAAGCGTCATTAGCCCTATTTACAGTTCTTATTAAGGTTGAACAATTGAACTATAAGGATTTTGTATGGCTATGACGATTAGCGCACTGGATAAGTTTGTGTTTTGCCACATTATTACTTTTTGTCGAACTCATGAGTTAACCCCTTTAGCGAAAAGAATCTCAGCAAGTGGGGATGGCCATTATTACGTGTATATGGCGGTAGGTTTATTGTTTTTACATCCTCAAGGCAGTCAGTTTTTTAATTTGATGTTAGTGAGTTTTATCATTGAACTGCCGTTATATTTTGTCTTTAAAAATGCCATTCGCCGCACTAGGCCTTGCGCCGCTTTTGCAGGCTTTGATAGCAGCTTTCAGGCATCAGACAAATTTAGTTTGCCATCGGGGCATACTGCAGCGGCCTTTATTATGGCGATGGCTATCACTTCGACTTTTCCTGCATTGTGGCCAATCGCAATGACCTGGGCTGTGGCGATTGGATTATCTCGAATAGCGCTTGGGGTGCATTATCCATTGGATATTGTTGCTGGTATTGGGTTGGGGGTCGGTGTGGTTATCTTAGCCGAGCCGTTGATTTAGCTTGTCATAGCGCTGAAATTGGTCATTAAACAAGGTAAATCATGAAAATATTATACGGTGTTCAAGGGACGGGAAATGGCCATATTAGCCGTGCCAGAGTCATGGCAAAGGCGTTAAGTAAAACTGATATCGAGGTTGATTTTTTATTTAGTGGTCGCGCCAAAGATGAGTACTTTGATATGCAATGTTTTGGCGACTATCAAGTTAGAACGGGCATGTCTTTTATTACCGAAGACGGGCGAGTCAGCATTGGCAAAACCATTAAAAGAAATATCACTTCACCCATTGTGTCTGAAGTGAGACAACTTGATTTGAGCGGCTATGATTTAGTGTTAAACGACTTTGAGCCAGTGAGTGCTTGGGCTGCTAAAAAACAGGGCGTGACCGCAATTGCGATCAGTCATCAAGCGTCCTTACAATACTCAGTACCTAAACAGGGAATGAGCTGGTTTGATGAATTACTGTTAAACAACTTTGCACCTGCAGATATCAAATTAGGCTGTCATTGGCATCATTTCGGTTTTGCTATTTTACCTCCCTTTGTAGAAGTTGAGCCAAGTTGTGGTGCTCACAGTCATCAAATTTTGGTGTATTTACCCTTTGAAAGTGCCGACGCGATAGCAGCTTTTTTAAGGCCTTTTCCTGACTATCAATTTTTTGTTTACCATGGCAATAAGCCAAAGCAGTCATTACCAGATCATATTAATTGGTTCAGCTTTGATCGCTGTGGGTTTAAACAACACATGTCGCAATGTGGTGGGGTAATAGGTAATGCAGGTTTTGAGCTTGCCAGCGAGGCGATGACATTAGGTAAGAAGCTACTGGTTAAACCGCTTCAGGGGCAATTTGAGCAATCATCAAACGTAGCAGCATTAGAGCTGTTGGCTGCAGGACAAAGTATGGATAGCTTAGATAGTAAAATGTTAGCCCGATGGTTAAAGGGGGCGTCGCCCAAGCCTATTGCATATCCGCAAGTTGGTGATGCCTTGGTGGGGTGGTTACTACAAGGTAATTGGCATCAACATCAAGCGCTTTGCCATGATTTATGGTCCCAAGTCGATCTACCTGATAACTGGCGCAAGTAAATGGCATCAGTAAATCGAGCCTTTCTTTGTCTGTGACTCAAGATCAATCAGTTAGCCGCTAGCTTTGCTAATTACTTTGGTAAGTAATAAGTAATAAGTAATAAGTCACATTAGCTGACTTTTGAATGATGCTGATGAAGTTGCTCGAGTAACTCATCTTCCAAAGCAAAGCGCGCTTCCATTGCTTGAGCTAAATTAGAGAGATCGCTATCTAATTCTAGCAACATAGAATCGCTATCTGCTTCAGTATATTTGTCATTGAAGTCTAATGCGGCATCAGTTGATTCACTGATTTGTGGTAATAACAGTTGTGCTCGGGCTTTACTTTGTTCACCTGATTTTTCACACTCATTAACCAATTGATCGTATACCTCAAAATGACCTTCAGAGACATAATCAACTAATTGAGCGCAAAACTGCTTAACGGTATCTAGTTCAGGTAAGCTTTTTGCAGGGACTGAGTAAGGGGCGAGGCCAGCAATTTTGAAGTATTGGATCAGTAATGCTCTGCGGTGCTGCAGCCATTGATCAACCAGCTTATTGGAGCCACCCCATTTTTGTTCGGCTTTTTCTAGTTTTGTCAGCATTATCATTCTCAATTTAGTAACCAATACATAACACTTAATGTATGAGAGAAAGTAGTGATTAATCAACTCTTTTCTGCAAAAGAAGCAATGGATTGACCAGAGGAATGGGCTGAGTTACGAGGGAAATATTCTTTGTTATTGTAATCTAAAGAAAAATGCCCAGCGATAGCATGCTACCGCTGGGCAAATAGATTTTTAAGGGCTCGATTTATCGTGCTTCTTGATTGTTCTTGCTAGCGCAAACTTTTTATATCAAAGGTGCAGCGAGGGTGCAACTTTTTTGTTGAATTAGCTTCACACCTAGTCAAAAACAACCCTTTTTGTGAGCATATTAACGTTTATATTAGCAATTTTGATACTAGTAGGAGGGGCAGCTCACATAAATTTAGCAGAACTGGTTACATTAATACCTTAAGTCGCTAAACTACGGTTCAGCGGATATCAATATATGTTTAGGAATCAAGCCCAATGGCAGAATTAAAGAATGATCGTTATTTACGCGCTTTACTAAAACAGCCTGTTGACAGAACGCCTGTATGGATGATGCGTCAAGCTGGTCGTTACCTTCCAGAATACAAAGCAACCCGTGCTCAAGCCGGTGATTTCATGTCGCTTTGTAAAGACCAAGACTTGGCTTGTGAAGTGACTTTACAGCCATTACGTCGTTATGATTTAGATGCAGCTATTTTATTTTCAGACATTCTAACCATTCCAGATGCAATGGGCTTAGGCTTATACTTTGAAACTGGTGAGGGTCCACGTTTTGAACGTCGAGCTGATACCGTTGACTCGATTAAAAAGCTTTGCATTCCAGATCCAGAAGATGAACTTGGTTACGTGATGCGTGCAGTAAGCACGATTCGTCGCGAGCTAAAAGGTGAAGTACCGTTAATTGGTTTCTCTGGTTCTCCTTGGACGCTAGCCACTTATATGGTTGAAGGTGGTTCAAGCAAAACATTCGAAAAAATTAAGAAAATGGCTTACGAAGAGCCAGCAGCATTACACATGCTTTTAGACAAGTTAGCTGATTCAGTTATCTTGTACCTAAATGCACAAGTTGCTAACGGTGCTCAGTCGTTAATGATCTTTGATTCATGGGGCGGTGCGTTATCTCACCACGCTTACCGTGAGTTCTCATTACGTTACATGCAAAAAATCGTTGATGGCCTAACTCGCCATGCTGACGGTCGCCAAGTTCCTGTTACCTTGTTCACTAAAGGTGGCGGATTATGGTTAGAGTCTATGGCTGAAACTGGTTGTGATGCGCTCGGTTTAGATTGGACTGTTGATATCGGTGATGCACGTCGCCGTGTTGGTCATAAAGTGGCGCTGCAAGGCAACATGGACCCATCTGTACTTTATGCTTCACCAGAGCGTATTCATCAAGAAGTGGATCAAATCCTATCTTCTTACGGTGAAGGTACTGGCCATGTATTTAACTTGGGTCATGGTATCCATCAACATGTTAACCCAGAACATGCTGGTTCATTCATTAACTCAGTACATGAGCTATCAGCGAAATATCATAAGTAATTGATAATGATGCGCACAAAAAAAGACGAGCAATGCTCGTCTTTTTTTTAATTCGTTTTCGACCACTGAGCTTTACCATATTTTATTCATCATAGTTTTAATGGTAATGAGTGCTCTCTATCACAAAGTGACAATTGAATATTCTAAATTGTGATCTTAACAAAACTCTTAGTGGGGTTTATTTGATACTTTATCGTCATTCTGAGAATTAAGTATTATTTAGCTAACTAGCTTTGTTTCATGATGAAACAGAGGCAAAAACTAGTAGCCTTTGCCAAAAAGAGTTAATTATGAAAATTCAAATTATTGTTGCTTTAATGTTCTTTGCTGTATTTGCTGCGCTACTACCAGGTACCCATTACATTTATGTGGCTAATGCCGATTATTATATGGGGCAATTTGTGACTGTTGCGGCAGTATTATTAATGTGGGGCAGTTTAGCTGCTGGTTTTGTGAGTCTTTTCTTCCACAAAATTAAAAAACTTTATCAATCTATCTAAAGTTAATAGCTATTTCTGTAGCTGAATATAGGCGCTCCCTCTAAAGGGGCGTGTTCAGTTATGACCCTCAAAGTCACCTTAATTATAGGTGGCTTTGTTATTTTTAGTGTTTGTCTAATTTAGTGTGTGGCTAGTTCAATCATAAAACGGCTTCCTTTGCCGGGAGTGCTTTTAATATCAATACGGCACTTTAGGAGTCCAAGCAATTGGCGCACTATGGCTAAACCAACACCCAACTGTGGCAATGTTTGATTGGGCTCAAATGATAACTGCTGCATGGATAATTGTTTTAAGGCTTCGACTTCATGCTTATGCATGCCTGCGCCAGTATCTTTAACGGCTAACCAGCTTTGACCATTTAAGCTTTCGCTGTATACCTTGATGGTGCCACCTTTTGGGGTGTATCTCAGGGCATTATCTACAAGATTATTTAATATTCGACGCATTAATTGTGGGTCGGTATACACTTGCAGCTCATCGGCAATATTAAAGTCTAAGAGTATTCCAAGTTTTTGCGCTCTGGGTGCAAAAGTTTGTTTTAAATCCAGTAATACCTCTCGCAAATTAATTTGACTTATTTGGGCACTGATTTGACCATTTTCCAGTGCTGCTAATTCAAGTAATTGTGCCAGTAACTGCTGTAAGTTTTGCCCTGAATTAGCGGCGTACTCAATTAATTCTGGTTGGCGCTCTGCTGGCGGTAATAGTAGCCAGGTATCGATATATCCCAGCAAAGAGGTGAGTGGGGTTTTTAAGTCATGGGACAAATGCAGTAAGAAGTCATGTTTGGCTTGTTGTTGGCGTTTGACTTGTTGGTGTTGTTGGCTGATTTTATGCAGTAAATGATTAATATTGTCACTGAGGACTCTGATTTCTTCGCTGCCATTGTAACGGTTAGGCAAGGCCAGTGTGCCGCTTAATGGCGAATCTTTTAATTGGTTGAGATCGCTAGCTAATTTTTTAATTGGTTGGGTAAAAAAGCCCAGCAATAGCACAAATAACATCAGTGCAAAAATAATCCAAAAGCCAATGGTAGCGCCCCACAGCTTGGGCTGATTTTCTGAGTTTGTTAGTGCTTGCCAGCTATCATAATCTTCGCCGCCGATGATGACATATAAGTATCCACTGTGAAGCCCGTCAGTAGTGATGAGCGGGCTGACGGAAAAGATTTTTTCTGTTTTTTTTGAGCGGGGATCTGTGCCTAAAATCGGTAGGTCTCGACCTGCAATAAATTGCTTTATCTTGGCTAAATTTACTCGAGTGGTTTTGATTTTCTCTTCTTTGGCATCGTAAGCAATGACACGACCTTGTGGATCTAAGGTATAAATTTCAAAACTTGGGCCCAGCAGCATAAAGTCGTGAAATGCTTCTTTTAGCGCTGCATCTGAGGTAATCCCTTGTGACAATAACGGATTAATGTGCGCCATATGTTCAGCAAGTTGTAAGTGTAATGATTGCTGAATTTGATTACGGCTAAATTCATGGTTGAGTTGTAACCATTGCCACAGGGCTACAAAAAGTAGCAACACCATTAAAGTGGCAGATAAGAATAGTCGGTTAAATAAGCGGTTCATTAGAGACCCATATACACTTTAAAAATAACATGCTTAAAACGAATATCAGCTAAGTTGCTGATGGTGGAGAGAACTTATAGCCTACACCCCAAACGGTTTTGACTAATTCTGGATGCCCAGGGCTGTGGGCGAGTTTATTGCGTAAGCGATTAATGTGACTGTTAATCGTATGCTCATAACCGTCATAGTTGTAACCCCACACTGCCTCTAATAATTGCATTCGGCTAAATACTTGTAGTGGATGCTTGGCCATAAACAGCAACAGATCAAATTCTCTAGCGGTTAATTCCAGCGGGCAGTCATTGGTAATGACCTCACGGGTTGCTGCGTTAATGGTAACGCCATTAAACTGCAGTTGCTCAGAGCTGATTTGTTGAGTTTTACTACGCCTAAGCATGGCTTTTACTCGCGCTCGTAGCTCCAGCACACTAAAGGGTTTGACTAAGTAATCATCAGCACCGGCTTCAAGGCCCAATACAATATCGGCTTCTGAATCTTTGGCAGTTAGCATCATCACAGCAACCGAGTTGTCAGCTTCACGAAGTTGCTGGCACAACATAATGCCATCGCCATCAGGTAGCATACGGTCCATCAAAATCAAATCTATTACACTAGATTTAATGATGTTAAGCGCTTGGCTTAATGTGGTGGCATGAAACACCTCATAATTTAGTGCGGTTAGATTTAGCATGATGAGCCTTGCCAAATCTTGCTCATCTTCAACCAACAAAATATGTGGCTTGATTTGGTGCTGATGGTGCTTATTAGAATCATTCATCCAGAATTTCCCATTTCAGGTCCTTATCCAGCAGACCTGAGATGGGCGGATAAACTTTCAGCTTGTTTGGTTTTTAATCATAAAGGCTGATGCTTGCTATTGTGTGCGGCTGATTGATATGGCTATTGCCGGATTATCAAAACGGTGTGATGGCGTTAGGACTGAGTCCATTAAACCGTCATACATGGTGATCACGCCTGGATGAATATGAACAAAATCAACATCATCACGGGTTGCATTAAACCCCTCTCCGCCATCAGCAGGTCCGGGCATGGTACCTTTTTCTTCTGTATTAGCTTCAGTGCCAGCGTCGTAAACCATGCCTTTCATAGCGACCATAGTGTCGACTGCTAACATCGAAATGTCGTAACTGTTTAATCCAGTAAAGGCATCGTTGGTGTTTACCAGCATGGTTGCTACGGTAAGGTTGGCAACATCGGCTTCATCTAAAGTAATTGTGATGGTTTCTGACATGCCTGGCATCAATATACCAGCGCCACTGGCCGTAACCTCGATACCCTCAATAGCCGCTACATCACTTGAATCGCCGCCTTCAGCAATTTTCTCTAGGGCGACATTTGCGCTTTCGCCTGCTTGCCATAACATCACATCATTGCTATGAACGGCAATTGCAATCGGTGACATGGGTTGATTAGCCGTTAAGTTTGTCACTGTGACGCTATAGGTTTGCATTACCGTATCGGGCGTTGGGGTTGGAGTCGGCTCAGGAGACGGTGAGTTGTTATTGTCTGAACAGCCACTTAAGCCCAGCACAGCAATTAATGCTGCAGCACTCAGGCTATATTTATTGATATTTTTGATTGGATATTTCATCACATGCCCCTTATTTAACGGTAACAACAACTTTCGCAACAGGGTTTAACCAGCGATGAATTCGGCTGTCTAAATCACTGGCGCCGCCGGCTGGATCAGTATCACCAAGCACACCTGGATGAGTGTGGACATAACCATTAGTAGCACCATCCATAACACCAGTACCATTCATACCTCCGTCACCACCTGGCGCTGCTGGAATACCTGCAACGCCGGACATTCCGCCGCCATTAACCACTTCATCATTGGCTTCAGTACCCGCATCATAGGCGTTTACATAAACTGTGTAAGTACCCGACTCAGTCGGGATCTCCCAGCCATCTAACCCCATAAAGGCATCATTGGTTGGTAGTACCATAGCAACGATAGAAAGGTGCGTCATTTCCATTGAATCAAGCATGACATCACTGACATTAGCACCGGGGGCTAATAAACCCATGGCTGGGTTGGTAACAGTCACGCCACCTGCGCCCATAACTGCGGCATCTAAATCAGCAATATCACCGCCCTCGGCCATTTTTTGTAATGCTGGTGTAGCCATTTCGCCCACTTGGAATAGGTGACTGTCAGCATCGTGTGCTGCAATAAACAATGGCGTGAAGTGATTACCGTGGGTTAGGTTAACAACACTGATTTCAACTTCAGCAGCATTAGCTGACATACTGAACAGGCCAGCGGCGATGAGTCCACAAGTCAGTAAGCTTGCTTTTTGTGCGATAGGTTTTAATACAGATGATTTCATAACGGAGCTCCTTTTGTTTAATTGCAATCGATTCTGCCAAAGGGATCTCACTGTGTTATCGCCAAATTATCACAAAAGTTTAACATCGTTATTTTTGCTAAATAATTGTGCTATCTTGGCGATATATTAAGACAACCTGGAGTCAATATAATAATGATAAGAAGCTTAACTCCTGATGATTTTCAACAAGTTATTGAGCTCGGAAACTTGGTTCATGGTGAAGGGTATTTAAATCTATCTTCGCTTGAAAAAATTTATCGAATGGGTATAAAAAATAATATCAATGCTCACTTCATCGCAGAAAGTGAACAATTATCACCAACTAAAAATACCCATAATTCGACGGCTAATATTGTCGGTTTTAGGCTGACTTATGCCGCTGGGAAGTGGCCAGTTGATCAATGGTGTACTCCTGAAAAGTGGCCTGTTACTGCTGAAAATATGTGTTATTTCAAATGTAATACAGTAGCAGAAGCATATCGCGGTCAGGGGATTGGTTCTAAATTACTGCAAGCGTCTATTGCGGCTGTTAAGCAACAGGGCGCCAAAGCGGGGGTGAGTCACTTATGGCAACAAAGCCCAAATAACTCGGCGGTAGGTTACTTTACTCATGCTGGTGGGCAATTAATTAAACAACATCCGAGCCGTTGGAACCAAAAAGTAGACGGTAGCGATTATCTTTGTGTGCTTTGCGGCGATGATTGCCACTGCACAGCTTGTGAAATGGTGATTGAATTTAGCTAACCATTTATAGAGAGACGTTATCAAAAGGCTTTACTAAAAGGCTTTATTGCAGATTTTAGTGCCCGCATTTGCACTCATATAACCAAAATAAAAAGAGCCGCTGCTATGTATGATCCTTTAATAACCCCGAATGCTGCTTCACAACCACTGGCCAATAGCTATTGGGCAAGTACCCAAGCTTTGCCGCCACGCTTACCTCACCTAAGTGGTCATCAGCAAACGGATGTCGCGATAATTGGCGGCGGTTATACAGGATTACTGACGGCATATTATCTCGCCAGTAAATACCATATAGATTGCCATGTATTAGAGGCAAACCAAGTGGGTTTTGGTGCCAGCGCCCGTAATGCAGGTTTTGTATTAAAGGGCTCGGGCAGGTTGGGCTATGCCGCTATGGCAAAACGTTGGGATTTAGCCACCACTAAAGCCATTTATGGCGAGTTTAGCCAAGCTGTCGAGCGCGTTGAATCACTAATTCATAAATACAATATAGAGTGTGATCCGCAGGAGAAAGGCTACTTAAAGGTGGCGCATAACCCTAAGGCGTTGCAGCAGCTTAAAACAGCCGCTGACTTTATTCAGCAGCATTTAATACCTTCACCATTAGACAGTAAATCACCCTCGTCAGCAGGCTCTGCAAATATGGATCAGCATGCGCAATTTATTAATGCTGCAGACTTTCGCCGAGATTATTTAAATCATCACCAAGCCTATGGCGCACTGCGATTAAGTGATGGCTTTGGGGTAAACCCGCTAAAGTTATTGCTGGGCTATAAATCAATGGTTGAGCATCAAGATGTCACCCTATCTGAAAGCTCATGCGTGCTTGACTGGATCGAGGAAAATGGCAAGCACCGTCTGTTCACTGAGCATGGTGAGTTAAGCGCAAATAAAGTGATAGTGGCCGCCAATGGCTATACGCCCAAAGCGTTTAATCACCGCATTGATGAAAAGTTTTTGCCAATACTCAGTAATATTATCGTCACTGAGCCACTTAGTGCTGATGAGCTGCAAGCCGCTGGTCTATTTAGCCATCAAGTAACCATGGACACCCGCATTTTAAAATATTACTTCAGGTTACTGCCTGATAATCGATTACTGTTTGGCGGCCGCGGCGCTGTGTGGGGGAAAGACGCTGCAGATCCGATTTATGGTCAGCGACTCAAGCTGGCCATGAATAAATGCTTTCCTGCATTAGCGACTAAAAAAGTGGCCTATAACTGGACGGGCTGGATAGCGGCATCAATGGATGATATGCCCCATGTAGTTGAGAAAAACGGCGTGGGTTACAGCTTAGGTTATTGCGGCGCTGGGGTGTCTTTTAGTGCACAAGCGGCTTTTCGATTAGCCCAAAGTATTGCCGGTGAAACACCAACTGAAATTGCTAATTTACCACTTTATCAAAACCCATTACCCCGTTTGCCCTTTGCTAAAGCAAGGCGAATAGGGCAATGGGGTTACTACCATTATGGTTGGTTGAAAGACCGTTTGGGTTAGTCATTTATATCGCAGCAAGCTAAGCCGGCATTATTGAAACTTATAAACCTTCTGTGAGATGTAGCGATTCATCTAATGGCTGAATCTTGATATTAAAATACCCATTGGATGCGCTGATGAAAGGGCAAACTAAGTTAAAGATTGCGTAAGGTCAGTAAGCTAGCTATCAAACATGGCAATCCTAAATACCTTTAATATGCGTCACAATCGGTAGCAGGTTGTCTTCATTGGCATAGCTGACCATGTATGGAATTGGAATTCAGCAGCGCAAATAGCCCTACTAGCTTAGCTAAAATAACCCTAGGAAAGGCTGGCAACTTTTTATAGGTAAAAATAGCACCGCTAATAGAGGAATAAGCAGACCGGGTTGGTCAGCATCTTTAAAAGCTACAGGGTGTTATCAAGACCTGAATTGAAGCTAGCAACATCAGTTGACAGCCTAAAACAGTGAAAACAATGATTTTTGTTAATTTTGATGAAATTCAATTGTTATGTAGATGACAATCTTATTCCGAAGTTTGTGGGAGAATAAAATTTACTTTAATACAAGAAAGGTTAACGGTAATGCAAAATAGAAAATACAAAAATTCAATTATAAAAAATTCTCTTCTCCCTATCGCGACACTTTTCATATCACTTTCTGCTCCACTGCATGCCACCGAGTTTGTCTCTGAACTTAAGCATGGATATTCAGCAGAAAAGGCCTATGCCCTTCACAGCGAATGGAGTTTACCCAAATTCCTCGTTCCTACGGAATCAGGAGCATATTCTTATTTTCATTTAGGTGAATTTTTACCCCAAGCAATTATTTATCGAGAAGGTAACGTTAGTTTATTAGCGCAAGAATTAGATAAAAAAGTTGACCAAATCACCTTGTCAAATAAAGACGGTAAAAGCTTATCGTTAGAAAACATGATTAATGATAAGGCATCACCAGTACAAGGCGTGATGGTTTTACACAAGGGGAAAGTCGTTTTTGAGCAATACCCCGGCATGCGAAAAAATGATAATCATGTGTGGATGTCTAATGCTAAACCTGTCGCCAGTTTGCTGATTTCGCAACTGGAAGATGAAGGAAAAATTGACGTTAACAACACATTGTCCACTTATATGGATGAAGCTAAGGGAACCGCTTGGGAAAATATCAAAATTATTGACATTCTCAACATGCAAACTGGTTTAGATTTAGCTGAAAACTATAAAAATCGTAAAAACCCTAACTCAAGCATCATGCAATTTTTTGCGGCTGAATTGGGTGCGCCTAACAGTAAAGGTATTAAACAAACACACAATCAAGCCTTATTTTCTATAAAAGCGCAGCAAGAGCCTGGTAAAGCATTTGAATATTCATCTGCTAACACACAAATGTTAGGGTTATTAATTGAAGCCGTTACAGGCAAAAAAATCGCTGATTTAGTCACTGAACGTATTTGGCGTCATGCCGGAATGACCGGTGATGCAACATTAGCGCTATCACCACAAGGGAATGGGATCATCCATGGATTAATCAGCTCACGATTAGTCGACATGGCTCGATTTGGTTTACTGTATACGCCAAGCTGGGATAAAACGGCTTCTGAGCCAGTGGTATCTAAAAATACTTTAGTTAAAATACAAACAGGCGGTAAAGAAGAAAACTTTTTAAAAGATGGGCGTATAGGGGCAATGCTAACTAAAAGGTTTGGAGAAAAACCTTTATTTAATAGTTATCAATGGGATGCGGTTTTTGCTGACGGCGATTTCTATAAAGGTGGCATGAATGGACAAGGTATCTATGTATCACCTAGCAAAGATGTGGTGGTAGCTTGGTTTGCGACTGGTTTTGCCGATATTCCAATGGAATCTTTTGCCCGTAAAATCGCTGTATCTTATTAAATAAAACCTATAACGCAGCTACCTGAAAATATCTATTAAAAGATAGTACATAGATGATAGTACAAAGGTAGTTAAAGGTAACAATAAGTCCTTAACCCAAGATTTACAGCGGTTCATCTGCATATACTTGGCCAGATAACATTGAGTGATATATTGTCCACTAATGCTCTGGTCAAGCCATGCCACTACACAGTATCTGAAAGCTCATGGTGCTTGACTGGGCAGAAAAAATGGCAAGCATTGACTGTTAACTGAGCATGGTGAGTTAAGCGCAAATAAAGTGATAGTGGCCGCTAAAGGCTATACGCCCAAAGCGTTGCCGGTGATACAGCCTCTGACATTGCTAATTTACCGCTATATCAACACCCATAGCCCCATTTGCCAAAGTAAGACAAATAGGGCAATGGGATTACACCCATTATGGTTGGCTAAAAGTTCGCTTTGGTTAAAATGAATGTCTTTAATTTTAAAAGCCCACTTGTTTTAATTAGCACAGTAAGTTGATTTTGCTATGAACTGAACATCATGGCCAACGATATAAGTACTAGCGATATAGTTTTCTACCGTCTGTCGGCACCACTGAAGGGCGTCTTCTTGGCTTTCGTAACCGTTACCAGAGGCGTTCCAACATTGGCTTAAATCTTTAGTCATATCGCTAGCAAGTAAAGCTGATGATGCAGTTATTTGACAAGAAGAGTATGTCTCTTTGCTTGAACCATCAGAGTTAGAGCCGCCACAAGCTGAAAGTAAGAATATTGAGAGTAAAAGAGTTTTTTTCATTTTAATAGGCTTATTTTGAGATAATGAAAGATGGGGTGAAAGTAACCTTACTGTGACATTCAACTTCAAAGTAGTCATGAATAGTTTCAGGTAATAATATTTCTATATAGGTATTTCCCTGACATTCAAAAGTTAATCCTGAAGTTGGAACTAATTGAAATTGCTTACCATATAGGTCAATAGTAAATGACTCATTTGATAAGTTATTAATTTCCATCTTTTCATTAGTTATAATAGATTCAACCGTTACATTAGCTAAAGGAATATCTTGTGATTTAGCTTGGAAGCTGAGAGCGAGTAATATTGCTAAAAAGCTACATTTAAAAGTGTTCATTAATTATCCGTTAATAATTGGAAGCAAACCCTGAAGGCAGATATGTTTCTTTCTGGTAACGTTTCGCTGCCCATAATGAGGTTGAATGTTGAGAGGGGGTTATAATAATGTTTTTGTGTTTTTTATGGAAGGGATGTTTTACTTTTTTTTATTAAGTTGTTAATTAGTATAGAGTTATATTTGTATTGGCTAATTTATTAGAAGCCTATATATCGATAGTACAGTGTATTATTTTATTTTGTAGGTTATGAATAATCATTTACTCTTAAATTGATGCTGCAACTAGTGATAACCGATATTCTGTCTGGATATAATTATTAATTTTATATTAAATAAATTAGTTAAATATTTATGAGCTACGATTAATTATTTTAGTTATTCTGTAATACATCGCGGCTTTATAGCCGCAGGTATAAAATTTACAAATTCTCAGTAAGTATTTGTGATTCATCTAATGGCTGAATCTTGATATTAAAATACGCATAGGATGCGCTGATGAAAGGGCAAACTAAGTTAAAGATTGCATAAGGCAAATAAGCAATGGTTGCTACGCCTAAGGTACTGGCCATGAAAGCGCCGCAGGTATTCCACGGGATAAGTGGGCTAGTTACTGTAGCTGAATCTTCTAGAGTACGGCTTAGATTAACTGGCGCCAACTTGCGTTTTTGATATTCAATTTTTAGCATTCTACCGGGCAGTACAATGGCAATATATTGATCGGCAGTAATAATATTTGCGCCGATACAAACTCCCAAAGTGGTGATAATTAAGCTGCTAGTCCCCGTCACTAAACTTAAGATACTTTCCAGTAAGCGCGATAATGATCCTGTCACTTCCATCACGCCGCCAAATGTCATGGCGCAGAGGATTAACCAAACCGTGGTGACCATGCTGCTCATGCCGCCGCGGCTTAATAAGTTATCTAAAACCGTGTCACCTGTGGTGGCCACATAACCATCAAACATCGCAACCCAAATACCTTTAATGAGTGCTACTATCGGTAATAAGTTGTCCTCATTAACGTAGCTGACCACATTATCAAATTGGAAAATCGCCGCACAAATAGCCCCAGCAATCGTCCCTAGAATTACGGTAGGAAAGGCTGGCATTTTTTTGTTAGCAAAAAATAACACCACTAATAAAGGAATAAGCAGATGCAGGCCAGGTTGATAAGTTGCTTCGAGGAGCAACAGGGTGCTATCAAGATCTGAATTGAAGCTAGCAACATCGGCTGATAGCCCTAAAACGGTGAAGACTATTAGCGCAATGATAATGCTGGGGACGGTAGTCCAAGTCATATATTTGATGTGGCTAAAAATATCAGCGCCAGCAACAGCGGGGGCGAGATTAGTAGTATCTGAAAGCGGTGACATTTTATCGCCAAAATAGGCGCCACTAATAATCGCACCTGCGGTGATATTAATATCTAATCCCATAGCGGATGCAATACCAATTAAGGCAATACCGAGCGTGCCCGCTACAGTCCAAGAGCTACCAATACTGATCGCGACCACAGCACATAAAATACAACTAGCGGCATAAAAATATTGAGGGTGCAAAATCTGCATGCCGTAATAAATCATTGTCGGCACCGTGCCTGCCAAAATCCAAGTGCCAATCAGCGAGCCCACGGTAAATAGAATTAACAAGGCGCCAGTGGCAACACCAATACTTTTAATGATGCCGCGTTCCATTTCATTCCAGCTATAGCCATTTTTATAGCCAATTAAAATGGCGATACAGGCCGCGAGGATCAGCGCGATTTGGTTGGCACCAGATGAGCTATCGGAAGAGAAAAGATACACCGCAGTGCCTAGCATTGCTATGAGGGCAAAGACGGGTGCAAGGGCATCGAGCAAACTGGGCTGTTTGTGTTTGTTTAGCTTTTGCTTATCAGACATTGAGTGATCTCTATTATTATTTTTTTGGGGTGTGATGAGATTTTTTATATTTATGCTGGCTGTTGCGCTGTCAGTATTATTTGTTATTAACTTGTGACAGGGTGACATCCTGCCATAGGTCTAAGGGGTAAGTCGATGTTTTATGGCAATGACCAGCAGTGATAAAAAATGTGGCTCTTTGGAGCTGATGAGGCGATTGTGACTATTAAGCTAACTGAGTAAAATAGCTATTCGCTTAGGCTAATAAAAGTGAATAACTATGTAATATTTATAATGTGCTTCTTATCGAAACCTTAGCCTTTGTTTGAATAAATTTTTATCACTCTTACAAATACTTGTATGTATATTTTCACTTATATCCTAGACTATATTATTGAGAGCTTAGCGCTCAGTTTCAGCACTATTTCATCACTATTTCATCATCAGTTAGAGAGTTAATATCATGTCCGCAGCGGAAAAATCATCTCGTAAGTTAAGTTTTTATATTATCGGCGTGATCCTGTTTGTGTGGTTGTATAGCCTATGGGCCGATAGAGTCACCCCTATGACAGGCGATGCGAGAGTCCATTCCTATTTGGTGAGAGTTGCCAGCCAAGTGGCTGGTAATATCGTTGATGTTAATGTCAAAAATAACCAAGTGGTAGAAGCGGGTGAGGTGCTGTTTAAAATCGACCCACGCAACTATCAAATTGCCTTACAGTCAGCCCAAGCTAACCTTGCTATCACAGGGCAAAGTATTGGCGCCAATACTGCAGCAGTTGAAGTTGCTCAAGCGAATGTGATTGATGCGTTAGCAGCCCGCAATAACGCCAAAGAGCAAGCGGTAAGGATCACCGAGTTAGCAGCGCAGGGGGTATTAAGCCAATCTGATTTAGACAATGCAATTGAGTCTCGAGATCGAACCCAAGCCAGTTATAACGCCGCAGAAGCCTCATTAGTACAAGCCAAACAAAATTTAGGCCCACAGGGTGAAAATAACCCGCAGTTATTGGCGGCCATGGCCAACCTTGAGCAAGCGCAGCTAGACTTACAGCGCACCGAAGTGATTGCGCCTTCACAAGGTGTCGTGACCAATTTACAACTTACTCTAGGGCAAAGAGCCACGGTTGGCACGCCGATGCTGACCTTTATTGATCCCCGCGGTATTTGGATTTCAGCACTGGTTAGAGAAAACTCTCTAGAGCATATTCGTGAGGGGCAACGAGTTGAAATTGTGCTCGATGCACTGCCAGGGAGGGTGTTGAATGGCAAAGTCGATAGCATAGGTTGGGGGACTGGTGGCAGTAATAATATTGACCAAGCAACAGGCTTTTTAACCGCAGATACCACTTCGTTAAATGCCCAGCGTTATCCGGTTAACATTGTTTTTGAAAACGATGATATACCGCAAAACATTCGTTATGGCTCCCAAGCTACCGTTGCCTTTTTTACAGAGCAAAGCAGCTTTGGCGAATGGTTAGCTAAAATTTGGATCCGAGTTGTGAGCGTGTGGACCTATGTTTCGTAATGCGGTGAATCCGATCATCAGGCTGGTATTTTTCCCGGTCTTTTTGCTGTTTTATTTGCAATACTCTGGGGCGGCTATGCCTATTTTAGCGCCGATGTTTGTGGTGATATTTTTAACCATCATGCCATCAAAGCCGCCTATGAGTATGTTACTTAAACTGCTTATCATATTATTCTTTCTTAGCTTTATATTGGTGTTTCTTGCTGGGGTGTTAAAAGACACTCCCACAGGTTATGCGCTATTTTGCTGGGGATTATTTTTTTGGTGCTTTTACCGCAGTCATCACGATCCTAAAGATATGCTTGCCACCTTAGCCTTAATGGTGGTGATTATCATGACAGTGATGAATTTCCAAATGGGTGCGCCAGTGGACGTGTTACCTTGGTTGATGTTTGAAGCCTTTTTAATTGCCATCGTTATCACCTACATCAGTTTTTTATTATTCCCAGGTGATGAGCAAGATATTTTAATGGATGAAACCGTTAAAGAAGGGGCGCAAACTAACATTGGGCTTATCATGTTTAAAGCCACCGCCATGTGTATTACGCTGGTGGTACTTATCAGTATTGGCAGTACGCAAACCATGCTGATTGCCATCACCATTGGCAGTTTGATTAAAATTCCTATCGCGAATGATCATCGTATTTATAGCCAGAATAAAATTGTCACCACCGCCACTGGGATCTTATTTACCTTACCTGTGATGCTACTGTTTGCCTTTGGGGTTTCAACTTGGATGTTAATTGGGGTGACGTTATTTTGCGGGCTGCAGTTAGCTTGCTTTGGCATTCGTCGACAATGTCGCTTTAGTATTTACCAGTTATTGTTTACTAATTTTATCGTATTAACGTATCAAATCATTAAGCACCAAGCGGCAGATTCACTGTCGTCTGAATTTACCCGTTTAATCTCGATTGTTATCGCCATACTGGTTGGGGTGTTGATTTTGAATTTAAGCAAACACTCGGCGGTGCCTTTAGTAAAGGAAGATAAATAGTTTAATAAGCTCCTAATACTTTAATGGAATTGAATTTTGAACGCTAAAACAAAAATCCCTGTGACTTTTGGCATTAGTTGCCATCACAGGGATTTTTTTAATTCAGCATTAGGCTAAAAAAATTAACCTTTATCTTGCTCACGTGCGATAGCGCGGTAGGCAATATCAGTGCGGAAGTAGACGTCATCCCAGTGGATAGCATCGACTAGCTTGTATGCGCTAGCTTGTGCTTCTGTCACAGTGTTACCTAGTGCTGTGGCACATAAAACGCGGCCGCCTGCAGTGACAACATGGCCGTCTTTCATGGCGGTGCCAGCGTGGAATACTTTGGCGTTGTTATCACCTAATGATAAACCGTCAATCACGTCAGCTTTACGGTAAGCATCTGGGTATCCGCCTGCTGCAAGTACAACACCGACTGCTGCGCGTGAATCAAATTCAGCAGTCACTTTATCTAACTCACCCCGGGTAGCGGCTAGACAAAGCTCAACTAAGTCTGATTGCAGACGCATCATGATTGGCTGCGTTTCTGGGTCGCCAAAGCGGCAGTTGTACTCAAGTACTTTTGCGCTGCCATCTGGAGAAATCATTAAGCCTGCGTATAAGAAGCCGGTGTAAACATTGCCTTCTGCTGCCATGCCGTCGACCGTTGGGCGGATAACATTAGCAATGGTCCAGTCGTGAACAACTTGGGTCACTACTGGTGCAGGTGAATATGCACCCATGCCGCCAGTGTTAGGGCCGTTATCGCCGTTATCACGGGCTTTATGGTCCTGGCTGGTGGCCATTGCTAAAATGTTTTTACCATCTACCATTACGATAAAGCTGGCTTCTTCACCTTTTAAAAATTCTTCGATAACAACCCGTGAACCTGCTTCACCAAACTTGTTACCTGCTAGCATGTCTTCGATTGCGGCGTCAGCTTCAGCTTGGTCTGCCGCGATAATCACGCCTTTACCCGCTGCTAAGCCGTCAGCTTTAATCACCACAGGGAAACCTGTTTTGTTGGTTAACTCAACTGAGTAAGCTTTTGCTGCTTCAATTTCAGTGAAGTTTGAGTAGTCAGCTGTTGGGATGTTATGACGTGCTAAAAAGTCTTTAGTGAAGGCTTTTGAAGACTCAAGCTGTGCAGCGCCTTGAGTTGGACCAAAGATAGGCAAACCTGCTTCGTTAAAGGCATCCACTACGCCAAGTGCTAATGGTACTTCTGGGCCAACAATGGTGAGTTCAATTTTATTATCTTGAGCAAATTTAACCAGCTCTGAAATTGCTTCAACCTTAATGTCGATGTTTTCTAGTTTTGGCTCTAAGGCTGTACCAGCATTACCTGGTGCAACAAAAACTGTTTCAACTTGAGCTGATTGTGCTGCTTTCCAAGCTAACGCATGTTCGCGTCCGCCGCCACCAATAACAAATACTTGCATCTTTTAATCCTCTTATAGCTGCGCCATGGTCTCAATTTCTGCTTCAAACATGCTCACTTATGCTTATAAGCTCCGCGTGTTTTCATTGAACTTGAAACAA
>NZ_JAUOQU010000038.1:0-44914 GCF_030547195.1 Shewanella sp. 6_MG-2023 | reverse complement strand
TACACCGTCTCTGACGGCAGTCTCAGCGACATCGGCCTGCTCACCATCAATGTGGGCGAAGTGAACGATGCCCCTGTGATTAACAATTATCAAACTCAAATCAATGAATCTGTTGCAAATGGCACTGTGATTTATGATGTTGATGAAGCGACAACATCTAACGACACTGATATCGATGGTGATTCACTGACCTATACCTTTGTTTTATCTAATGGTTCAGAAAGCTTAACCAGTGAGAATAGTGCATTTATCATTGATCAAAATACTGGTGTAATCTCAGTAAATGACACTAACCAGATTAATTCTGAGCAGTCTTCTCAATTTAATTTAACAGTGAAAACCTCTGATGGTAGTTTAAGTGATACTGCAATTGTGACTATCGATTTAAACACTGTCGATGCTGTCGATGATGCTGTTGGAAGTACTTTCTCAACCACTGCAGACTCATCCAACGGTTGGGTAAGTCCTACAAATGCTGATGGCGAAGCAGACTTTGTGATTAGCGCCAGAAATGCTGACGGCAGCACCGGAACACTGACTTATAACGATGGAACCAATCAATTAGGTGTCGGGGGCTCGCCAAGGTCTACAGATCAAGTAGAGAATCAAATTGAATATGATTCTGCATCAGGAACATCAGAAGCGATTGTCATTGATTTCAATGGCCTAGTTAATGAAGCAACCTTTAGTGTTTCTAGAATGTTTGCTGATGAAAATAGTGGTGAGCAAGGTACTTGGTACGCTTATTACAATGGTCAATTGGTCGCAACCGAAACCTTTTCAACAACTAGTGGCACAACCGGCACATTTACAATTAATACTGGCAGCCTTGTATTTGACCAGCTGGTATTTGAAGCTGCACCAACTATTAGTGAAGCAAATGGAGGGCCACAGCTCACTGACTCCTCAGACTACTACTTAGACTCTGTCACTGTCACAGGACCTGCACTAGTTGATGCTTATGTTGTCAATGAAAACGCAACATTAAGCATCACAGAAATCTCTGAAGGCTTATTAGCAAATGATATTGATGCTCAAGGTCATACGTTCACAATAAGTCATGTCAATGGCGACAATTTAGTTGATGGGGAAGTAATAACTCTCCCAAGTGGCGCGTTATTGACAATTAATGGCGATGGTACCTATAGCTATAATGCCAATAATGCATTCCGTAATTTATCTGCAGGTGAAGTCACAACTGACAGTTTCACTTATACGATTACCGATGAATATGGAGCAATAGATACCGCTACTGTAACTATCAATGTTATTGGACTTGATGAAGACGTCATCATCAATACCCCCGATGTGCTTCTAGTCGATGAATCTGCCTTAGCTGATGGTACTGGCTTTGTAAATAACGGGCAAACATTAGCAAGTGGTTCAACAAATATAGAAGTTAATGATGGCTTAGACCGTCTTGAAATTCGAAATGGGCTTAATACGAGCACATTAACACTCGCTTCATTGCTCGTAGCTTCTGTAGCTAACCCAATTGTGATTGCAGGGGAGTATGGAACGTTAACGATTACTGGTTATAACGATGGTTTACTTGATTATAATTACTCCATAAATAGCGCACAAAATCATACTGGATCAAATAGTGAGTCACTATCTGATAATTTCCAAATAACTGCTTACGATATAGATGGTGATAGTGCCTCAGCAACATTATCTGCCGGAATTATTGATGACTTTTCAAAAGCAACAAATGATAACGTCACTATTGAGGTACTTGAAGATTCATTCGCTATTATAGGTGGTGTGCAAGCAACTTGGCTCTCGACAATTGGTGGCGCTAATATTGTCCGTTATGACGGTGATATCGGTAATGGCGGAGAAGATAACGATAGTGAATTCGATCAAATACGTTGGGGTAATCCTGTAACTGCAGGTCTGAAATCTGGATATGGCTTCATTGATAATGACACAGCTTTAAACGGCGAACTTGCTCTTAATCAGGATATTGTTTTAGGAACCTTTACTCATTATAACTATCCCATATACTCAGGAAGCTCCATAACAGGGGCTTCAATGGATGTGGTATTTAATGTCATAGACGCCTTTGGTGTTGTCACACCTGTAACATTAACCCTGAATTTAGCTCACAATGAAACGCCAAATGACGGACCAAATCCTGATGATATTGTAACTATCGAACAAACTAATGTAACGTTTAACTATGAAGGCGAACTTTATACTATTCAAGTAATTGGTTTTATAGATGAAAATGGTGATGTGGTAACTTCCATTTATACTGAAGAAAATGCCGCAACAAGCTACGATTTAGTTATAAGAATGGTTGCAGGTAATGGATACGAGTTACCGTATATCGAAGGTAATGTCATTGATAATGATATTACAGGAGCAGATGTTGATACGGTTGTGGTTGGTGTGGAGACTGGGGATCAAAGTGATACGAGCATCGTTGGAAATATAGGTACTGTGATCACAGGCACATACGGTAACTTGGTTATCAATACCGATGGTAGCTATCGTTACGATGTCACCATGGATAATAACCTTATCCCTGACAATGCCGTAGAAACTTTTACTTATACAATTAGAGATTCCGACGGCGATGAATCAAGTGCAACACTTTCTATAGACGTTAGCTTGGTTAATGTACAAGGAGTTCCTACTTCCACGTCTGATAATCTCAACGTAGAAGGTTCAAACTTAGCCGATGAAATTATTGTATTAGATGGAGAAAATGGCACTCAGAAACAGCTCAATGTTAGTTTCGGTGGAGGATTATTCGGACAAATAACTAACTCTGATGGTAATTTGATTACAGACAATGGCAGCAACCTTACTAGCTTTAGTCAGAATAATAAGCAAATTATAAGCAGTAGTGAGGGTCATGACCATATCGAAACAGGTAAAGGAAATGACACTATTTATGCGGGTGCAACAGGATCAACTAATTATCAATCAGATGATGAACTTGAGTTAACTTCCGAAGAAATTGATACTCATCACATCATGACAGGCACACTTTCGGGCGCCGATAGCATAATAGATACTAATGGATTATTACTTACAGAGGACGTTACTTCAGCACAAGTAGATGCGGTCAATGGAGGTAGTGGCAATGATTCTATATTCGGTCAATCAGGCTCCGATATTCTTTATGGTCATACAGGAGACGATAATATCGATGGTGGCAGCCATAATGATGGGCTTAGAGGCGGTGAAGGCAATGACACCCTAATAGGAGGTCTAGGTGATGACATCATGCGTGGCGATAGTGGCAATGACACCTTCGTCTGGCAACAAGGTGAATTTGGTGCTGACCATATTACCGACTTCAACGTAAGCGAAGATAAGCTTGATTTAAGTGACATACTCGTGAACGAAGAGTACTCATCTTTAGAAGATTTGCTAAACATTACTGAAGCTAATGGATCTACCACTATTAGTATTGATGCAAATGGTGATGATGTCTTTGAACAACAAATTATTCTCGATGGAATCGAACTATCATCAATATATAGCAGCAATGAAGATGGGGTCATTATTAACGGATTAATTAATGATGGCGCTTTAATTGTCGATACCACAAATGAAGCTCCGGCTCCAAATACTATTATTGATCCTTTAGATCATAATCCAGATGGTAATATTATTCCTTAAATACAACACTTTGTTGACGCTACGTAGTAATATGTAAGCGTCAACTAAAGAGATTGTTAATAATTATAAATATGAAGGATCTATATTAGGTGCCAGCAACTGCATCAAACAATCAAGAGCAATGGACAATTTCGGCCTCACAACGTACCACGGTCGATCCATTGCTAGATTGTCTCGTTTTAATGACCGAACATTTTGGTTCGCCATGCTCAAGTGACTCACTTGCGGCAGGCTTGCCATTAACTGGCGCTAACATCACCCCTGATTTATTACCTCAAGCCGCCTCGCGCGGCGGTTTATCGGCGAAATTAACCCGTAAAGACCTTAATCAAATATCAGCTATTTTACTGCCTTGTATTTTACTGCTTAAAGACAAAAAAGCCTGCATATTACATAGCCTTGATATCGATGCTGACAAAGCAACCATTCAATTACCCGAAACCGGTGGAGAAGAAGTTCTCACCATTGAAGAACTAGAAACCCTTTATGTGGGTTATCTATTTCTGGTTAAACAAGAGTTTCGTGGCGATAACAGTTTTGATGTACACATTCACGATAATAGTACCCATTGGTTACTGCAAAGCATTAAAGACTCAGCGCCTATTTACCGCGATGCCTTAATCGCCTCAGTACTGGTCAATTTATTTGCCTTAGTGTCACCGCTGTTTATCATGAATGTGTACGATAAAGTGGTGCCTAATTTAGCCTTCGAGTCATTATGGGTACTGGCTATAGGTGCTGGTATAGCGTATTTATTTGATCTTATTTTACGCCAATTACGCAGCTATTTAATTGATGTTGCAGGTAAAAAAGTCGATATTATTGTCTCATCAAAGTTATTTGCCAAAGCGATAGGCATTCCTTTGTCAAAGCGCTCCCCCAGCGTCGGCGGCATGGCAAGGCAATTAAGTGAATTTGATAGTATTCGAGAGATTTTAACCTCAGCGACCATCACCACCTTAGTGGATCTTCCTTTTGCCCTACTGTTTGTCACCATTATTTATATTGTTGCCGGCGACTTAGCGGTGATCCCAGTGCTTGGTGGCATAATCATTATTGGCTTTACGCTCTACATCCAACCCAAACTTAAAGCCGCAATTGAAGAAAGTAACCGCTTTTCAAGCCTTAAACACGGCCATTTGATTGAAAGCTTAACCGCATTAGAGTCTATTAAAGCCAATGGCGCTGAAGGCTTAGTGCAAAAAAGTTGGCAGCAGATGATAGGCCACACCGCCAACTGGCAGCTTAAATCTAAAAAACTTACTAATGCCGTCAGTAATGTGGCTAACTTTGTGGTGCAGCTTACCGTCGTCTGTGTGGTAATCCTTGGGGTATATCGAGTGGCAGATAACGCTATCTCAATGGGCGGCATTATTGCCGCTGTAATGCTATCAAGCCGCGCAATCTCACCAATGGCGCAGCTTGCAGGTCTTATTACCCGTGGCAACCAAACCGCAAGCTCGCTACGTCAACTTGACGAGGTGATGAATCAAGAAGAAGAGTTTGAAAACAGGGGCCACTTGGTTAGTAAACAGCGCTTACAAGGTAAAATTGATGCTGATAACATCGCTTTTAGCTTTCCTGAAGCCGAAAGACCTGTGCTACATCCGCTTTCCGTCCACATAAAACCCGGTGAGCGTATTGCTATTATCGGCCGTAATGGCTCAGGCAAAAGTACCTTAGCAAAACTGTTAGTTGGCTTGTATAAACCCACTCAAGGCAGCCTGCGTTACGATGGCTTAGATGCGGGTCAAATTCACCCCAGTGATTTACGTAAAAATTTCGGCTATTTGCCCCAAGATGTGACCCTTTTTCATGGTTCTATTAAAGATAATATTCTTTTTGGCACCCGTCAGGTGACAGAGCATCAACTTATTCGTGCAGTGCAGCTTTCTGGGGTCAGTATGTTTACTAACCTTGAGTCTGAAGGTTTAGATCAGCAAGTAGGTGAAGGCGGCTTGTCATTAAGCCGAGGGCAACGTCAAACCGTTGCATTAGCAAGAGCAACCTTAAATGATCCGCCCATCTTATTAATGGATGAACCAACAGCCAGTTTAGATGCTCGCGCTGAAAAACAGTTTATTCGCTCAATGGAGCATGTCAGTAAAGACCGCACTTTATTACTGATCACCCATAAGATGCACTTATTACGTTTAGTTGATCGCATTATCGTACTTGATAAGGGCCATATTGTTGCCGATGGCCCCAAAGATCGCGTGCTTGAAAAACTCAATAATGGCTTACTTGCAGGAGGGCGCAGTTAATGACTAACAAGCTCTCTAACCATGATTTAGACATGGTCGATGATGTTTATGGTGCCATGATGACCGAGTCACCACGTGGTCATCACCTAATCATTTGGTCAATTGCGGCCATGTTTATCTGCTTCTTTATTTGGGCCTATTTTTCTGAATTAGATCAGGTAACTTCAGGAATGGGCAAAGTTATCCCCTCTTCCCAAGTGCAACTCATTGATAGTTTGGATGGTGGCGTACTACAAGAAATCTATGTCCAAGAAGGCATGATAGTCACCAAAGGTCAGCCATTAGTCAAAATTGATGACATTCGCTTCCGCTCAGATTTCGCTCAACAAGAACAAGAGGTTTATAGCTTACAAACTAATGTGATCCGCCTGCGAACCGAGCTAGATAGTATTGTTATTTCTGACATGTCTTCAAACTGGCGCGAGCAAGTTAAAATCACGAAGCAGCCATTAGTTTTTCCTGATGAGATTATCAATGATGAGCCTAACTTAGTTAAAAACCAACAAGCTGAATACAGCGGCCGTTTAGATAATCTCAGCAATCAGTTAGAAATTTTGGTGCGCCAAATTCAGCAGCGCCAACAAGAAACTGAAGAGTTAAGCTCTAAAATTATCACCCTAACCAAAAGCTATCAGCTGATTTCACGGGAATTAGAACTCACTAAACCCCTAGCACAAAAAGGTATCGTTCCAGAAGTTGAGCTATTAAAACTTGAACGTACTGTTAATGACATTCAAGGTGAGCTTAAAACCTTACGTCTACTGCGGCCTAAATTAAAAGCCACTATGGATGAAGCTATCCTTAAACGCCGTGAGGCGGTATTTGTTTACGCTGCTGATTTACGCGCCCAATTAAATGAAATGCAAACTAAGCTATCTAGGATGAACCAAGCGCAAATAGGCGCGTTCGATAAGATCAGCAAAGCCATTATTACCTCACCCGTTAACGGCACCATTAAAACCCTACACATGAATACCTTAGGGGGTGTGGTACAACCAGGTGAAGAGATTATTGAAATTGTGCCATCAGAAGATCAGCTACTGATTGAGACTAAGATAACCCCACAAGATATTGCATTTTTACACCCAGGATTACCCGCAATCGTCAAAGTGACCGCTTATGACTTTACCCGCTACGGCGGCCTCAAAGGCACCGTAGAGCACATTAGTGCCGATACCAGTTTAGATGAAGAAGGCAACAGCTTTTATACCATCCGAGTACGAACCAAAGAATCAAATTTGATAAAAAAAGATGGCACACAGATGCCAATTATTCCGGGAATGCTTACCTCAGTAGACGTAATAACCGGACAAAGAACAATCCTTGAGTATATTTTAAACCCTATTTTAAGGGCTAAAGAAACTGCACTTCGAGAGAATTAAACAAAAAACCTGGAGGGTTTTTTACATGAAATTGAATATAACCCAGTGTCGTAAGTTAAGTATTTTGGCATTGGCAATGTCTGCATTTTTTGCAGTACCTACTCTAAACGCGCAATCGTTAGAACAAGCTGTCGCCCATACTTTGGATACTAATCCAGAGTTGCGTATTGCCTTTAATCGCTTTAAAGCCCGTGAGGAGCAAGTTAATCAAGCTGTGGCAGGTTATATGCCAACAGTTGATTTAACCGGCGCCTATGGTTGGGAGCAAACGGACAGCCCCTCAACCCGACGTAAAAGCCAGCCTGGTAACGATAATTTAGATGATGGCGTTATGGAGCTCGAACGTGGTGAAGCAGGTTTTAGCATCAAACAGATGTTATTTGACGGCTTCTATACCAGCAGTGAAGTTGATCGCTACTCATTTGAAGCCAGTGCTGAACAGTGGGCATTATTTGCCGCTGCTGAAGATATCGCTTTAGAAGTAAGTAAGGTTTACACCAATTACATTAAAGCTGAGCAGCTATTAGTGTTATCGGAAAAAAACCTCAGAAGTCATGAAGAAATATACGACCAAATTAAGCAGCGCACCGAATCAGGCTTAGGCTCCATTGCTGATTTATCGCAAATATCAGGTCGATTAGCTCGTGCTAACGCTAATGTTATGGCAGCTAAAAATAACCTATTAGATGCGAAAGCACAGTATATTCGTATTGTCGAAAAAGAACCTGATAACTTAGTTGCACCAGTGCCAGATATGGATTTGATGCCTGATAATATCGCTGAAAGCGTGCTGATGGCCCAAGAAAATCATCCGATCCTTAAATCTGCCAATAGCGATATTAACGCCGCAGATAAAGAACGAAAATCAGCGCAGTCAAATTACTATCCAAAGTTCTCATTAGAATTAAATGGTAATTGGAATAATGATGTAGATGGTGAAGATGGTTACGGCACTGGCAGTGCTCTCAACCCTAATGTCGGCGGCCATAATAACGATTTAGTCGGCATGGTACGAGTTAAATACAACCTTTTCTCAGGTGGTAAAGATCTCGCACGGGAAAAGGAAGCTGCTTACAAAATCAATGAGGCCAAAGAAATTCGTCAACGGGCACATCGCCAAGTTATTGAAGGGGTGCATTTATCTTGGAATGCTTATGAGATGCTAGCACCGCAAAAACGCTATATTCGCGACCATGTGATTGCCTCTAAAGATACCCAAGTAGCTTATTCTCAACAGTTTAATTTAGGCCAACGTAGCTTGCTGGATTTACTCGATACTGAAAATGAGCTGTTTCAAGCCCGTAAAGATTACCTGCAAACTGAGTTTGACGAAACGGCGGCAAAATATCGGCTGCTAAATGCAACGGGTAGATTGCTTGACTCGTTGCGGGTCACACGTCCAGATATTTGGCAAGGTGAACGTGATTATGAAGGTGGAGTAAGATGATGAAATATTTGTTTTTGCTACTTGTAATAAGCTTAGCGACTGGCTGTTCGATGCGAGACATTGTCACTATGGATACGGCCACGCAACAAGAGTTTGATCTTAATGATAATGATAATGACGGTGTGATTATGGCCCGTGAGCGCTGCTTAGAAACGGTCATTGGTGCTGATATCGACAATTATGGCTGCGCCACCGTAAGCAAAATTAATGAGCGCCAGGAGTTACACATTCTGTTTGAAAATGACTCAGCAGACATTAACCCACGCTTTTATCAGCAAATTGAACAAATTGCGCAATTAATGAAGCTGTACCCTAGCACCAATGTCACCATTGAAGGCCATTGCAGTAAAACCGGTAGCTATGAGCATAATCTACACTTATCTCAAGCCAGAGCACAAAACGTTACCCAAATATTAGCTGACACTTTTGCTATTAATCCGTCAAGGCTCAATGCCATTGGCTATAGCTACGATAGACCTATTGATGAATCTGACTCAGCCGAGGCTAATGAGGCTAACCGCCGGGTTATTGCTGAAGTGACTGGCGATGATTCAAAAACAGATATGAAGTGGCACATTTATACTGTTGATCAGTAAAAATTGTCATTGAGGTGCTAACAGTTGCCTGATAATGGCCGTTCGAGGTTAGAACGTATAAAACAATGTTGTCATTATTCACTGCTAGCATCTGCTTTGATGGTATCGGGGCTTTTTGCCGCGCCACCAGCGCAAATTGATGCAAAAAAAACCATTAATGCTTTAACTGAGCATTACGGTGAAAGAGCTGGAAAACGCGCCACAGCTTGGTTCAAAATCATCAATGAAGCACCGCAACTTGATGAGCTTGCCAGGCTAGAAAAGGTTAACCGTTTCTTTAACTTATTTAAGTTTGTTGACGATAAAGCCTTATGGGGCGAGTCTAATTATTGGGCTTCTCCGATGGAGTTTATTGGGGTCAATGCTGGTGATTGCGAAGATTTTTCTATCGCTAAATACTTTACCTTACTCCAAGTTGGTATACCTGAAGATAAACTCAGAATTACCATGGTAAAAGCCAAAACAGTAAACCAGTACCACATGGTGCTAGCTTACTATGAAACACCAGGCGCGGTACCACTGGTTTTAGACAATCTAGACCCGATAATAAAACCCGCGACAATGAGAAATGATTTAATACCTGTTTATAGTTTTAATGGTAAACAGTTATGGCTCAACAAAGAAAAAGGCCGAGGTGTGCTTGCTGGCTCCTCGTCACGTCTTGAAAAATGGAATGATTTAAAACTTAGATTGGGTATCGACCGCTTGCGTCAACCCAAACAAAAAATGGAGCAGTGACCAAGATGACCCTCTTTCGTCAAATCTATGCGTTACTTTTTGGTTTATTTTTACTGGTGGTGATCAGCTTAGGTTACGTGCAGTTTACTGAGACCCAAAGTTTCTTGAGTAAGCAGATGGAATCAGATTTAAATAATGCCAGTCATTCCCTTGGTATTATGCTCGTCCCTGCCCTTGAAAATGGTGATGATGTTGGCGCAGAAACCCTAGTCAATGTGATATTTGAAGGCGGTTATTACCAGCAAATTAAACTCACTTGGCTGGTTGATGGTAAGCAACAAGTGTGGAATAACGCCATCAGAATCGACGGTGTACCGCAGTGGTTTATTGACCTTGAGCTATTTAAAAGCATCACCAAAGAGACTGTCTTAACCTCAGGCTGGCTGCAATTAGCTAAAATAGAAATTACCGCTCACCCTGGGTTTGGCTACCATGAACTGTGGCGGATTATTTCTAATACCATTATCATTTTTTCCATTCTATTTTTATTGGCTATCGTCTGCGCTCGCTTTGGCTTAGGCTTTATTTTAAAACCGTTACACGACCTTTCAATTCATGCAAAAAAAGTGGCTAATCAGCAGTTTGGACCTGATATGCCAATGCCTAAAACTAAAGAGCTGCAAGAGTTAGTAAGTGCATTTAATAGCATGTCGGCACAACTTAAACAGGTATTTAACTCACTGGATGAAGAAGTCTCAGCCCTACGTAAGAAAAACCTCGTCGACCAGGTTTCAGGGCTGCCAAATCGACAATATATGGTCAGTCGAATTAATGGCTGGTTAGCAGAGCCTAGCAGTGGAGCAATATTCTTAGCCAAATTTGACTGGTTAGAAACAGTGCACAGTAAATATGGTTATCAAGTACGTGATGAAACCATTAAATTGCTGTCACAAAAGCTGCAGCACCATTTAGATGAGGTAGCACCTTCTGTTATTGGCCGTATTGCCGCCTATGAATTTGCTTTTTTGATCGCCGATGTTGAACATGAACAGCTAACTAAATACTTACAAACCTTACTCAGAACCCTTAATAAGGAAATATCAAAAGCAGGTTGTAAGCCCAACGAAGGCTTTGCGATTGGTGTTGCAGAGCGCATTGGTCAAATGACCGTCAGTGATATTTTAGCCCAAGCTGACAATGCACTGCAGCAGTCACTAAAAGACAATAAAGTGTTTCATTGGTTTGAAACCGACGAACAACAATTATTTAGCCGTGAGCAATGGCGCACTAATCTCACCGATGCGATTCGAAATAAAAAATTCCAGTTCAGATGGCAGCCTATTTTGCTCAATCGCAAAAAAGAGGTATGCCAGCGGGAAGTTTACTGCCAACTTACCGTCGACGACAAATTGCAACACGCAGGTCAATTTATGCCTTATGTTGAGTTATTGTCATTAGGCACCTTGCTGGATCAATGTTTAATTGAAACTGTGGTAGAAAACCGACTTTTAGAGCGAAATTATGAGCCACTCGCTATTAACCTCACCTTTCAAAGTATTAGTGATATTCATTTTCACACTTGGTTGCAGCAGTTTTTACGTCATTGCAATTTCCCTGAAAGGATCTGTTTTGATATACCTGAAGCCAGTGTTTATAGTGATTTAGAAAACTGTGAAAAGTTATGCCATATTATTCGTGATAACGGGGCAACATTTGGTATTGATCATTTCGGCCGTCAATTTGGTTCAATGGCCTATTTACAAAGCCTGCGCCCAAGTTATGTCAAACTGGATCAATCCTTTGCCTATATGGAAGATGACCAACACAATATTGAGCTATGTAGAGCCTTATCGAATGTGGCCAAAGGCTTAGATATTCAAGTCATAGTCACCGGAATACAGCAGCAAACACAGTTAGAACGTTTTGCCTCCATGCGACTTGATGCTTACCAAGGCTTTATTTCACCGCCGGTTTCCATCAACATTTAATTTATCAGCCAATAAGGTAATTCATACCCAAAAAACCACATGCAAATGTGGTTTTTTATTATCTGTAACCTGCATTAATGTATAACAAACCCAGCGATACTAACTAAACGTACCAACCATTGAGGTAACAAGGGAGTAGCTAAAAGGGATGATGCTGCACAAGGTGTTTATTTGAAATACAAAAAAGCCACTCATTGAGTGGCTTTTTTGTTAAATGTGGTCGGTGATAGAGGATTCGAACCTCTGACCCTCTCGTCCCAAACGAGATGCGCTACCGGGCTGCGCTAATCACCGAAATTTTTACTGATATTCTAAGTCTTATAAGGTCAACCCTTTGCTTCACTCTAAAAGAGTGAGTGACGCGTTATCAACAACGCTATTCACTGAATGTAACTTTTTATACGGTAGGCCAATCTGATAGGATCAAAATAAATCACTAATTGGAATACTAAAATTTGGTCGGTGATAGAGGATTCGAACCTCTGACCCTCTCGTCCCAAACGAGATGCGCTACCGGGCTGCGCTAATCACCGAAGATGTTGCAATTACGACACTTCTAAAAGAAGTTAAATTGAATGGGGTGACTGATGGGGCTCGAACCCACGACAACCGGAATCACAATCCGGGGCTCTACCAACTGAGCTACAATCACCACTGACCTTTCAATTTTGCTAACAAGCTACTGTACCGAATGGTGCGCCCAGAAGGATTCGAACCTTCGGCCTTACCCTCCGGAGGGGTACGCTCTATCCAGCTGAGCTATGGGCGCTCGCCTTGGTTAGCGACGCACATAATAGGGATAAATCAGCTTCACGTCTACCTTTGTTTTTAATTTTTTTTCTGTTTGCTCATGTTTTGACTGAATTGGGATATTTTTGAGCATTTTTAATTATAAACTCATGTTGGTTCACATTATTGGTTAAGTTTCATATACTGAAACGTCAGTAAAAAGTCTTAAAGGAATTAAGGGCGTGCTATGGAAAAGGGAACCTTCCCCATATTTAGTTCAGATAATGTTGAGCACCTCAAAAGAAGAGTGTCACGACTAAGGCGTTTGCTAAGCAAATACAAACGTGCTGAAGTAATCCAAAATGCATTACTGGAAATTTCCAACATTGCCACTAACGCCATCTCCCTTGATGCTTTTTATCATGGCGTTCACTCTCACCTGCAAAAACTTATCCACGCTGATAACTTCTTTATTGCTGAACTCGATACCGACAGCAGTATTATTAGCTTGCCTTTTTTTGCCGATGAAAAAGATCCCCATCCAAGTGAGCTTTATCCCGATGAAGAAATATCAGCGCTGCTCAAACGGGGGATTACTGGCTACGTACTGAGAACTGGCGAGCCATTATTGTGTGATGATCAAGGTTTTGAGTCACTGGTAAAAGCAGGCGAAATAGATGACTTAGGTTCAGCCTGCCTGCAATGGTTAGGGGTACCAATTAAGCATAATGATAAGGTCACTGGCGTATTAGTTGTTCAAAGCTACAGTGATGACATCATATATGGTGAATTAGAATTAGAATTAATGGGCTTTATTTGCCACCATATCTCTGGGGTAATGGAACGTTTGCGTCATAATGAAGAGCTCGAAATTGCCATTGTGCAGCGAACTAAAGAGCTCAGTGATGCCTACGAAAAAGTAAAACAAGAGGTACAAGAGCGCGTAAAAGCTGAAAAGTTGCAATCAGCACTGTTTCAAATTGCAGATCTGTCGACCTCTGATGTTAGCCAATCTGTATTCTATCCACAGATCCACAAAATCATCAGCCAACTTATTCCTGCAGAAAATTGTTTTATCTCTTTAGTTAATAAAGCAAGCAATACGCTTTCTTTCCCCTTTTATGTCTCTAAGATGGCTTCAGAGCCGCCTAAGCCTCGTCCAATGCAAGATGGGCTAACAGAATATATTCTTAAGCATAAAAAGCCGCTACTGCTGCGCCAGCAAGATATTCAAGCATTAATTAAAGCCGGTGACATCTACGGCCATAATCCAGACTTAAACCACACTCACGCAATGGTGCAATGGATTGGTATTCCATTATTCATCCACGGTGAAGTCACCGGTGGGTTAACGATATACAGCTTAAGCGATAACGACTCTTTTGCGGTTAAAGATCTTGAGTTACTGACCTTTGTGTCACAACACATTGCCAATGCCATAGAAAAGAAATTAGCCGCAGAGCAGCTAAAAAGAAGTCATGAATTATTAGAAGACAAAGTCCAAAAGCGCACCCATGCTATCGCTGAAATGAATGACAATTTGCAGCGACAAATTATGCAGCGTAAAAAGATCGAAGCCCAATTAGTCTTTGATGCCAAACATGATAATTTAACCGGCTTACCCAATCGTAGCTTCTTTATGGAGCGCTTATCCCAAACCATTAAACATCTTAGGCGTAATAAAAATGAACAATGTGCATTATTGTTTATCGACTTAGATGGCTTTAAACAAATTAACGATACTTTAGGTCATTTAGAAGGGGATCGATTTTTAATTGAAACCTCAAAAAGATTAAAAGCGTGTATCCGTGATAACGATACCCTTGCACGTTTAGGCGGTGATGAATTTGTGATACTGCTAGACTCAATTCATCGTAAACAAGATGCTGAAGATGTCAGTGAACGCATACTTAAAGCCATCGCTCAGCCGTTTACATTAACCAGCCAACAGGTAATCTCCGGCGCTAGTATTGGCGTGGCTTATAGCGCAAAGAACACCTCCTATGACAGCGAGTCTATTTTACGTCATGCTGACACTGCTATGTATCAGGCAAAAGCCAAAGGTAAAGGTTGTTATGTGGTGTTTGATCAGCACATTGAGCAACACTTTAATCAAAGAGTGGAATTAGAGCAGGACTTCCAGCAGGCATTAGAAAATCACCATATAAATGTTAATTTAATCCCCGTGGTCGATTTTGATGGTCTGAGCATTTTGGCTTATGAGCCCATAGCCTCTTGGCAACACGCTACACATGGTAGTATCAGTCACCAACAACTGCAGTCATTGGCGAGTAAAACCCAAACTATCACCATTTTTGATGACTATATATTTAAATATATCGATAGTGGCTATAAGGCGTTAACTGACACCCTGGGCCACGCGCCACAAATTCACATGTCACTATCAAGCAAGCATATTAAGTTGAAATACGACTTACGAAGCTTAAAAAACACCATCAAAAATAGCCAAATCAGTCCAAGCCATTTATGGGTATTTTTCCATGAAAAAGCCTTCGTTAAAGACCGAAAAAACCATATCACGGCCTTTGATACTTTAACTGAGCTTGAGGTTAATATCGGCATTAATGGTTATGGCACAGGTTATAGCTCGTTAAGCAGCCTCAGCTTCTTGCCAATAAAAGCCCTTAAACTCGATGCTGACGCGAGCCAACACTTACTGAATAGCAAACAATTGCAATTGGCTAAAGCATATTGCCTCATTGCATCGACCTTGGGGTTTGAAATGTTTGCTGATGGAGTTAATACTGACGAACAACTCACAGCGTTACGACAGCTGGGGTACTACCAAGGTCAAGGGCGCTTATTCTCTGCTAACGACATCTGTATAAAAACGCAGTTAGAGAAAATAGCTGACACCCAACAAGGTGCGGAGTGTCAGTTAGCTAAGCTTACTTCTTAAACATATCTCGCAAGTTAGCGATATTGCTTTTACCGGTTTGCAGCCTTTCTTGCTCAGTTTGCTTTGGTTTACGGTTTTCCCAAATCAAGTCATCTTGAGGCAGTTCCATCAAAAAACGGCTTGGCTCACAGCGCATGGTTTCACCAAACTGGCGCCGTTCACGACACATAGTAAACCATAATTCTTTCTGTGCTCGGGTGATCCCCACATAAGCGAGTCGGCGCTCTTCATCGACATTGTCTTCATCAATACTCGACTGATGCGGCAAGATGCGCTCTTCGGTGCCCACCATAAACACATAAGGGTATTCGAGGCCTTTCGATGCATGTAGGGTCATCAGCTGTACTTGATCGCCGCCTTCATCCTCTTGGTTACGTTCCATCATGTCACGCAAGGTCAAACGGGTAACGACTTCAGGTAAGGTCATTGGTTCGTCCAAATCATCACCTTCAAGCATTTGAGTCACCCATTTATACAGCTCTGAAATATTCTTCATCCGCATTTCAGCTGCTTTAGCGCTGGTGCTGGTTTCATACAAATAATCTTCGTAGTTAATTTTACGAATAAGCTGCTTAATGGCGTCTACCGGTTCACCGCGGCTAGCTACTTCGCCGGTATCGACTATGAATTTACCAAACTGATATAACGACCCCATTGCCGCTGGCGACAGATGATGGTTTAGCTCAGCTTGAAAAATCGCTTCAAATAACGAGATGTGCTTTTCATTGGCATAACTGCCTAAACGCTCCAGTGTTGCAGGGCCAATACCACGTTTAGGAAGGTTAACAACCCTTAGGAAGGCATTATCATCATCTGGATTCACCACCAAGCGCAGGTAAGCCATAATGTCTTTAATTTCTGCGCGTGCAAAAAACGAAGTGCCACCTGAAAGCTTATAAGGAATGCGGTTAGTCATTAATGCACGTTCTAATAACCGCGATTGATGGTTACCCCGATACAAGATGGCATAATCACCAAACTGAGTACGGCCAACGAATTTGTGACGAATAATCTCCGCTACCACCCGCTCTGCTTCTTGCTCTTCATTGGCAGCAAATAGCACCCTAAGCGGCTCACCGTAGGCTAGCTCACTGAATAAGGTTTTTTCATACACATGGGGGTTATTAGCAATTAAGATATTGGCCGCACGTAAAATACGTTGGCTAGAGCGATAATTTTGCTCTAGCTTAATCAAGCGCAGTTGCGGAAAATCTTTCCCTAGTAACACCAAATTTTGCGGTTTAGCACCACGCCATGAATAAATCGATTGATCGTCATCACCTACCACGGTAAATCGCGCACGCTCGCCAACTAACAGCTTCACCAGCTCATATTGGCTAGTATTAGTATCTTGATACTCATCCACCAGCAAGTATTGAATACGGGTCTGCCAGCGGGTTCTTACTTCTTCATTATGACGCAACAATAACGTCGGCAATAAAATCAGATCGTCAAAATCCAGCGCATTGTAGGCTTTCATTTGCTGGGCATAGCGCTGATAAAGCTTGGCAAATAATTGAGTTTGTTCGTCACCGCCACGTTTGAGCGCTTGATCAGGTACGACTAAATCACCTTTCCAGTTTGAAATGGCGCTAGCAAGCGCTTTGATGAGGTCTTTATCTTCTTCAAGCTCATCTTCTGTGAGCTCTTTTAATAATGCAAAGGTGTCTTGGTCATCAAACAGTGAGAAGCCAGCTTTTAAGCCCACCACTTTATATTCACGTTTAAGAATTTCTAAGCCTAAGGTATGGAAGGTTGAAATCCACAAACCGCGAGCTTCTTTACGCCCCATTGACTGCGATACACGCTCTTTCATCTCACGGGCGGCTTTATTGGTAAAGGTCACCGCGGCAATATTGCGCGCCTTGTAGCCACACTTTTCAACTAAGTATGCAATTTTGTTAATAATTACCCGAGTTTTACCACTACCCGCCCCCGCTAAAACCAAGCAAGGTCCAGAAACATAGTGAACGGCATCATTTTGCCCAGGATTTAACTTCATGCTAACTAGATCACCAATAACGAAAATAAAAGGATCGTGATCATACCAGAAACCGCCAAGCTGCAATTAAAAATATCGATCGTTATGGTATTTTCGATCGTAATACTAAAAGTGACAAATGAAGGAGCAAACAATGGTGATTGCTTTGGAAAACGCCTCCGCCTCAGGTACAATCGAGCTAACAAACAGCTAATTTTAATATGGAATTGATAATGATTAATCCTAAAAAACTTGAAGAAGTTGCCAAGCAACTGAGTGATAATCTTCCTAGTGGCGTAAAGCAATTTGCCGGTGAATTTGAAGAACGTTCAAAGCAAATTCTACAAAACCAATTAATGAAATTAGATGTGGTCTCTCGCGAAGAGTTTGAAGTTCAGCAGCACGTGTTATTAAAAACCCGTGAAAAGCTTGAAGCACTGCAAGCCCAAGTGGATGAATTAGAGAAAAAGTTCTCAGCTGAGTAGAAAATCGCTGGTATTTTCAGCCATCACCATGGCTAAAAAGCAATAAAAATGGCATCCAATTGGATGCCATTTTTGTATAACATTTACATCAACCTGCTTAGTTCAGCGCTTCTTCTAAAGCACGTAAACACAAGGCAACATTTTCGCGTCTAGCGCCGTAGCCCATCAAACCAATGCGCCAGGCTTTACCCGCTAATGCCCCAAGGCCCGCACCGATTTCTAGGTTATAGTTTTCCAGCAACTGTTTACGCACTGCAGCGTCATCAACACCTTCAGGGATAAACACCGCATTGAGTTGTGGTAAACGGCACGCTTCATCAACAACAAAAGTAAGCCCTAGTTTTTCAAGGCCGGCACGCAGTAACTGATGCATATCAGCATGACGTTGCCATGCGTTTTCTAAGCCTTCATTGGCCAAAATACGTAATGACTCATGCAGTGCATAAAGGGCATTTACAGGCGCGGTATGATGATAGCTGCGTTTTGCGCCACTATCTTTACTACCCCAATAACCCATTACCAAGGTTTGATCGAGGAACCAACTTTGAACAGGTGTTTTACGTTGCTTTAATTTCTCAACCGCTTTGGCTGAAAAAGACACTGGCGAAATCCCAGGCACGCATGATAAACACTTTTGGCTACCTGAATAGATGGCATCAATGCCCCAATCATCCACTCGTAATTCAACGCCGCCCAGTGATGTCACCGCATCGACAATGCTTAAGCAATCATGTTGCTGCGCTAATGCGCATAAGCTTTTAGCATCAGATACTGCGCCAGTAGAGGTTTCAGCATGGACAAAGGCTAAGAATTTGGCATCAGGGTTGGCTTGCAGCGCTGCTTCAACTGCGGATACTGAAACAGGTTCGCCCCATTCGTTATCAACCACAATCGCAGTCGCGCCGACGCGCTCAACATTTTGGCGCATACGTTCGCCAAACACCCCGTTACGACAGACGATGACTTTCTCACCTGGCTCAACCAGGTTGACAAAACAGGTTTCCATGCCAGCGCTACCTGGCGCAGACACAGCTAGGGTCATTTCATTTTCAGTTTGAAATGCATATTGAATCAGCGCTTTTAGCTCATCCATCATGGCGACGAATAAAGGGTCTAAATGACCAATGGTGGGTTTTGCTTGCGCAGCAAGCACTTCAGGATAGACATCTGAAGGCCCTGGCCCCATAAGGGTGCGGCGAGGTGGATTAAAGGCACTAATTTTTGAAACAGCATTTGACGAAACAGATAACATCAAAGTCTCCTTGGCTCGAGGTCTAGTTAGTAATAGCTCAATGAAACCTACATTTTTAATTGTTTTTATGCCACCGAATATAATTTCGTTTGTGGCCACCGTTAACAGGCGACTGAGACAATAACACACAGATAACCACAAAATCGCTATCTGCATGAAATTTATTGTCATGCTCTGCTATATGCTAACACTCGGCTGAAAATGCTCAGACTGCTATTATTGAGCCGTATTTAAAAACAGCTGATAGGCTGGACTTTGGGTTTCTTCTTGATAAACAAAACCAAGCTCAGTTAAAAATTGCTGAAACGCTTCGCCGTCACTGGCGGGCACTTCAAAACCTGCTAACACACGACCGTAAGCGGCGCCGTGGTTACGATAATGGAATAGACTGATATTCCATTGGCTTTGCAGGGTAGTTAAAAACTTAAATAACGCCCCTGGATGCTCAGGAAACTCAAAGCTGAATAAGCGTTCATCCAATGGCTCAGGCGGGTGACCACCGACCATATAACGCACATGTAGCTTGGCGGTTTCATCATGGGACAAATCTTGTACTTCAAAGCCATCGCTTTCTAGATTTGCGATAATATCATCAAGCTCAGCTTGGCCATTTGACAGGCGAATACCTGCAAACACCACCGCTTTATCACGGCTGGAGAAACGATAATTAAACTCAGTCATGGCGCGTTTCTCTAACAGCTCACAAAAGCGTAAAAATATCCCCGGACGCTCAGGGACTTTAACCGCTAAAATAGCTTCTTTTTGCTCGCCTAGCTCGCAGCGCTCAGAGACATAACGCAAGCTATGAAAATTGACATTAGCACCTGACAAAATCGAAGCCACTTTTAACGGCTTATCTGCGTCATTGGCCACATGCTGTAGATACTTTTTCATCCCCGCGGTTGATAACGCCCCTGCAGGTTCAGCAATGGCGCGGGTGTCTTCAAAAATGTCTTTTACTGCGGCGCAGATTTCGTCTGAGGTAACGGTAATGACATGGTCAACATAGTCTTTGGCGACTCTAAATGGCTCTTCACCGATACGCTTAACCGCGACGCCATCAGCAAATAAACCCACTTGACTTAGTGTTACTGGCTCGCCCGCAGCTAATGCCGCTTTTAAACAAGCAGCATCTTCAGGCTCTACGCCAATAATTTTAACCTGTGGCATAACCGCTTTATAATAAGCCGCAATGCCTGCAATTAAACCACCGCCGCCTACAGGCACAAACACCACATCAATATCACGCTGCTGTTGCAGCATTTCTTGAGCTATGGTGCCTTGACCTGCGATCACCGCTTCATCATCAAAAGGGGCAATATACACTCGGCCTTCGGTTTCAGATAAGGCTTTGGCGTAATCATTGGCTTGATCAAATGCCTGACCGTGGAGCACCACATTGCCACCTAAGCGCTTTACCGCATCGATTTTAATTTCGGGGGTTGTCGTCGGCATCACAATCACCGCACTAATGCCAACGCTTGCCGCCGACATTGCCACCCCTTGGGCGTGATTACCTGCAGAGGCGCATACCACACCTGCAGCAGCTTGCTCAGGGGTTAGCTGCGCAATACGATTATAGGCACCACGCAACTTAAAAGAATGCACTGGCTGCATGTCTTCACGTTTTAAATACACGTCACAGCCAAAGCGTGCCGATAGCTTTTTCATGCTCGATAGCGGCGTTACTTTGGCGACGTCATACACAGACGACAATAGGATCTTCTGTAAATATTGCTGAGCTAAGGGCATGGGCGTTAACTCCAGTTGCGTTGCTGATGCCAAGGATTGCATGGATTAACCTTCTAATTTACTGCGATCGCGCACAGCACCTTTATCGGCACTGGTGGCTAATAATGCATAAGCTTTAAGTGCCAAAGATACGTAACGCTCACGAGATACTGGCTTCCATGCAAGTGGCCCCTTTGCTTCCATAGCAGCGCGGCGACGCTCAAGTTCACTATCTGCAACGGCTAATTTGATTGAACGTGAAGGAATATCGATTTCAATGGTATCGCCATTTTCAACCAGTGCAATGGTGCCACCAGCAGCTGCTTCTGGTGAAATATGACCGATTGATAATCCTGAGGTACCACCAGAGAAACGACCATCAGTAATCAATGCACATGCCTTACCTAAACCGCGAGATTTAAGGTACGTCGTTGGATAAAGCATTTCTTGCATACCAGGGCCGCCTTTAGGGCCTTCGTAGCGAATAACCACCACTTCACCAGCAACCACTTCACCACCTAAAATACCTGCTACGGCATCATCTTGGCTTTCATAAATGCGCGCTGTACCCACAAAGGTCAGGTTTTCTTCATCCACACCGGCCGTTTTTACAATACAGCCATTTTCAGCCACATTGCCTGAAAGTACCGCTAAGCCGCCTTCTTGGCTAAAGGCATTTTCACGGGTACGAATACAACCTTCTTTACGATCATCATCGACACTGTCCCAATAACAATCTTGGCTGAAGGCTGTTTGTGTTGGAATACCTGCAGGTCCTGCACTATAAAAGCGTCGTACAGCTGCATCTTGTGTTTGGGCAATATCATATTTAGCCAATACTGATTTTAAATTGCCGCCATTATCCGCTGCCACATGGGGAACGTCACTATGCAGTAAGCCAGCTCTATCTAGCTCACCTAGAATACCCATCACCCCACCAGCACGATGAACATCTTCCATATGGTACTTTGGCGTTGAAGGCGCGACTTTACAAAGGTGCGGCACCATACGCGACATTCTATCGATATCAGCCATAGTGAAGTCCACTTCACCTTCTTGTGCTGCAGCAATAAGATGCAATACGGTATTTGATGAACCACCCATGGCAATATCTAGCGCCATGGCATTTTCAAAGGCTTTAAAAGAGGCAATATTGCGCGGCAAAACACTGGCATCGTCATCACGATAATAGCGGGTGGCGAGATCCATGATGCGCGTACCTGCTTCTAAAAATAAGTTACGACGCGCAGCATGAGTCGCTAATAACGAGCCATTACCAGGTAGTGATAAACCTAAAGCTTCTGTTAAGCAGTTCATAGAGTTGGCGGTAAACATTCCTGAACAAGAACCACATGTTGGGCATGCACTACGTTCAATCTGCTTACTGTCTTCATCACTGACATTGGTATCAGCGCCAGCGACCATGGCATCGACTAAGTCAAGTTTGATAATTTTATCTGAAAGCTTGGTTTTGCCCGCTTCCATTGGCCCGCCAGAGACAAATATCACTGGGATATTGAGCCTTAGCGCTGCCATCAACATGCCAGGAGTAATTTTATCGCAGTTAGAAATACACACTAGCGCGTCTGCACAATGGGCATTAACCATGTATTCAACGCTGTCAGCAATCAGCTCACGTGATGGCAAGCTATAAAGCATGCCGCCATGACCCATGGCGATACCATCATCGACGGCGATGGTGTTAAATTCTTTGGCAATACCACCTGCTTCTTCAATTGCGCCAGCAACCAATTGGCCCATATCTTTTAAATGCACATGGCCTGGTACGAACTGAGTAAACGAGTTCGAGATGGCAATAATTGGCTTACCAAAGTCAGTTTCTTTTACACCTGTTGCACGCCAAAGGGCACGTGCGCCAGCCATGTTACGACCTTCGGTACTGGTTGCTGAGCGTAGTTTAGGCATTGTCTTATCCTTTCCTTGTAATACTGCTTTAACCATTTTATTTGAGTCATTTACATGATGCGGTAACCATTGAAAGTAAACTGATTCAAATTGTAATAGTCGTTTAATTTATAATTATTTTAAATGGATTGAAGCTGTTTATTTAGCTCATAACTCTTGATTTAGCTCAAGGCTGCTTATTAAGCTCAAGGCTATTGAGTTAGCGGCTCTAGCCAGCCCCACTTATCTTCTGTCTCTCCGTTAAATAAACCAAAGAAACTTTGTTGTATTTGTTGTGTCACTGGGCCACGTTTGCCTGCGCCAACCTCAATACGGTCAACGCTTCTTACTGGCACTATTTCTGCGGCGGTGCCGGTCATGAAGATTTCGTCAGCAACATATAAAAATTCCCGCGCCATGGCTTCTTCAATCACTTCGTATCCGAGCTCTTTGGCTAACACCATAATCGTGTCACGGGTAATGCCTTTTAAGATGGCTGCGGTTGCAGGCGGGGTATATATTTTGCCATTTTTGACAATAAACAAATTGGCCCCAGCGCCTTCACTAACTAAACCGTTAGTATCTAATGCGATACCTTCATCAAAACCGTTACGCTTTGCTTCTGTAGAAATTAGCTGTGATGATAAATAATTACCGCCGGCCTTTGCCCCTGTCGGTATGGTATTAGGTGCTAGGCGCTGCCATGATGTCACTGCGACATCAACGCCGGCATCCATGCTCTCTTCGCCAAGGTAGGCGCCCCACGAAAAAGCCGCTACGACCATATCACATTGTGCGTCAATTGGCGGGGTGATCCCCATCCCTACATCACCCATAAATATTAATGGACGAATATAAGCGCTGGGTAAGTTATTTTTTAGCACAGAATCACTGCAAGCTTGCATGACTTGCTCAAAGCTAAAAGGCACATTCATTCGATAAATTTTGGCGGAATCAAATAAACGCTGCACGTGGTCGGTTAGCCTAAACCCTGCTGGGCCTAGATGAGTATCATAAATGCGAATACCTTCAAATACTGAAGAGCCATAATGCATTGCATGTGTCATCACGTGTACCTTAGCATCTTGCCAAGGCATAATTTCACCGTTAAACCATATAAGTTCTGATTGTGTCGCTGCCATAGTCTGTCCCTTAATCTATATCGATGAAATTGTTTATGCTTGCGCGGTCGTCTTTTGACTAGCTGCTGCGAATATTGGTGTATTAACATCGATAGCGGCAGGCACAGTCACTGCTTGGCAATCGATGACATCAATGAGTTTATTTAATTGATGGGTAAGCAATTCAATCACTCGCTCACTTTTGACATCAAAATGCAGCGTGACGGTACCTGCTTCGTTGAGCTGCATATTCATATTGATAATGCTAAAGCCCCGATGACGAGTCACTCTTAGCACTCGCTCCAGCACTTCTGGTTGGTTGTGTAAGGTTAATTCAACTGAATGCATCATGTTTGTTTCTCCATTTGATCCATCATGTCGCTATTACATGCCCCTGGCGGAACCAATGGCCACACGTTAAACGCATCATCAATGGACACATGCAGCATAAAAGGTCCTGGGGTACTTAACATTTCATCGAGTGCGGCTTCGACTTGATCGGCGTGATGAATAGTTCTGCCAGGAATATCAAAAGCCGACGCCATTAACACAAAGTCTGGGTTATCTGATAAATCGGTTTCGCTATAACGTTGTTCAAAAAACAGTTGTTGCCACTGCTTAACCATGCCCAATTTTTGATTATCAATCAGTAAAATTTTTACCGGCAATTTGCGGCGCTTAATTGTGGTGAGCTCTTGAACGTTCATCATAAATGAACCATCACCAGATACCGTCACCACTGTGGCATTTGGACGCGCCACTTGTGCGCCAATAGCCGCGGGTAAACCAAAGCCCATAGTGCCAAGACCTGCACTGGATAAATGATCTTCAGGACGGCGAAACCACATATGCTGTGCCACCCACATTTGGTGTTGGCCCACATCGCAGCTGACAACACTGTCTTCTGGTAATTTGTTTGCTAGTCGACGTAACATTGCTGGAGCATAAATCAATTCACCCGGATGTTGATAATCCCATTGGTGTTGCTGAAATAAATCTTCAATTTCTTGCTGCCATGGCGCTAATGAAAGCGACATCGATAACGCGGGTAATACCTGTCTTAAATCTGCTGAAATAGATACATCAGCTTGGCGGAGCTTATTGATTTCTGCGATATCGATATCAAGGTGCAGCACTTTGGCATCTTGAGCGAAGGTGGCTAATCGCCCGGTGACCCGATCATCAAATCTTGCGCCAACGACAATCAATAAATCACAGGCTTGCACGGCTAAGTTTGCCGCTTTACCACCATGCATACCGAGCATACCTAAGTAACCTTTGCAGCCATGTTCAATACTGCCAAGACCTTTTAAGGTCGCCACTGAAGGCATACCCGTTTCATTGATAAATTGACGTAAATGATCAACTGCTCCCGCCATACCTACCCCGCCGCCAACATACAAAATAGGCTTTTTAGCTTGTTGTATTAAAGCTTTAGCAGCATCTATCGCGCTTAGCTCAGCTGCGGGTTCTTCAGTAAAGCTGAGTATTGGAGTTTTGTATTCAAGCTCAGCTATTTGGATATCTTTGGGAATATCAACTAACACAGGGCCGGGTCTGCCAGATGCGGCAATTTCAAAGGCTTTATAAAGCGTCGGGATAAGCTCATTGATATCCGTCACCATAAAGCTGTGTTTGGTGCACGATAATGACATACCAAGAACATCAATTTCTTGAAAAGCATCGGTGCCAATCACTGCCGTTGAAACTTGGCCTGTAATCGCCACCAAAGGCACAGAATCCAGTAATGCATCAGCAAGCGAGGTGATTAAATTAGTCGCACCTGGGCCTGATGTGGCAAAACAGACTCCCGTTTTACCGCTGGCTCTAGCATAACCCACAGCGGCAAATGCAGCGCCTTGCTCATGGCGACTCAGCAGGTGGGTAACAGGGCTACCATACAGAGCATCATAAATTGGCATAATAGCGCCACCTGGGTAACCAAATACTGTGGTTGCACCATGTGCGGCCAATACTTTAATGACTGCGTCCGCGCCTCTCATTTTTTGCCCTGATTCCATATGCATCTCTCACGCTCTGTATTGTTAATGTGCCCAGTATTTGCAGCCCTAAAACTAAAAAACCCCCGTTCCTTTCGGAGCGGGGGTTTTTGCAAATGTTGACTTTCTAACTCAGTCTTTTTGCCAAACTCCACCCCCGCGGTGATTTAATAATCACGACGGTAATAATCACAATAATGAGCTGGGCAGCTTGGTTAAACATAAATGACTGAATCCTAAAAATGTCTTAAAAAATATTTGTTAATGTTGCTATAAGGTCTCGCACTTTGCCAGACTGTTTATAATTCATCCTTTATAGGAGTACCATAAAGCGATTTATAAACACAACATAAAATTGTGTTGTCAAAAAAAATTCAGCTTCCCTGCCGAGACAATGCAAACAACAACAAAATCTAAAGCTATGATGGTCAACACAAATCCGTGATAACCAGCCTAAGCTTTTGATTGATTGTTTCTACTTTATGAAAGTTTTAACTTTACAAAAGTTTGATGCCTGCCCGAAAACGTAGCTGAACAGGTACTTCACAACACAATCAACAAAAATTAGTTAGCTTCAACAATACCTTTCATATCAGTCATGTAACCGCGTAATTCTGCACCGATAAACTCAACATCGGTATGACGAATCGCTTCATTCACTTCAATTAAGCGCTTGTTATCAACGCTATTTGAACCCGCAGCTAAACCAGCACCTAATAACTCTGGTGACATTGCTTTTACGTAGTCACGTAATAGCGGCACTGCTGCATGGTTAAACAAGTAACAACCGTATTCAGCAGTATCTGAAATAACTACGTTCATTTCATATAAACGTTTGCGTGCAATGGTGTTAGCAATCAATGGCGTTTCATGTAGTGATTCGTAATAAGCTGACTCTTCAATAATACCTGCTGCAACCATGGTATCGAACGCTAGCTCTACACCGGCTTTGATCATGGCAACTAAGAAGATACCTTGGTCAAAATACGTTTGCTCATCGATGTGTTCATCTGATACTGGTGAATTTTCGAATGCTGTTTCGTTGGTTTCTGCTCTCCAACGAAGTAAGTTTGCATCGTCATTGGCCCAATCTGCCATCATAGTGCGAGAGAACTCACCACTAATAATGTCATCCATGTGCTTTTCAAATAATGGTTGAAGAATTTCTTTCAACTCTTCAGCAACTTCAAACGCCTTCACTTTGGCAGGGTTTGATAAACGATCCATCATGTTAGTGATGCCGCCATGCTTAAGTGCTTCAGTGACAGTTTCCCATCCTTGCTGAATTAACTTACTTGCATAACCTGGCTCAACACCATCAGCGACCATTTTTTCATAACCAAGAATGGCGCCGGTTTGCAACATGCCACAAAGGATTGTTTGCTCGCCCATTAAGTCAGACTTAACTTCTGCAATGAATGATGACAATAAAACACCCGCTCGGTCGCCACCAGTTGCACTTGCATAAGCTTTAGCAATGGCAAGGCCATCACCTTTCGGGTCATTTTCAGGGTGAACCGCAATCAGTGTTGGGACACCAAAACCGCGTTTGTATTCTTCACGTACTTCAGTACCTGGACACTTAGGCGCAACCATAACAACAGTGATATCAGAACGAATCTGCATACCTTCTTCAACGATATTAAAACCGTGAGAGTAAGATAATGTGGCACCTTCTTTCATCAATGGCATTACTGCATTAACAACATTTGAATGCTGTTTATCAGGTGTTAGGTTAAGCACTAAATCTGCAGCAGGAACAAGCTCTTCGAAAGTGCCTACTTTAAAACCGTTATCAGTTGCTTGCTTCCATGATGCACGTTTCTCAGCAATCGCTTGCGGACGTAATGCAAAAGAGATATTCAAGCCTGAGTCACGCATATTCAGACCTTGGTTTAGGCCTTGTGCCCCACAACCTAAGATCACGATATTCCAATCTTTAATAAAACTACAACCGTCGCTAAACTCAGTACGATCCATAAAGCGGCATTGTGCTAATTGAGCTAATTGTTGACGTAAATTCAGAGAGTTAAAATAGTTAGCCATCTGAGATACCACCTTTAATTCAGAAATTTGAGACACTCCATTCTGGCAGCCAAACTATCCAGAAGTTGTGATTGAGATCACTATAGCGTAAGCTCATGATTGCTCAAAATGATATATTCGGCACACTACGTTTCACTTTTTGCAACGTTATTGATATATCCCGCATATCTGAACAAATTGATTTCAAGACACTGATTTTATTAAGGCTACAACATGGATATTCGTGCATTAAAACTGTATTTACACTTATGCGACAGCCTGCATTTTGGCAAAACAGCCCAGCAAACCCATGTGAGCCCGTCAACATTAAGCCGCGCATTGCAGCGCCTTGAAGAAGAAGTGGGTTGTAAATTGTTTGAGCGGGACAATCGCAGTGTCAGCATTACCCATGCGGGCAATGAATTTAAGCAATTTGCCGAACACACCTTAGCTGAGTGGTTAAGTTTGAAAAGCCGCATTGACCCCGAGCAGCCCTTACTTCACGGTCGTATCAACTTATATTGCTCAGTCACTGCCGCATACAGTCACCTACCTGCATTGCTTGACCGCTTTAGACGTGAGCACCCTCATGTGGAAATTACCTTGAACACGGGGGATGCGGCCAATGCAGTAGCAGAGATCCAACATAACCGCGCCGATATCGCCATTATAGCTTTACCTGATTCATTACCTTCAAGCTTACATTTTGAAGAAATAGGCCAAGTGCCGCTGCATCTATATGCACCCACCATAAAATGCCAAGCCCAAAGCATGATTAAGCAACAACCCATAGACTGGGCGCAGCTGCCTTTTATTGTCCCCGACCATGGGCCTGGCAGACGCCGCGCTGATAATTGGTTTAAAGCCATGGGCTTCAAGCCCAATATTTATGCGCAAGTCTCGGGGCAAGAAGCCATAACCTCCATGGTGGCCTTGGGCTGTGGCGTCAGTATTAGTCCTGATGTGGTAGTCGAAAATAGCCCAGTGCGAGAACGCTTACAGCGGCTTGAATCACCACAAGATATCGCCCCATTTCAATTAGGTTGTTGCTGCAAAGAAAAACGCACTCAAGAGCCTATTTTAAAAGCTTTTCTTGAAGTGATTTAAGCCTCTCAAATAACAACAGCAGCTAAAATCGCACTGTTGATTTTAGCTGCTACACTTAGAAAGCTTAAAAACTAACTAAATAGTTACTAAATTCCAGCACACAAAACAAAAGGATTTGTTAATGGCTATTGCCTGTGTAAACACCCGCGCTTGTTGCGGCGTAGAAGCGCCTAAAGTCACTGTCGAAGTACATCTTAGTAATGGTTTGCCTGCGTTTAATTTAGTGGGGTTACCTGAAACCTCAGTAAAAGAAGCCAGAGAGCGAGTTCGTAGTGCCTTAATAAACGCTGGTTTTGAATTCCCCATGCAGCGAATAACGGTCAATTTGGCTCCAGCTGATTTACCCAAGCAAGGTGGCCGTTATGATTTGCCTATCGCCATTGGTATTTTGGCCGCCTCGGGGCAAATTCCTAATACCCAGTTAGCCCAATGTGAGTTTATTGGTGAGCTAGCCTTGTCAGGACAAGTAAGGCCCTGCATTGGTATTCTGCCCGCTATTATTGCCGCTAAAAATCAACAGCATGAATTATTCATCCCTTTAGATAACCGCCATGAAGCAGAGTTAGTGGGTTACCCGCAAACCCACTTAGTCGCTCACTTGCAAAACCTCGCAGCCTTTATGCACGGCCAAGCAAAATTACCACTGGTTGATCAGCAATTGGAATGGTTTGAAGAACCTTTAGCAGAAAACGCACTCTGCCTCAGCGAAGTGATTGGTCAATACCAAGCTAAGCAAGGGCTGGAAATCGCAGCGGCAGGTGGTCACAACACCCTATTTATTGGTCCGCCCGGTACAGGTAAAAGTATGCTGGCCAATCGGATAATCCCGCTACTGCCCAAGCTTACCTATGAAGAGGCCATTGATGTTGCTGCGATTCATTCGGTTGCAGGACTTAATATTAAACCCCAAGCCTTTTTAGAGCGGCCTTTTCGAGCGCCACATCATACGTGTTCATCAATATCCTTAGTGGGCGGAGGCAGCGTGCCAAAACCTGGGGAAATATCCTTAGCCCATAGAGGCATTTTATTTCTTGATGAAATTGCGGAGTTCCCGCGTAAAGTATTAGATTGCCTGCGTGAGCCAATGGAGTCTGGTGAAGTGGTCATTTCACGGGCTGCAGCTAAAGTAACCTTTTCTAGTCGCTTTCAATTAATTGCGGCGATGAATCCCAGCCCTTGCGGTGATGTTGAAAACTCTCGCGCAACGCCAGACCAAATTCAACGTTACTTATCCCGTTTATCAGGTCCATTTTTAGATAGATTCGATCTCACGATAGAAGTCCCTAAACTGCCTGCAGGCACCTTAACTCAAACCCAAGAAATAGGCGAAAGTAGCCAATCCATTGCTAAGCGAGTGCAGCTAGCGCGGGAAAAACAACTTAGCCGCGCCGGAGTCATTAATTGTGAATTATCACCAGCACTGCTAAAGCAACATTTAGCCATGAGCCAAAGTGATTTAGAGTTTCTTGAGCAAAGCATTCAAAAATTAGGACTATCAGTGAGAAGTTTCCATCGAATCCAACGGGTCTCTAGAACCATTGCTGATTTACAACAATCCAATACAACAGAAAGAAGACACATTGCTCAGGCTTTGGGTTATAGAGCCATGGATAGGTTAATGAATAGATTAAGCCAGCAATACTAAAATGATTCACTGTTGTCGTTACATATTGAATTAAGTGTAATAAAACAACAAAACATTGGATATTATTGTCCAACAGATTGAGCCCAAGGCTATCACGGAGTAACATAAGCCTCCATTTACAGGAGAGCTAGATGCCGCTGTTAGCAAAAATTAAAGGTTCAATAGCATTTATTTGCTATGTAATAAATACTGTCGTTTGGGTTACACCCATACTAATTTTCAGTATTTTCAAACTATTACCTATTAATGTTATTCGCAAAATTTGCAGTTATATTTTAGATAACTGTGCCAGTGCGTGGATCAGTGTTAATGGTGTTATCGAAGCCATTTTTCATCCCGTTACCATAAAACTAAGCGGTGATGATCAGTTTTCTGAAAAAGAATGGTACATGGTTATAGCTAACCACCAGTCATGGGTCGATATTTTAGTACTTCAGCGTGTTTTTAATCGTAAGATCCCATTTTTAAAGTTTTTTTTAAAACAAGAGCTCATATTTGTTCCCATATTAGGGCTTGCTTGGTGGGCGTTAGACTTTCCCTTTATGCGTCGTTATTCGACAGCACAATTGAAAAAGAACCCAAAACTTAAAGGTAAAGACATTGAGATTACCCGTAAGTCGTGCAACAAATTTAAGCATAAGCCTGTCAGCGTGATGAATTTCGTTGAAGGCACCCGTTTTCATCCGCAAAAACACCAAAAGCAAGCTTCGCCTTTTCAGCACTTGCTGAAGCCCAAAGCCGGTGGAATGGCCTTTGCTTTAGATGCTATGGGTGAACACATCAACAAGTTAGTTAATGTCACCATTTACTACCCTAATAAAGTGCCAAGCTACTGGGAGTATATTTGCGGCGAGTTAACTGAGGTTTATGTCGATATTCACATCTCTGATATCCCAGCGACCTTAAAAGGTGACTATAGTAATGATAGGCAGTTTAAAATTGATTTTCAGTCTCAGTTAAATCAACTTTGGCAAGAAAAAGATAAAAAAATCAGCATTATGGCTGAAGAAAACAAATAAGAGGTATTTAGCTACATGCTAGGTTTTTTACCAGGTCCAGTCATCTTTTTTATTAGTAGCAGTTTATTGATCATCAATACCACACTATGGGCAGGTCTCATTAGTATTGGTGGCGTCATTAAGCTGGTCGTTCCTGTAGTTGCAGCAAGAAACGCACTTACTCGCTTAATGAACCGCTTTATGTGGGCATGGGCAAGCTGTAATGGCGGTATTTTATTTCTCATTGCTAAAATAGAGTGGGATATTGAGGGGCTTGAAGGCCTGGATGAACGCGGCTGGTATTTGTTGATCAGTAACCATGTCAGTGGCTTTGATATTGCAGCGCAAACCTATATCTTGCGTAACCATATTCCTATGTTGAAGTTTTTCCTTAAAAAAGAGCTAATCTTTGTGCCCTTTCTGGGTTTAGGCTGCTGGGCATTAGATATGCCGTTCATGAACCGAACTAGCCCTGCTAAGCTCAAGAAGAATCCAAAACTTAAGGGTAAAGATTTACAAACCACCCGCAAGGCATGTGAAAAATTTAAGCATTTCCCAACATCAATTATTAATTATGTGGAAGGCAGCCGTTTTACTGCAGATAAACACAAGCGCCAACAGTCGCCTTATAAACATTTGTTAAGGCCAAAGGCTGGCGGCATTGCCTTTACCCTTTCGGCAATGGGCGAGCAATTTACTGGGTTACTTAACATGACCTTAGCTTATCCTGATGCTGACACAGAGAAAGGCGCTTTGTATGAGGTCATGTCTGGGCGTGTTAAAAAAATTGTGGTCAGAATTGAGCAAATGCCAGTACCTAAAGTGGATGCTGAAGATTATTTCTCTAATCCTGAAACCCGAGTTGAATTTCAGCGCTGGTTAAACCAAGTTTGGTTCGAGAAGGATCAGCAGTTAGATGGTATTTATAAAAAATACCTTAATGACACATCTACGCCCAAATAGTACTGTTTAAAATCAGCCTAAAAACACGCTTAATTGCGTGTTTTTTGTTTTTAAACCAACAAGCTTCATCAAAACAGTTAAGCCAACAACAGTTTCTCAACAAGCATAAAATCAGCAAACTTAAATGTAATTTGAAAAAAACTATATTACTCGCGTAATATGGTTATAATTCAACAATAAAAACTTTAAATCGCTGGCAACATATACAAATAAACTAGCGGTACGCCCTGTTGTAAGCATGTTTATAAATTAGATATTAATTAACAATGTGCAATTTGGCATCATTCTTTACCCATTATAATTATTACAGGTGCAGATTGAATTTACGTTTTTCCTTAGCCTTGAAAACATGCTTATGCATTTTGGTGCTCTTCACCTCAATGTCAGCTTCCGTCTATGCAATTAGCCCACTTAATGACAATCACCTGTTAGCGTTTGAACAATTTGAAGCCTCTAACGACTTAAATCAAAACTCTGTCACTAAACTGTTCAAAGATAGCTCAGGCATGTTATGGGTTGGCACTCAAGATGGCTTACACAGTTATAACGGCATTCAATTTGATGTGTTTGTTAACGACAGTAATAATCCCACCAGTATTGCCGGCAATTACATTACCGATATATTGCAATCATCTGATAGTGACTTATGGGTGGCAACCTTTTCCCAAGGACTCAGCCGTTTAAACCTCAGTAATGGTGAGTTTACTCATTTGGGGAGTGCCCAAGGGTTAACAGACTTAAAGCTAACTAAACTCACGTTAATTGATAATAGTTTGTGGATAGGGACTCAATCAGGTTTATTCACCCTATCACTGCATACCAATAAAATAGCAAAAATAAGCTTAAATAATGCTATCGATCCTCATATCACCAGTATCGCCAATATCGATGACAAATATATTTTTGTTGGCACCCAAGCCAGTGGCACTTACGCCATTGATAGCAACAACATTATCCGCTTAGATATCCCACCCAACCTGCGGGTCAATAGTATAAAAACCAGTCATGATAAAAGCGCAGTGTGGTTAGCGATTAGCAATCGACTGATCAGCTACGATCTGATTAGCGGCGAACAAACCACAATTTGGATCAATAACCAAACTAAAAAATACAATCAAATAAAAGACTTTGTCATCAATGGTGATAAACAAATATGGGCCATTGGCGCAAACGCTGGGTTAATTCAATTGGATTTAATTGGTGATACATGGCGCAGCCGCATCCATAAATACGATCCCAATAGTCGCCAATCTATTAGCGAAGACAATCTACAAAGCATCATGCTCGCAGAAGACGGTAACCTATGGTTAGGCACTCGCTACTCAGGAATTAATAAGCTTAACCTCAATCAAGTGTATTTTAACCATATTTACGAACTCCATCCTAGCAAGCCTAAAATGGCCAATATGATCCGGGCGATTTTTCGTGATGATCAGCAGCGTTTATGGATTGGCACTGAAAGCGCAGGCTTAAAACTATTTGATGAGCAGCAAGGTAGTTTTTATTACTACAACGACCTATTTGCTCAGGCCCTTAATGTACATGAAGCAGAGTACCCGTTAACTGTACATGCCATCACCCAAACCCAAGACGGTAATCTGTGGTTTGGTACTAATCACGGGCTGGCACAATTAACGCCAGATCAGCAGCTGTCATTTGTGCCTTTAGCTGATAATAGCGCTTCAGACTCGCTGCTGATCCGTAAATTTGCTCAAGATGATAGCGGCCGACTTTGGATTGCTAGTAACTACGGCTTATATTTTGTATTGCCAGGTGAAGAGGTTATTCATCAATACAATTTTGATTTTCAGACTGAATTTGCCCCCAGTAAGCGCCCAATATTGTCCCTTACTTACCATAACAACAGCCTGTGGCTCGGCACAATGGCAGGCTTAGTCAGACTAAAACCTGACACACAAGAACTCATTCTCAAAAGTCGCCAAGCAGCCGACACTAGCACACTCAGTGATAATCGTATTCGAGATTTTATTGTCACTGCCGCTGGTGACTTATTAATGGCAACCCATAGCGGCGTCGATAAAGTTATCGAAACCACTAATAACCAACTGCAATTTGAGCCCTTAAGTGAACCGTTAAAGCAGCACACGGTTTATGCCATGTTAGAAGACGATGCTCAAAACCTGTGGCTTAGTACCAATTCTGGTATCGCCAGAGTATCGACTAGTTTAGAGTATATGTTCTTCAACCCATTTGATGGAGTGCAAGCTGCGGAGTTTAACGGCGGGGTTAAATTTAACGATACTGATGGCCAGCTGTGGTTTGGCGGCGTTAATGGCATAAATCAATTTAATCCACTATTGGTACCAGCTAAAAGACCTCACACTAAAATAGCCTTAACCAGTTATCATTTGGGGCAGCAGCATTTTCCATTATTAAATTTGCAACAGCCGCCAGCATTACAAATGCCCTTCTCTGATAAAACCATTAGTTTTACTGTCAGTGCACTCAATTTTGACTACCCAGGATTACAGCAGTTAAGTTACAAGTTAGTCGGCCAAAATGACGATTGGGTTGAGTTAAATCAATTAAATGAGATCAGCTTTAGCAACTTACCCCCCAAAGAATTTGAACTATTAGTGCGTTTTACCCTCGAGGATAATCCCTATACAGAGCCGCCTTTTAGCATCAAATTTACTGTGGTGCCGCCCTTTTACCTAAGTAAAGGCGCTTACGTAGTTTATGGCATTGCGATGATGTTGCTAATGACGTTTTTCATATACCTAAAGCAATTAAAGCGTGAAAAACAACGTGAGTTTGAAATCAGTATCCGCGCTTCAGAAGAACGTTTAAAGCTAGCATTATGGGCTTCTGGCGACGGTATGTGGGACTGGAATATCCGCGACAATAAAGTTTACCGCACCAATACCGTGCCCTCACAACGGGTAGTAGCAGATGACGATCAAGCACTGATCACTCATATCCACCCAGAAGATAAAGCCCGCGTGACTCAACAGCTAAATGACCATTTAGCCGGGAAAGCAGAATTTTTTGAGGCAGAATACCGAGTAGAGAAGCAGCCAGGTAAATGGATATGGTTAATGGATCGCGGCAAAGTCGTTGAGTGGGATCAACAAGATAAACCGGTTCGCATGGCGGGAACTCATAAAGATATCACCGTCAGAAAAGAAACTGAAAATGAGTTAAAACTTTCTAGCCAAGTGTTACACAGCATGAATGAAGCCGTAGTGGTTGGCGAACTGGATTACCGTATTCGCACGGTCAACCCCGCGTTTAGCCGTATTACCGGCTTTGACCATAAAGCCATTGTAGGTAAACACTTCCTGTATTTAGCTTATGGTAAACAGTCTCGATCCTTTTATCATAACGTTGAATTACAGCTGTTACGAAAAAAACATTGGGCGGGTGAGATTAATATCCGCACTAAAAATAAAAAAAGCATTCTGGCATGGCTGGAGATCAATCAGGTTATCGACAACAAAGGTGAGACTAGCCACTTTGTTGCGGTATTTACTGATATCACTTCCCGTAAAAAGGCCGAAGAAGATTTACGCATATTAGCCAATTTCGATCCACTAACAGGGTTACCAAACCGGACTTTATTCCAAGATAGGCTTAATCAAGCCATAACCAAAGCCCATCGTTCAAAAGACATTGTGGCGTTATTCTTTTTGGATTTAGACCGCTTTAAGCACATTAATGACTCCATGGGTCATCATGTGGGGGATTTATTATTAAAAGCGGTGGCGATTCGATTGCAAAACTCGGTGCGCGATGGCGATACTGTTGCTCGTCTCGGTGGCGATGAATTTACCATTATTCTTGAAGGGCTCAGCAAAATAAAATCTGCTGCTGTTGTGGCAGAAAAAGTATTAAACGCCTTTAAGAGTCCGTTCTTATTGGATGATAAAAATATTACCGTATCACCTTCTATCGGCATTAGTTTGTACCCTAATGATGCCAGCGACAGTACCTCATTAATTAAATATGCAGATACTGCCATGTACCATGCTAAATCTTTAGGGCGTAATAACTTCCAGTTTTACACTGAAGATTTAAACCAATATGCCACCCGTCATGTAGAGCTTGAGGCAGGCCTTAAACAGGCGATTCAAAATAATGAAATGTATCTGGTATATCAGCCCAAGTTTGACATTAAAACCAAGCGGATTATTGGCGTTGAAGCCCTACTGCGCTGGGAAAGTAAAACCCTTGGATTTATCTCACCAGTGGAATTTATTCCGTTAGCGGAAGAAACCGGGATGATTAACGGCATTGGCCATTGGGCCATTGATCAGGCCTGCAATCAATTAGCTGAATGGCATCAACAAGGCTTTGAGCATATTTCTGTGGCTGTTAACTTATCAGCAAGACAACTTAAAGCCGATATTATTTCCACTATTGAAGTGGCCCTTGCGGTATCAGGGTTACCCGCCAGCGCTCTGGAGTTAGAGCTGACAGAGTCGATGATCATGGGTAATCCGCAAGACTCAGTCACAGTATTAGCCCAGCTAAAAGCCCTAGGCCTTACCATTGCCATTGATGACTTTGGTACTGGTTACTCAAGTTTAAGTTACTTAAAGCGCTTCCCTATCGATACCTTGAAAGTTGATAGAGAATTTGTCCGCGATATTATTGATGATCCTGATGATGCCGCTATTACCAGCGCCATTATTACTCTGGCCCACAGCCTTGAACTCAATGTCGTGGCAGAAGGCGTTGAAACTGAGGCGCAATTTGACTTCTTAAAGCATGAAGGCTGCGATCAAGTGCAGGGCTTTTTACTCAGTAAACCACTGACTGCTGAGAACTGTTTAGCAAGGCTAAGATTAGATAACCAGCAGGAAAAACTAGCATAGCATTAAAGCGATTCAATAAAAATCGACACAGCTAAACCCTATACTCCAAGCAATAAAAAAGGCTCAAATGAGCCTTTTTTATTGTCTGAATTTATTCAGTTTAGCTATGGCGCGACACGCTCAACACGCTTAACCCAGCCTTCAGGTCCTTCAAGCTCACCTTTTTGCAGTTGGGTAAATATTTGATAAATACGCTTGATGCAAGGGCCAACTTCACCATCACCAACTGTAACAATACGGCCATCTTCAAAGATGTACGAGCCCACTGGCGATACCACGGCTGCAGTACCAAATCCGCCCGCTTCAACAATTTCACCGGCTTCGATATCTGCGATAAATTTGTCCAGCATAATGGTTTCTTGGCGCACTTCACATCCCAATAAATGGCCAATTTCTAGCATAGATTGCGAGGTAATGGACTTTAAGATAGTGTCAGTAAACGTCGGGATAATTACAGTGCCATCTTTGAGGATATGGAAGTGGTTCATTGCGCCCACTTCCTCAATCTGCTTGTTGTTCGCATCAAGATATAACACTTGGGCAGCGCCATATTCAGCAGCGGCTTGCCCCGCTCTTAACGATGCTGCGTAATTACCGGCCGCTTTTGATGCCCCCGTGCCGCCTGATACCGCGCGGTGGAATTTTTTACTGATCAGTAATCGAATCGCTTTATTCACCCCATCAGCGTAATAAGCACCACTTGGGCTTAAGATCACGCAGAAAGTAAAGTTCAAGCTTGGGCTCACTGATAAACGATCTTCGGTAGCAAAAATAAAAGGCCGAATATATAAACATGCGCCATCTTGCATTGGAAACCACAGCCTATCGACATCAATAAGCGCATTAATGGCTTGCAGTTGAATGTCTTCAGCAAGGTTAGGAATACATAAGATATCTGCAGAGGTATTTAAACGTTGGGCATTCTTATCCAGTCTAAAGGTGTAGATTTCACCATCGTCATGCTTAAACGCTTTAGCACCTTCAAAGATGGACTGACCATAATGAAGCGCAATGGCGCCCGGGGCCATTTCAAACGGCGCATAAGGCTCAATGCGAGGGTCACACCACTGGCCATCTCGATAATCCATTAAAAACATATGATCGGTTCTGAGATTACCAAAGCCTACATTGCCTTCTGGTTTAAACTGCTCAGTACGACGCGACGATGCCGCTTTTAAATTATATTTGATGTCCATTTGCTACCACCTTAAAAACAATGCTAGCAGACTATGAATCATCAGATGTAATGTCAAGCAAATGGATAAAGTGGAGCACAATTAAGCGTCAATCGAAGTTCACAATAATTAAAACCATAAAATTAGCCGTTAAAGCATGGTAAACCGCAACAAATAAAGTTTTATCATTTCACTGAAAAAGCACAGGATGTGGCGGTTTTTAGCTTAAAACAAGCCACTCACACTGACAGATGGATAAAGCTTACAAAATAGTAGCCAAAGTCGTTCTTTTTTTAACCACTTAACGAATTTGGCTATTCCTTAAACCCCAGTCACTGCTAGAATCAGCATTCCATCCAGAAACTATTAGGACTCCCGATATGAGCCTTGAATTACTGTCCCAACTGGAAGCCAAAATCCAGGCAACTCTTGAAAATGCAGAGCTACTAAAAATGGAGCTTGAAGAAGAGAAGCAAAAGAATGCTCAATTGACTGAGACTAATCAGCAATTGCAACAAGACCTAAACTCTTGGAACGATAAAGTGAATGGCCTTGTCGGCTTACTCAATAGCGAAAGCTAAACTGTGTTAGTTTCAACATGCTGAGCTACTAGCATTTGGTTAAGCTCAGAAACAGCCTGCTTTACTTTTGGCAGGCTTTTTTTCGGCATTAAAAAACGCCCCTTTCTAAACTCTAAACACCCTAAGTCTTTTACCCAAATCACCCCAGTTAAAAAAATTCGCGCATGTTTAACGATGAGTTTAGGTGCATATACCGGAAACCTTCTCATGGAGACTCCTTTGGCTATATTTCATTTTACAACTCAAATTTGGACAAAAAAACCGCAAAAGAGTTTCATTAAAATCGATCTTTTTCCGCTTCAAAATAACTCAATGTAAACAAAACGTAACAAGCCAGTAAAATGACGCTTGCCATTTTTTTGACACCTTGGTAAAGTGACTTCGTTACTCAGGGTAAATAACGAGCCAATTGGCTCAACACCGCACTGTTTTAAAATGCAAATTTTAAAACATGCGGTTTTTTTTTGCTCTTTTTCAGCCACTAATAAATTAAAGATACAAAAAAAGGAGCCATTGGCTCCTTTTGTCACGTGGGAGGTTAAACCCTCATGTTACTTGTCAGCTGTCGCTAAGTAATAAGCGATGTCTAATAGCTCATCGTAAGACTTAATCGCACCTGTCTCAACACGGTATTTACCGTTAACCACTAACGAAGGCACACCAGAAATTTTTGCATTCTGAGTATCACGCTTCATTTTAGACATTTGCGCATTCACCATGAAAGACTTAGCTGCTGCATCAAAATCTTTACCGTCAACACCGTTAGCAATAAACACCATACGGATATCATTTAAGTTGGTGAAGCGTTGCTTTTTGTCATGGATTGCAGCAAAAATAGCTGGTTCAACTTTCTTTTCAACATTGAGCTGATGAGCAATAGCGAAAGCACGTGACATTTCTACGCCCATATCTGCGCCAATAAACTCAACGTGTGCCTGATTAAAAGCCACACCTTCTGGAAGGGTCGCTTCAATTTTTGGTACTACAGTTTTTGAGAAGTTGTAACAATGCCCGCAAAAGAATGAGAAAAACTCAGTAATTTCAGGCTTTGATGTGGCTGGGCCTTCGTTAATCACAGTGTAGTGCACACCTTCTTTATAGTCTGCTGCGGTTGCCGCCATTGGGGCTAATAGTAACGCTGCAGCCATTAATAATGCTTTTTTCATCTTGTTTCCTTTAGTATGCAATCTCAATTATGCCGTAGCATAGTTAACGCTAATTTATCTAAATCTATAATAATGTAGATTATCTCTTATGCTCAAGACCTTATCAGGATCATTTGTAACAATCTACGTTATGGTTTGCCAATTACTCAATTAAAAACTCATCAAGCTTAATGGCTCTTCATCCAGCGCTGAAAGTTGCTCTTTAAACGCTAATGTTTGCTGTTCCCAGTATTTGATATCACCAAACCATGGAAAGTTCCTTGGAAAAGCAGGATCTTGCCAGCGTTTTGTTAGCCAGGCATTGTAATGGATCATTCTCAATGCCCGCAGCGGCTCAATCAGCTTAAGTTGCTTGTGGTCAAAATCACAAAACTCCTCATAGCCTTCAAGTAATACATCTAGCTGTAATAACCGTTGGGCTCTATCACCAGTGAGCATCATCCAAATATCTTGCACCGCAGGGCCTTGGCGAGCATCATCTAAGTCAACAAAACCTGGGCCATCTGGGGTCCATAAAATATTGCCTGGATGCAAATCACCATGAAGCCGTAATGTCGGAAATTGATGCTGCGCCAATACAGACTTGGCCTTGGCCAACACTTGCTGCGTGACAGTGAAAAACTGCTGACTAATGGCCTCAGGCACTTGCCCTGACTGCTGTAAATATTGCAGCGCATCATCCCCTAAAATTTGGCAGCTTAAGGGCTCACGATATTGAAAGCTCTCTTTACTAGCATATTGATGTATCCGGCCAATAAAGCGACCAACTGCTTCAAGTTGATCAAGGTTATCCACCTCAAATGCGCGGCCACCAATAGAGGGAAATAATGTAAAACGATAACCTTTAAATTCATGCAGGGTTTTACCCTCAACAATCACAGGTACTGCAATGGGGATATCTTCAGCAGCTAACGCGAGTGCGTAATCATGCTCCTCTTGAATTTGATTATCACTCCAGCGATGGGGGCGATAAAACTTCACCACATAACGATTACCGCGATCGCAGCGAAATTGATACACCCGATTTTCGTAACTATTTAACGCCAGCAACCCCGTTTCAGGATAGATGTTAACACTCTCAATGGCATCGAGAATTAAATCAGGCGTTAAGGCTTGATAATGAAAGCAAGCCTCGTCAGCACAAGCCTTTGGCGCGAAATCGTTAAGATGTGATTCCGGTTCTATTACATTACCCGACTTTTCCTGACTATCGATATCTTCGTCATTATCTAGATAGTCGTTGTCAGCATTGTCATTATTCATGTGTATCCTTTACCGCATTGGCAGTGATCAGCGGTTGTAGCAAGGTGATTAAATATTCTAGCACTTCAAGATCGGCTTCTACTTCCGTTGATATCCAACAAATATCGCCGTAAAACTCATAGTTAAGCCACAGCTGACTGCCTTCAAAATTAAGCTGCCATTGGTGCCTATCTGCGCCCCATAAGCGATCGCGAATATCACAATCCATTGCCAAGGCTAAGGGCTCAGCAAACGCTTCAAACTGCTCAAAATCTATTTCTGCTGAAATTAAAATGCTCAGCGAGGCTTTATCTAATTGCACCGAACGCAATAACATGATGTTCCTTTAAATAAGTTGCTTAAATACCTTGTTACTATGACTGACTAGCTACTACAAGACATGATTAAGCCTTGTCCCCATTGGGGTGGTCTATTGGCATAATGGTCTAATTCTGGTTGCTCAGCATAGGGCTGAGTTAACAGAGTATGCAGCTCTAACAATTTACTATTGTCGCCTTCTTCCACCGCCACTATGGCTTCTTGGGCTAAGTAGTTGCGTAAAATATACTTGGGATTCACACTATTACGCTGTGCTTGCCATTGGTCAATATCATCAACCTTTCCAACCCGCTGCTGATAACTTTTATACCAGTCGTCAAATTTGGGTCTATCGATTATCTCATCACTAATATTGGCGTGGACACTGGTTATGTCTAACTGACCAAACGCCCTGAAAGTATTGGTATAGTCCAATAAATTATGCTGTAACACATGGCAAAATCGGCCAATGAGATCTAAGTCGGTTTTATCTTGCTCTTGGGCTTGCGCCGTGGTTTGCTCACTGACACTCAAGCCCATTTTAGCGCGCATGAGCAGTAAATATTGCTGCACTAACTCAGCTTGATAAGTATTCAGCACAGCCACTAAATCATCTGACTCAATGACGGGCGTTAATGCTTGGGCTAAACGTTGCAGGTTCCACAGGCCAATGCCAGGTTGCTGACCAAAGGCATAACGGCCCTGGGGATCGGAGTGATTACAAATAAAGTCTTCTTTAAAAGTATCTAAAAAGGCAAATGGGCCAAAATCAAAGCTGTCACCAAGAATCGACATGTTATCAGTATTAAGTACCCCATGAGCAAAGCCTACCGCTTGCCAGTGGCCGATTAAAATAGCAGTATCTTTTACTACTTGGGTAAACCAGGCTTTATAGCCTTGATAATCTTGAGTTAAATGCGGGTAATGCTGCTTAATGGTGAAGTTTAGTAACTGAATTAGTTTATCTTTACCACCTTGGTCGCTATGGCAAAAATACTCAAAGTGACCAAAACGAATATGGCTTTTGGCTAAACGCACTGTAATCGCCGCAGTTGCTTGTGATTCACGCCATACCGGTAAGTCAGAGCCAATCACCGCTAATGCTCGGGTGGTCGGAATCGATAATGCCGCCAAGGCCTCGGATGCTAAAAACTCCCTTACCGCGGAACGCATAACCGCCCGACCATCACCACTGCGAGAATAAGGTGTTGGCCCAGCCCCTTTTAAGGCCACATCCCAAGCTGACGCGTTATTAGCTGTTTTACTTGTAGCATTAGGGTTTGCCTGCGCTTCGCCGAGAATAATTGAGCGCCCGTCCCCTAATCGTGGGCTATAACCACCAAATTGATGGCCACTGTAAACTTGCGCATAGTAACTTGCCCCAGGCATAGCGTGATTACCTGACAGTTGCAGCAGTAATTCATCATCACCTTGGGCGTTAAGTTGGCCTCTTTGCGCGCCAATTAATTTGGCGGCGTCATCACTCCAAGCCAGCCAATGGGGTTGACTGATAGGCAATGGATAGACCTGCGAATAAAAGCCTTCCAGTTGTTCAAAATAATCCTGTTTAAACTGCATTTAACCTGTTCCTTGGGTCTACAATAGCCTGATGGCGAAGGCTAATAACTCACTACTGGCAAGGTTTTATTGACAGATAATGACATTGTCATCATTGACTTGGCATAACTGTTTGCATTGATAGCCTTTATCAATGGCAACCGGTATTGCGGTGGCATTCTCTAGCTGGTTAGCATCCAGTTGATGGCTGTTTTTGCCGCTTAATCTCAGCATGCCCTTGGCTTTAGCTTGGCATTGTTCAAGCGTATCGTAATAACCTGCTATAAATTTGGCGTTGATGGGTTGCTGCGGCGCTTTGGCTTCATCCGCATAATAAAACAGTGTCCATTCTGGGGTACGAATACAGCCGGTTAGCCCCATGATAGCCATGAATAAAAACAGCGTATTACGCATTTTACGATTCATCATTTAAACCTCTTTAAGCATGCTTATTTTCACCCTAAGTTGCACTTTTAATCTCAATATTTAGCTACAGGATTCCAGTAGCTACATTCAGTTTCAACACTTTTAGGGCAATAAAAAAGCGAACCTAAGTCCGCTTTTCCATACGATAGTGCCATTGTACTAGATCATGGTAAAACCTAATAACCTAAATCATGGTTAAAGCCAATTACCTAGTCTTATTCAATTCACTTAATTACTCGCTTTAGATTTTGCTTTCTCGATACGCTTAATTCGACCTTCAAAACCGGTAACAGTTCCATCTGTTAATTGATAATCAATGGCCTGCTGACAGACTTCAATGGCTTTATCAAATTGCTTAGTATCATTGAGCATGGTTGATAATTGCATAAAGCCTATGCCTTTATCATCTGCAGCAGTGGCGTTTTGCTGGCGATACTGTTGATAAGCTAACTGATAACGCTGGGTCAAACCTGCGCCGTATTGGCAGTAATCAGCTTGTTTACGTAACTTGTAACTGTGACTAATAATACTGAGTAAACTCAGATGCTGGGCCTGTAGTTCAGCACTTGCATCATATTGGCAAACTAAAGCCGTAAATGCATCACTTGCCCATGCACCTGTTGCAGGTAAAGCCGCTGTAATAGGTTTATTCTCTGGCTCTGGCTCTGGCTCTGGCTCTGGCTCTGGCTCTGGCTCTGGCTCTGGCTCTGGCTCTGGCTCTGGCTCGGGCTCAGGGACACGCTGAGGGGGGGGGTGGG
>NZ_JAUOQU010000037.1:0-45069 GCF_030547195.1 Shewanella sp. 6_MG-2023 | reverse complement strand
GTCCCCTTCGTCTAGAGGCCTAGGACACCGCCCTTTCACGGCGGTAACAGGGGTTCGAATCCCCTAGGGGATACCACCTTCTTTTTTCGAAAAGAACATAAACCACTTAAATGTGGTTTTTTTGTGCCTAAAATTAGGCGAGTTGGTAGCGTGTTAAAAAAGCTCCAATGACGAATATGAGTAAATTTCCCAAAAGAACTCATCGCTAATATCTCATCGATATCTGTAACCTAATTCAAACAGCTCTTATCCATCATATATCCTATTACGGATATACTCGATCACACCAATTACAGCAACCAAGCGAAAACACTATAAAATCCTCCAATTGATAACTTCAAATCCGCCTTAGAGAGCTTTCAAACTAGAACGATTCAAACCAATACTAAGCACTGCCTACTCACAACCTGCTATTCAATTCATCAATTAGTGACTTTATTAAATTCATTAACTAAATCGCTATTCAACTCTGTGCTTATAAAGTCTTATTTAACTGTAAATTTGAGACAAAAAAAGAAGCCATTAAGGCTTCTTCTATAAACAATGACGAAATTATTTTCCCAAGAGGACTGACATTATACAGCAGCTTTACTTAGGCTTTGATAATGCGACAACCTGAATATAGCCAGCGACAGTAATACCAATAAGCCAACTGAACCCACAACAACACCTTGCCATTCAGCTTGAACCCAAAACATCATCAAGTAAGGCCCTCCAAGAGCTGCGCCGAGATAATAACTACAAAGGTATAGTGATGTTGCTTTAGCCCTGTGAGAGGACGCCCTGATGGCCACAAATGAGTTACAACAGCTATGGGTTAAAAAGAATCCACTTGCTGTTAATAAAAAGCCTATAACGATAGCAAATAAATTATCAACTAAGGTCAGTAAAGTACCCAAGAACATCACAACTAATGCGCCGCGATATAAAAATTCCACCCCAAATTTAACCACCCACTTTGCAGATAAGTACGAAGTAAAAGTGCCACTGAGATAGCATAAGAAAATTAATGTCGCACCGAAACGACTAAACCCATACGGCTCAGCCATGAGGTGTAATTGAATAAAACTAAACTGGTTTACCATCATCATAAACGCTATGCCACCAATGACATACACTAAGCGCATTTGATGATCCGTTAAGTGATAAACAAAGCCGCCAATATCTTGTTTTATCTTCAAAAAGGTACTTTGCTTATCTAATTGTGGGGCATTTTTTTGCTCACATCGAGGTAATAGATAAGTCACCAAGGCGATACCCGTTAAGGTCACCAAAAAATTCACCATCATTGCTGACTGCCAATCAAAGTATTGTGACAATAACCCACCCATCAGGCGTCCGCCAATACCACCAAGACTATTGGACATAATGTAAATACCTGCAGCTTTTAGCATAAAGCTCGCTGGCAGTTGCTCTTTAAAATAAGCCATCGCAATGGCTGGTACGGCAGCTAACAAAACCCCTTGCAGTAACCTCACCATCAACAAAGAGTCAAAGTCTTGTACAAAAATCAGTAAGATATTAGAGGCTGCGAGTAACCACATACTCACCATGATCGGCATTAACCGCCCGACTCTATCGGAAATAACCGCATACAACAGTAATGAAAATGCCAGTGAAAAACTGGTAAAAGATAGAATCAATGTAGCTCTAGCACCTGAAACCTCAAAGTGTTCAGCAATGGATGGCAACATCCCCTGCATGGCATATAGGTTTATATAAACCACGACAGATGCTAAGCACAAAGCCCAAATTAAGCGTATTTCAGATTTTGGCCGACAGGTTTTAGTCCTTGTAGATGCAGACAATTCAGGCACAACTTAAGCCTTAAATAAAAATTGATGAAGAATTTGATTATTACCCGAAAACCAACATAAGCAATGGCGGAAATATTAAGATGTGACTTATGCCCTAAAATGATTCTTAGGGCATTATATTTATAGGTTGAGTGAGTTAAACCTAACGAAAACTAATGAGGGACTTTTTTCATCACAACTTCAGTGGTGAACTTGTCGTTGTGGATGACTTGAAACTTTTCATAGGTTTGAAAAATTACCTGCTCATTGTAGGTAATCATTGCCACCACCCCATAATCCACCGCATCATCAATACCTTCAGCAGGTAAAGTAAACTTAAACGGCACTGGAGCTCTGGCAATATCGAAGGTCTTTTGTGAAATGATTGAACCTGGGGTATTAAAGTCAATAATGGCAATATTGATTTTACAGCCTTGAGGCAAGGCTATTTTTTCTAAGTAGCCCGCATAGCCATTAATAACCACTGGCGGCTCAGGTTGAACGGTGACACAAGCACTTAGCATTAATGTTAATAACGAAAATATCGCCATTTTAAATGAAAATTTCATAAATTATCCTTTTGTCATTCTAAGTAGGCCTTCTTGGGTTGCTGATGCAACTAAACGGCCTTGTTGATCAAAAAACTGCCCCTTTACAAAACCGCGACCACCGCTAGCATTGCTGCTTTCAACACTGTAAAGCAACCAATCAGAAAAGTTAAACGGTCTATGGAACCACATCGCATGATCAATAGTCGCCATCCTAACGCCAGGCGTTAAAAATGAAACCCCATGAGGCTGAGCTGCGGTGACTAAAAAATTAAAATCAGAGGCATAAGCCAATAAATATTCTTGTACATTATGATCCGTTGGGATTTTACCACTGGCACGCATCCAGATATATCGTTTGGGCTCAGTGGAATCAGGCGCGATGGGGTGCGAAGGGTTAACTAAACGCATCTCAATCGGTGAGTCAGTCATAAACTTTTCAAGTATTCTTGCTGGGATCTTATCTCGCATACTCACAGCAAGTTCTTGCTGATTAAGTATGCCTTCAGGCCCGGGGACATTAGGCATTTCAGCTTGATGTTCAAAGCCTTCCTCTGGAGCTTGAAAAGAACAGGTCATATAAAAAATTGGCCTACCCTTCTGAATCGCTTTTACGCGTCTTGCACTGAAGCTGCCGCCATCACGCATATTTTCAACATCATAGACAATCGGTAACTTTTCATCACCGGCTCGTAAAAAGTAAGAATGTAAAGAGTGCACATGGCGATCTTCACTGACGGTTTGCTTAGCAGCGCTCAGCGCTTGCCCCATCACCTGGCCACCAAAAACATGACCAAAACCTAAGTCTTGGCTTTGACCGCGAAACAGCCCTAATTCAATTCGCTCTAGAGACAACAAAGACAAAAGGTCATTTAATACTTGGCTCATAATATTCCTAGCAGTTTATTTACTTATCACTAATATCATAGGTTAACTTAATAACCTTGGTTACTGGAAAATTTAATCGTAAATTGAGTCGCATATAAAATTAAATCTACCTAGAAGAAAAAATAGCATAACTTTTTCATCATTTGCGAGATCATAACCCCGTACAAAATCTCAAAAAATTGCTATGCTATTAGTCCATTCTAATTTAAATCAACACCCTGAAGCCTTAATTATATGCAATCTTGGATTTTAGCTATTAGACCACGTACTTTACCGGCTGCGATTGGTCCATTATTAATTGGTAATATTTTAGCACTACATTTAGAACTTTTTAGTTTTACAATTGCTTGTATCTCGATGCTGTGTGCTATTTTATTGCAAATAGCCGTAAACCTAGCCAACGATTATTTTGACTACAAAAACGGTATTGATACCGATGAGCGTGTTGGTCCAGTTCGAGTTACCCAAAGTGGCATGATATCTCCCAACAGTGTTCGAAATGCGATGATTTTGTGTCTTATTCTCGCACTTATCGTCGGCTCAGCACTGATTTTACACGGTGGTTGGCCTATCGCTATTTTAGCTGTAGCCTCATTATTAGGTGCCGTCTGTTACAGTGGCGGCCCGTATCCATTAGCTTCTCACGGTTTAGGTGAAATCGCCGCATTTGTTTTTTTTGGACTAGTGGCCGTAGTAGGTAGTTATTACTTACAGGCTGGGGAAACCAGTATCAGCGCTTGGTTACTTGGCAGCGCCATTGGTATGTTCAATGCCGCGATTATGCTCGTCAATAATACCCGTGATATCCAAACTGATACCAAAGCTGGCAAAAACACCTTAGCGGTTCGTATCGGCCAAGCTCAGGCAAGAGTGCTTTATCAAGCCTTAGTGTATTTACCCTTTGGGCTCATCATTGGCGGTTTTCTGATGGGCTACCTTGCTGGTTTACCGGTTTTACTCGCCGGGCTTTCCATCGTTTATGCCCGTCAGTTAAGTGGCGAGTTCAGTAACACCAGTGGTGAAGCACTCAATCCAATTCTAGGCAGAACCGCAAAACTCACAATGATTTTTAGCTTGTTATTTAGCATAGGTTTAGTGTTTAGTTTGCCGCAATAATAAAATATCACCAATAAAAAGGGCTTCTACTATTTAGTAGAAGCCCTTTTTTAATCTATTGATTTACAATAAGTCTTAAACTGCTTTTGCAATTTAAACTTTAGATAAGGTGCGCGCTTTAGCACTCCAATCTAAATGATACTTTTCACCCGCTGGCTTGTCAGTGCGTTCAAACGTATGAGCACCAAAGAAATCGCGCTGACCTTGAAGTAAGTTAGCAGGCAAAGTTTCACATCGGTAACTATCATAATAAGCAATTGCCGAGCTAATACATGGCGCTGGCGTGCCTTGCATCACTGATGCGGCAACCGTTTTACGCCAATTCATATGTTTAGCCGATAAGCTAGCACTGAAGGTATCAGCCATTAATAAGTTCGGCAGCTCAGCATTATCTTGGTAAGCCTTGGTAATTTCTTGCAAGAAAGTGGCACGAATAATACAGCCTGCACGCCAAATTTTGGCTATTTCAGCAAAATCTAAAGTCCAGTTTTGCTCTTTCGCGGCCATTGCCATTAGCTGGAACCCTTGTGCATAGCAGCACACTTTGGCGCAATATAGTGCATCTTCTAAGTTAGCAATAAATGCTGCTTTTTCTGCATCAGAAAGGGTTACAACGGCAGGGGCAGCAAGTTTGCTGTTAAGCTGTACTCGTAAATCTTTTTGAGTACTTACCGCGCGGGCATAAACAGCTTCGGCAATCGTAGGCGCAGGGCAACCAATTTGTAAACTGCTTACCGCAGTCCAAAGGCCTGTGCCTTTTTGACCCGCTTTATCAAGGATCATCTCAACTAATGGCTTGCCTGTTAGTGGATCGTCTTGCTGCAATACTTCTGCACTTATCCCCATCAGATAGCTATTCAAGCTGCCATTATTCCAGCCATTGAAAATATCACCAATTTCATGGGCACTTAAGCCTAATCCGTCATGAAGCAATTGAAATGCTTCGCAAATTAACTGCATGTCCGCATATTCAATGCCGTTATGTACCATTTTCACATAGTGACCAGAACCGGCAGGACCTATGTATGTTGTACAAGGCTCGCCTTCAACAACTGGGTTACCAGGCTCAAAACGTTCAATGGGTAAACCTGTAGCAGGATCGACTTTAGCTGCCATCGCTTTCCAGACAGGTGCAACGTATTGCCATGCATCTTTATTACCACTTGGCATCAATGACGGGCCAAAGCGCGCCCCAACTTCACCACCTGAAACCGCTGAACTAAAGAACACAAATTTGCCTTTAAAACGTGCTTCACGTTCTACAGTATCCGTCCATAAACTATTACCGGTATCAACGACAATGTCATCTGACTCAATGCCCGCTTCAATTAATGATTTACACACTCCATCAACAGGTCCACCAGCAGGAACTGACAGCACAATAACACGTGGCTTAGTTAGAGATGACAGCATTTCGGTAAGATTATTACAAGCCAGCATTCGGGGGGCTGAATTGGCTTTTCTTTCCGCTTGTTCTTGATTAATGGCAGCATTAACTTTGACAGTATCTAAATCAAAAGCAGCAACCTGGTAGCCATTATCAACGATGTTTAACGCGAGATTCTTGCCCATAACACCAAGGCCAATAACGCCGATGTCTGAACTGAATGGTAGGGTATTCATTTATTATTTTCCAAAGGTCGCAGAGATTAATCGCGTATAGCGAATCCATTTGGACGGTGATTATACTGATTTGTGTAACTAAATTACAGTCATAATACGTGCATACACTTTTGCCAAAAGCGGCATATTAGATCACCAACAAGACTCTGAAAAAAATTATTCATATAAGACAACACCTTAATCTAGATTTTTAACTTTAGATAAGGAAGTGATGCTTTGTTTATCCGAGTAAAAGTTATTTTGCATTTCCTTTTACTGGCATTAAAAACACATATCAATCATTAAACCTGTTCACTTAACCAGCAATCCTAAATTGTATAGGTAAAGTGTACTTTCTCTAAATCCACCAGTTTTAACCAATTAAGCTAATGATTTAAAATTAGATTTTACCCCTCTGCCAATTAACACTTCTTGAATAAATTCCATTAAAAAATGTGATTAGGTTAATAAATACTACAATTAACCTGCAACCTATACCCCGAAATTGGTATATTCAAAAAATTCACATCAGCTACGGAAACTAATCAATGATTAACGCGACCACTCAAGACAAGCTTCAGCATCTTGATTACATGACATTATTAGTATTTTTAAGGCTATATGAATTTAAAAGTGGCAAGCTCACTGCTGAAGCTTTTAATGTTCCTCAATCAAAGATAAGCCGCTGTTTATCACGCTTGCGAGATGCATTTGATGACCCCTTATTTGTCAAAAAAGTAGCCGGTCTTGAAATTAGCGATAAAGCACAACGGCTCTACCCCATCATTAAAAAAATCGAGATAAACCACCTCGACTTAGCCCAAGAAATTGATAAAAGTAATGACAAACTTGATAACAAAGTTGTTATCCATGCTCCATCGGGCTTCACCAATGGCCTACTAAGAAATCTCTATCAATGTAGTTGCATGAGCGCCTGTGTGAAATCAGCGGTACTGCAAGACAATGGTCCCAATGATGAAGAAATGCTGCTAAATAGCCAATGTGATGTGGTGATAAGTTGCCAAGCATCTAGCCATGTAGGGATTCAAAATCAGAAAATATGTGAAGTGCGAGATACCTTCATTGTCGCAAGAGATGATCACCCAATTTGGAATGAGATATACAAACCTATTCTTGATAGAGTGCTGAACTACCCGGTTATTTTGACCGAAGTGTTACACTTTAATAGTGACATTGAAGCCACACCACTGAAACAGTTTGCCGATAGCCGTAAACGCGAGCTCGACGTTGCAGCCAAAACCAATAATCTCAATGAAATTAGTGACTTCCTCGTTGGCACTGATGCCATCACGTTAGTGGTATCACAAGGCGCGGTTGATCACTTAACTCAAAATGAAGCAATTAGGGCGCAAATGATACCGAAAACAGAGCGCGCCGAACTGATGCGTAATAAGCCTAATATGAACCTGTATATGCAAACCCGAAAATCAGAGCGCAAGTTAACTGATTGCGTTAAACATAAAATTGCACAACTGGTTACTCAGGGCGCCAATGGCAGCGATGAAGCCTGTCTATTTGAAAAATAAACACCAGCGACATAAACGCCGAGCAATGCTCACAACATTTAGGTGAGCAAACAATGCAAAGGCTATTACTGAGTTCAATAAATAATTTGATGCCGTTGCATCAAAAATAATAACCACAAGGTTTTTCAGTAAACTTATTCATAAAAAGCAGACTATTTGATTAAAAATAGTCTGCTTTTTTGTATCTATCCTTAAGGCCTTATCAGCTTGTTACTTCACTTAATCTCTGTAATGTTAATACTGCCTTTGCCATAGGCTGGGTGGCCTTTTTGCTGCTCTTCAGGTAATCGATTAATGCAATAATTGATATAGAAAATATTAAATACCACGGTGAAAAACGTGTTCATTTTGAAATCAATTCCAAAATTCACATGGGCATAGTCTTGTAATGCAGAACGGGCCCTAAATGACCAAAACACGTACAAGAAGAAAGCGCCAAAAAGTAACAAACTACCTACTCCACTCAATAACCCCATTGCACTGTGTGACAGCACACCACCAAAGCCAAAGCAAACCGCGATAGCGATAATAAAGTCGTCATCAGCGGTGCGAATTGATGTAATTGCATCCATTTTGGGATACTTAGCAAATAACCAAATTATCGGGTAAATACCACCAGTAAAAATGGTTAACCAAAATAGTCTGCTGGTTTTAGTATTAATCTTTTCTGGCAGTTCTTTAATGTTGTTCATAAAACTTGATCAAACCTTTGTCATATTTACTGGTTAACAGTCATCTTTCTCAATTTCAGCCACGAGTAACTGAATTCGAGAATACATCTAGTTTAACGATAGATAGAATACCCTTGCCGATTATAAAATAAAAAACATCTCAGTTTGATTAAATAACACTATAAATCGGCACTTAACTCTCAGTTTAGACCAAATTTAGTCCTTAATATCTTTATATTCGATAAAAAGGCGTTATCCATAAAAAAACGAGCCATTAGGCTCGTTTGTTAACATGACACACAAACTAAACCGTGAGTTCCTTGGCCAACGCATCAGCATAGCCCATCTTAGTTAATGCCGTGCGAATAATATCTAGCGTCATCGGATCTTCAATAGTGGCAGGCATAGTATATTCGTTATTGTCAGCAATCTTACGCATGGTGGCGCGCAAGATTTTACCCGAGCGGGTTTTAGGCAGTTTTTGCACCGCGCTGACTAATCGAAAAGACGCCACTGGGCCAATTTCATGTCTCACCAATGCTAGTAACTCTTGATATAAAACTTCATCAGATAACTCGACGCCATTTTTAAGTACCACTAGCCCTAACGGTACCTGACCTTTGAGTTTATCTTGCACCCCAATAACCGCCGCTTCTGCAACCGCTGAATGTTGGCACAATACCTCTTCAAAGCGCCCAGTAGATAATCGGTGCCCAGCAACGTTAATAATGTCATCTATGCGGCTCATAATATACAGGTAGCCATCTTCATCAATATAGCCCGCATCGCCCGTTAAATAATAACCTTGATACATAGATAAATAGCTCTCCACATAGCGTTTATCGTTGTTCCATAAGGTGGTTAAGTTACCCGGTGGCAACGGCAGTTTAATCACCACATTACCACTTTCATTGGCGCTAACTTGCTCGCCCATGGCATCGAGTACTTCGACCTGATAACCGGGTACTGGTCTTGCGGGCGATCCCGCTTTAATCTCGATAGGATCTATCCCCATCAAATTCGCCGCAACTGGCCAACCGGTTTCAGTTTGCCACCAGTGATCGATAACAGGTTTGGCCAATTTATCTTGGGCCCAATTGAGCGTGTCGGGATCGCAGCGTTCACCCGCAAGAAATACTTGCCCTAAACACGATAAATCAACACCTTTAACTAATGCTCCGTCAGGATCTTCGCGTTTAATGGCTCGAATGGCCGTCGGCGCGGTAAAAAAGCTTTTTACATTATATTGTTCGATGATCCGCCAAAAAGCCCCCGCATCGGGGGTACCAATGGGCTTACCTTCATACATCAATGTTGTTGCGCCAACTAATAATGGCCCGTAAACAATATAAGAATGACCCACAACCCAGCCCACATCTGATGCAGCCCAAAACACATCGCCAGCGCCGATATTATATATGTGCTTCATAGACCAGATTAGCGCCACCCCATGGCCACCATTATCTCTCACCACGCCTTTGGGTTGGCCTGTTGTACCTGAGGTATAAAGCACATACAGCGGATGGGTCGCTTCAACGGCGACGCAATCCACTGACGATGCATGGCTCACAGCACTTTGCCAGTCAACGTCCCTTGGGCTTTGTAAGTCTGCAGTATATTGAGGTCGATTGAGAATAACGCAATGGTCAACTTGGTGAGACGCTTGAGCTAAGGCATCATCTAATAGCGGTTTGTACTTCACCACGCCTGACGGCTCAATACCACAAGATGCCGATAAAATAAGTTTCGGTTTAGCATCATTAATCCGGGTGGCTAATTCATTGGCTGCAAAGCCGCCAAACACCACAGAGTGAATGGCGCCTATGCGGGCACAGGCCAGCATGGCATAGGCGGTTTCTGGCACCATCGGCATATAAATGACCACTCTATCGCCCTTTTCAATGCCAATGGATTGCATGTAACCGGCTAACCGGCTCACTTGGGATAGTAATTCTTGATAACTAATACTGTACTGATTTTGGGTTACAGGACTTATGTATTCAATGGCAATGCGATCACCGTGGCCAGCTAACACATGACGGTCAACAGCGTTATAGCAGGTATTCATTTCGCCACCAGCAAACCATTGATAAAATGGCGCATTAGCCTCATCTAACACACTATCAAACAGCTTATCCCAGGTAATGGCCTTGGCAGCCTTTCCCCAAAACCCTTGTTTATCCTGTAAAGAATCTTGATGCATTTCAATCCCTAAACCAGCCATAAGCTACTCCCCACTGAACGATTGACCTTTCACGCTAAGTCATACCTTTAAATAACTTACCGTGAGTAATATTGAATTAACTTCATTATGGCGTGGTTAAAAAAGTTTCCCCATTAGACCAAGGGATATAGAAATCTCAGCAATAACACATAAATAAAAACTTCAGTGTTATGATGCTAACTTAATGATAATTATAAGTTAGCACTAAAAATCACCATTAATTATTAACCTAATTAATGGCGTCTTTGCTACAATATTGAATTCACTATTCTGTCACTGCGCCATTCTTGCGCGCGGTAATCCCTAAGCCTTGGCAAGCTGTATTTACATTGTTTTTTAACAAAAACAGCCTTGGCAACTGGCGACAAACTTTACCTTTACGTAAACTTCATATATCTTGCATCAAAAGACGTACTTTTGGTGAAACGATGAGCGCAAATTTAAACCCACAATCCACTTATTCAATTAGTGATTTATCAAAGGAATTTGATATCACCACACGTAGTATTCGGTTTTATGAAGACCAAGGCTTAATAAAACCTAAGCGCCGCGGTCAAACACGTATCTATAGTTTAAAAGATCGTGTGCGCTTAAAACTGATATTACGAGGTAAACGTTTAGGTTTTTCGTTAGCGGAAACCCGTCGTTTGTTTGAGCTTTACGATGCAGATAAAAGCAGTACTTCTCAACTACAAACAATGCTCGATTTAGTAGAAGAGAAAAAAGCTTCTTTGCAGCAGCAAATGGACGATATCAAGGTGGTACTTATGGAACTGAACTCTGCTGAGCAGCAATGTAAGTCAGCCCTAGAGGAAAGTGTTAAATAGCGACTCATCATCGACAGCAAAAGATCCGTTTAACTGAATAATAACAGCAACAATATAAAAATTATAAGCCTAAGGAACAAGATAGTTTCACGGCGCAAATAGCTAATATTCAACAGGACACAAGACAATGACATCACTCTATACAAGCCTTAATTTCGGCCTGGGCGAAGACGTGGACATGCTTCGCGATGCCGTACATGATTTTGCCAGCAACGAGATTGCGCCCATCGCGGCGCAAGTTGATCAAGATAATGCTTTTCCTAACCACATGTGGCCAGTTCTAGGAGAGATGGGACTCCTTGGCGTCACCGTGCCTGAAGAGTTTGGCGGCGCGAATATGGGCTACCTTGCCCATGTCGTCGCCATGGAAGAAATCTCCCGCGCCTCTGCTTCTATTGGCTTAAGTTACGGCGCCCACTCAAACCTTTGCGTTAATCAAATTAACCGTAATGGCAGCGCTGAGCAAAAAGCCAAGTACTTACCCAAATTAGTTAGCGGTGAACATATCGGCGCACTGGCCATGAGTGAACCTAATGCGGGCTCAGACGTGGTGTCAATGAAGTTAAGCGCCCGTAAACAAGGCGACCGTTACATTCTTAATGGTAACAAAATGTGGATCACCAATGGTCCTGATGCTGACACCTTAGTGATTTATGCCAAAACTGATGCAGACAAAGGCCCACATGGCATCACTGCATTTATTGTTGAAAAAACCTTTAAAGGCTTCAGCACCGCACAAAAACTCGATAAATTAGGCATGCGCGGCTCCAATACCTGTGAATTGGTATTTGAGAATTGTGAAGTCCCTGAAGAAAATATCTTAGGCGGCCTTAACAATGGCGTAAAAGTACTGATGAGCGGCCTTGATTACGAACGCGTGGTGTTATCAGGTGGGCCGTTAGGCATCATGAATGCCTGTATGGATATTGTCATGCCTTATATTCACGAGCGGGAACAATTTGGTAAATCCATTGGTCAATTCCAATTAGTCCAAGGCAAGCTTGCCGATATGTACACCGGCATGAACGCTGCTAAATCCTACATCTATAACGTGGCCAAATCTTGTGACCGCGGCGAAACCACCCGTAAAGATGCTGCTGGCGCAATTTTATATAGCGCCGAGCTTGCCACAAAAATGTCACTGGATGCGATTCAGTTACTAGGTGGCAATGGTTACGTCAATGAATATGCCACAGGGCGTTTATTACGTGATGCCAAGTTATATGAAATTGGTGCGGGAACCTCAGAAATTCGCCGCATGTTGATTGGACGTGAGCTGTTTAATGAATCCAAATAGCTGTTAAATTTGGATAGCTAATCCAAATAGCTGTTAAATTTGGATAGCTAATCCAAATAGCTGTTAAATTTGGATAGCTAATCCAAATAACTTCTAGAATTTAGCTAGTTAGCAGCACACTAAAAAATACAATCAACACCAAATTATTCAAAAGTTAACGTCAATAGCAAAGTGTTTAGTGCGTAGCGTGGTTGAGACCCCATCCCCCTTTAGACTCAGCCATGCTAACGCCTCACTTGACTCATTAAGGATATGAATTGTGACGCAATTGAGCAGCCGTATTAACGCCCGTAGTGACGAGTTTAAAGCCAAGCATGATGACATGGTGGCATTAGTTGATGATCTAAAAATCAAACTCACCCAAATTGAACAAGGTGGCGGTCCCGTCGCCCTTGAACGCCACCTGTCACGAGGTAAATTACTGCCCCGTCATCGAGTCGAAAAACTGCTCGATCCCGGCTCACCCTTTTTAGAAATATCCCAATTCGCCGCCTATGAAGTTTATGATGAAGCTGTGCCCGCAGCCGGTGTGATTGCCGGTATTGGCCGTGTAAGCGGTGTTGAATGTATGATTATCGCCAATGACGCCACCGTTAAAGGCGGTACTTACTACCCTATTACGGTGAAAAAGCATTTACGGGCCCAAGACATTGCCAGTCGCTGTCATTTACCTTGTATCTACCTAGTGGATTCAGGCGGGGCAAACTTACCAAGACAAGATGAAGTGTTTCCCGATCGCGATCATTTCGGGCGTATTTTTTACAACCAAGCGCAAATGTCAGCTAAAGGCATTCCGCAAGTGGCTGTGGTCATGGGTTTGTGTACAGCAGGTGGCGCCTATGTTCCCGCCATGGCAGATGAGTCGATTATCGTAAAAGAGCAAGGCACTATTTTTTTAGCCGGCCCGCCATTAGTTAAAGCCGCTACCGGCGAAGAAGTAACCGCCGAAGAATTAGGCGGCGCTGAAGTACATACTAAGATTTCTGGTGTTGCCGACCATTTAGCCCAAAATGATGACCACGCACTTGAGCTTGCCCGTAAAGCCATTTCACGCTTAAACCATCAAAAGCAAATTACAGCCCAGCTAAGTCCATCAAAGCCACCTAAATTCGATATCAGTGAATTGTACGGCATTGTCGGCACCGACCTTAAAAAGCCCTTTGATGTTAAAGAGGTTATTGCCCGGGTTGTTGATGACTCAGATTTTGATGAATTTAAAGCCAATTACGGTAACACGCTGGTTTGCGGCTTTGCCCGCATTCATGGCTACCCTGTCGGCATTGTGGCTAACAACGGCATTTTATTTTCTGAATCTGCCCAAAAAGGCGCGCACTTTATTGAATTGTGTTGCCAACGCAAAATCCCATTACTGTTCCTGCAAAACATCACTGGTTTTATGGTAGGTAAAAAGTACGAACATGAGGGTATTGCTAAGCACGGCGCTAAAATGGTTACCGCAGTATCTTGTGCCAATGTGCCTAAATTTACCGTCATCATTGGTGGCAGTTATGGCGCGGGTAACTACGGCATGTGTGGCCGTGCATTTGAGCCCACCATGATGTGGATGTGGCCCAATGCTCGCATTTCAGTCATGGGCGGCGAACAAGCTGCTGGTGTATTGGCCACAGTTCGCCGTGACGGTTTAGCCCGTAAAGGCCAAGACTGGTCTGATGAAGACGAGCAAGCCTTTAGAAAACCGATTGTTGAGCAATATGACAAAGAAGGTCATCCCTACCATGCCAGTGCACGCCTGTGGGATGACGGCATTATCGACCCTGCTCAAACGCGTGATGTAGTGGGTTTAGCGTTATCGGCGGCGTTAAATGCGCCTATTGAAGATACCAAGTTTGGTGTGTTCCGCATGTAATTGCGGTTATTCATTCAATATCAATAGGAGCATGCAAACATGGCAATAGCCAACCCATATCAATACATTCAATGCCAGCTTAACCAAGGCGTTGGTGAATTAATTTTAGACCGCGTTGAAAAACATAATGCCTTTGATGAAGTGATGATTAATGAAATGATCACCGCCATCGAAGCCTTTGCCGAAAACGACCAATGCCAGCAATTAATATTGCGCGCCAACGGTAAAAACTTCAGTGCTGGCGCTGACCTTAACTGGATGCGCAAGCAAGCCAAAATGGACTTTGAGCAAAACCTCAATGACGCCCATGAACTGGCTAAATTAATGCACGTGCTAGATAAGTTTCCTAAGCCGACTATCGCCTTAGTCAATGGCGCAGCCTTTGGCGGCGCACTGGGATTAATTTGCTGCTGCGATATTGCCATTGCCAATGAGCGCGCAAGCTTTTGCCTCAGTGAAGTCAAACTCGGTTTAATCCCTGCGGTTATCAGCCCTTATCTGGTGCGAGCCATGGGCAACCGCCAAGCACGACGTTATATGCTCACCGCCGAGCGCTTCAGTGCCACTGTAGCCTTAACTCATCAAATAATTCATGAAGTTAATGATGATTTAGACGCAGCAGCCCAGCCGTTTATCGAGGCCTTTAACGCTAACAGTCCCCAAGGCATGGCATGGGTTAAAACCTTAGTGTCCCACCTTGAAGATGGCGTGATAAATGACGCCACCCTTGCCCATACTAGCGAGCAGATTGCCCGCATACGTGTATCAGACGAAGGCCAAGAAGGCCTCAATGCATTCTTTGAAAAACGTTCACCATCATGGCGTGCTCAATCGACTAAAAGCAGCGCTAAGACTGATGCACAAGGAGCCCAATAATGTTTACTAAGATTTTAATTGCCAATCGTGGTGAAATTGCCTGTCGCATCATCAACACCGCCCGCGCCATGGGCGTTCGTACTGTAGCGCTTTATTCTGATGCCGATAAAGATGCCCGCCATGTCACCATGGCCGATGAATCTTTCCACATTGGTGGCAGCGCTCCGGCTGATTCATACCTAAAAGCTGATTTGATCATTGAAATTGCGAAAAAGTCAGCCGCTGAAGCGATTCACCCCGGTTATGGTTTCTTGTCTGAAAACGCTGACTTTGCTCGCAACTGTGAGCAAAACGGCATTGTATTTATCGGCCCAGGCAGTGATGCCATTGATGCTATGGGCAGTAAAAGCGCCGCCAAAATGATTATGGGCGCAGCCAATGTGCCATTAGTGCCCGGTTATCATGGTGATGACCAATCAGATGAAACCCTACTGGCTGAAGCTGAAAATGTTGGTTACCCCATGCTGATTAAAGCGGCCTATGGCGGTGGTGGCAAAGGCATGAAGATTGTTGAAAGCCAAGCTGAAGTGCTAGCAGCGATTAACTCAGCTCGTCGAGAAGCGGCATCATCGTTTGGTAATGACAAATTATTAATGGAACGCTACTTACGCCAGCCACGTCATGTGGAGCTACAAGTGTTTGCCGATACTTTCGGTAATACCATCTATTTATCAGATCGTGATTGCTCCATCCAGCGTCGCCATCAAAAAGTGGTCGAAGAAGCGCCAGCCCCAGGGCTGTCAGATGCACTGCGTAAGCAAATGGGTGAAGCGGCAGTAGCCGCAGCTAAAGCCATTGATTATGTGGGCGCAGGCACGGTTGAGTTTCTATTAGATACTGATGGCAGTTTCTACTTCATGGAAATGAACACCCGTCTACAGGTTGAGCACCCAGTTACAGAAATGGTCACCGGGCAAGACTTAGTAAAATGGCAACTAATGGTCGCTAGTGGCAGTGAGTTGCCCCTTACCCAAGCTGAAGTGCGTATTCATGGCCACGCCTTTGAAGCTCGTATTTATGCTGAAGATCCCCGCAATGAATTTTTACCCGCGTCAGGCAAGTTAACCTTCTTGCGCGAGCCGGATCAAAACCGTCATGTACGCATTGATTCAGGCATTCGCGAAAATGATGTCATTAGTAACTTTTACGACCCAATGATTTCAAAACTGATTGTCTGGGACGAATCTCGCCCCCGCGCACTGCAGCGCTTAACCCACGCATTAAGCTCGTATCAAATCAGCGGCCTTAAACACAATATCGAGTTCCTCGCTAATATTGCTGAGCATAAAGCCTTTTCAGACGCCAATTTTTGTACCGACTTTATCGAGCGCTATTCCGACAGTTTAATTGGCAATGTTACTGATGAGTCAGACAACGCACTGGCATTAGCGGGGCTTTATCAAGTATTAGCTCGCCAGCAAGCGGCAAAATCCACCGCCACCAACAGCCACGACCCTTACTCACCGTGGGGACAAGTTAGTGGCTTTAGACTCAATAGCGCCAGCGTGCATCATGTTGCCCTACTCAGCGACAGCAGTGACGAGCAGCAATTGCACAATCTCGTCATCACCGATTTAGGCGATGCACTGCATCTTAACCTTAACGGCCAAGCATTATCGCTTGCAGGCACCATTAAAGATGACATGCTGCAGGCTGAAATTAATGGCCATAAAAGCAACATTCCCGTCAGCCATCAAGGTGATGACTTTACCTTGTTCTTACCGAGCGGCAGCTATCACTTTAAAGCGATATTAGCCCAAATAGCTGAAGACACCATTGATAGCGCCGACAAATTAAAAGCGCCAATGAATGGCACTGTGGTCACTCACTTAGTTGAGGTGGGCGATAGCGTCACTGAAGGCCAAGGCTTATTAGTGATGGAAGCGATGAAAATGGAATACACCATTGAAGCGCCATTTGATGGTGTGGTCAGTGAATTTTACTTTCAAAGCGGCGAGCTCGTCACCGATGGTGCCCAACTGCTAAATGTCGAGCCAACAACACTTGATGTCACAGCGCCTGAATCTGCTGACTCGGAGGCATAAATGTTACCGAGCAATCTCCCGACTCAGGTCAGTATTTTTGAAGTTGGTGCCCGTGACGGACTGCAAAATGAAACCACGGTCTCTATTGAAAACAAAATTACTCTTATTGAGCAGTTAGCCGCTGCCGGTGTTAATCGTATTGAAGCGGCCAGCTTTGTTTCACCTAAGTGGGTGCCACAAATGGCCGACTCAGGTGATATTTTACGGCAAATAAAGCGTAAACAAGGCGTGGTCTACTCTGCCCTCACCCCAAATTTAAAAGGGCTGGAACTTGCCCTTGACGCTGGCGCAGATGAAGTGGCCATCTTTGGCGCCGCATCAGAAAGCTTCAGCCAACGCAATATTAACTGCTCGATTGACGAGTCAATCGCCCGCTTTGAGCCAGTCATGGCGCTCGCTAAAGCGCGAAACATTAAGGTACGCGGTTATGTTTCCTGTGTACTGGGCTGCCCCTATGAAGGCGAGATAAAGAGCACAGAAGTGGCCCGCGTGTCTGAAATACTTTACAAAATGGGCTGTTACGAGATCTCCCTCGGAGACACCATTGGTGTTGGCACGCCACTAAAAGCCCGTAAGATGGTTGAAACCGTCGCTAATTTAGTGCCTGTCGATAAACTGGCGCTACACTTTCATGACACCTACGGCCAAGCATTAGCCAACATTCAAGCCTGTTTAACCACAGGCGTAAGCGTAATTGACTCATCGGTCGCAGGCCTTGGCGGCTGCCCTTATGCCAAAGGCGCATCGGGTAATCTCGCCACTGAAGATTTAGTTTATATGCTCCATGGCATGGGCATAGAAACTGGCATTGATTTACACAAACTTGCCCAAGCAGGCAATCAAATCAGCCAAGTATTGGGCCGCACCACAGGTTCAAAAGTCGCCCAAGCGCTAACGGTATAGGCCATTGTTTAAAGTCAGTGCTTAATAGCGCACATTAAAACGATATAAATTTGCAAACCGCAAACTGAAAAGGACAAGATTATGGCAGGACTCAACAAAGTCGTTCACAGTTACCAAGAAGCCCTAAACGGCCTCAATAACGACATGACAATTATGGTCGGTGGCTTTGGCCTGTGTGGTATCCCTGAAGGCCTGATTAATCATATGGTGACCACAGGCGTAACTGGGCTTACCGCAATTTCAAACAACGCTGGGGTTGATGATTTTGGTTTGGGCTTATTGTTAAAGCAGCGCCAAATTGCCACCATGATTGCCTCATACGTGGGTGAAAACGCCACTTTTGAACAGCAAATGCTATCAGGTGAGTTAAATGTCATCTTAACCCCACAAGGCACCTTGGCTGAAAAAATTCGTGCTGGCGGCGCGGGTATCCCAGCCTTTTTCACTGCAACTGGTTACGGCACGCCAATCGCTGATGGTAAAGAAACCCGTGAAATTAAAGGCCGTAATTATGTGCTTGAAGAGTCACTAACCGCCGATTTCGCCTTAGTTCGTGCATGGAAAGCCGATACCATGGGTAACTTAATCTTTCGTAAAACAGCGGCTAACTTTAATCCTATGATGGCTACCGCAGGCAAAATCACCGTGGTAGAAGCGGAAGAAATTGTCCAGCCGGGCGAGCTAGACCCAAACCATATTCATACCCCTGGTATTTATGTTGATCGGGTGATTCAAGCAAGTTTTGAGAAACGTATTGAGCAGCGCACCGTTAAACCTCAACCTGACAACCAAGCATAAGGAGCAAGATCATGGCTTTATCAAGAGAACAACTTGCTCAACGTGTAGCGCAAGAAATGCAAGACGGCTTTTACGTTAACTTAGGTATCGGTATTCCGACCTTAGTGGCTAACTACATTCCTGCAGGCATGAGCGTGATGCTGCAATCTGAAAACGGCCTATTAGGTATGGGCGAGTTCCCAACTGAAGACACCATTGACGCCGACCTCATCAACGCAGGTAAGCAAACAGTCACCGCAGTTGATGGCGCATCATTTTTCTCATCGGCTGAAAGCTTTGCCATGATCCGTGGCGGCCATGTCGATTTAACCGTGCTCGGCGCTTTTGAAGTTGATGTAAACGGCTCAATCGCCTCTTGGATGATCCCAGGTAAATTGATTAAAGGCATGGGCGGCGCCATGGATTTAGTGGCAGGCGCTGACAATATTATTGTCACCATGATGCATGCTGACAAAAAAGGTAACTCTAAGTTATTACCTTTATGCGAGCTGCCATTAACCGGTTATGGCTGCATTAAACGTGTCATGACAGATTTAGCCTTTATGGAAATCAAAGACGGCGCATTTCACTTATTAGAACGTGCTCCAGGTGTGAGTGTTGAAGAGATTCAATCTAAAACTGCAGGTAAGTTAGTCGTGCCAGAGCATGTACCAGAAATGGTGTTTTAACTTCTAGCCAAAAGTTAATGTGTTGGCTTTTTTAAAATCAAAAGCGAGCTTCATTGGAGGTTCGCTTTTTTGTTTGGTGTGATTTAAGTTTTATTTGAGAGTGCACCAAACTGCGTTTGGATTGATTGAGGTTTAAAAGATTAACGTCGTGGCGCTTCGCCCACACCAGACGAAAGGGAAACAACAGCATTTCCCTTCTCGATATCCCTTGCCGCTCCAACGAAGTTATTCTGAAAAACGAATAAGCTGCGGTCTTATTCGAAAATAACTAACGCTTACGATGGGGCGTCCCTTCCCCTCGAAAGCTAGCCAGACATCCATGTCTGGACTTACGTCATTTTCTTCAACGTCCACAGCAACTTCAAATGGAGATGGTTGAACTAGCAGGGTCTGTTGTTACTTTTGAGGTTTAACCATATAGCTAATGCTTATCAAGCATTAATGTGCTCATATACACTTTGTAGAAATGACATTTTGATGGCTAATAAAATCAGTTATTCTTTATATCATTAGAACCTCACCCGTTAATTCGTTCTAATAATGGAATAAATGGGTTTTAAACTTAAAAAAAATAAATCAATTTATTGCAGGAGAGACTATGAAAAAACAAACAAAAAAGAATCATTTTAGCCCTGTATTTGCTAATCAACATTGGACCAATGAAGAAAATGGTTGGCATTATAAATATTATTATTATTGCCCTCATAGAAAATGTGTTGTGGATTCACACAAAGATAAAGGTAAAACGGCATGGGGATATGAACTCAATTTATATTCACAGGAGTTGGAGGATAAGCTTGATACTGAAATCGAGAATAATACCGCTCAAATTTACGATAAGCTTTTAAATGAAGAAACTCTAAATACTGATGAAAGAATGAAGTGGGGACAATTTATTATTACCCAATCTATGAGAACTCCAAGTTTTTTCAGATATCGCGAAGAACTTGAAAAATCAAGTGATGTAGATGATTCCTTTAAAGAAGATATTATTGGCTGCCAATGGTGCGAAGATAATAAATATATAGCATCTCGAAACTGGATAATTCTCGAAGCTGCCGAAGGTGATTTCTTTGTTCGAACTGATAACCCTGTTTATATGACAGGCTTTCTCCGTAACCCAAATACAACGATATTTTATCCTTTAAGTCCTAAAAAGTGCTTTGTTGCTTGTTCATTTATTGAAATACAGCTAGCTCTTATAGGAAGCAAATTACCTTTCCCAAAACAAGAAGTACTTAAGTTAGAGAAAGGTAACGCATATAAAATTAATTTTGACCTCATAAAATCAGCTTCGACCTCTTTAATAGTTGCAAAAAATGACAACAATAACGTCATCAGCAAGATGAACCTTGAGTTTCTAGGGGCCTTTCCACAGATACCATTTATGTTATCTTCTGCAGAAAATGATTATGCAGAATCGATTAAAGTTGAGCAGTTAATACAATTAATGTCATGTACCGATGGGGTTGAATACCCAGGATATAGAGACTACGAGCTAAAGCCCTTTTATGGTATTGAATTTTCAATAGGGATAAATCCATTCTCTGTTTTTGGTGTTACTAATCAGCAGTTAAAAAAGTTAAACCCCGATATTGAAATAGGAATAGAATAAGTTAGGCAAATATCCAAACTTCAATTAAACCTGCTGATTCAATGATCTCCGTTGGAAGTTGCTGAGGGCGTTGAAGAAAATAGCGTGAGCCAGACATGGATGTCTGGCTAGCTTTCGTTTGGCCATGGATGGCCTATCGAAAGCGTCAGCTATTTTCGAATAAGACCGAAGGTGACAACTTCGCCGGAGCGGCATGGGTGATCCAAGAGGGGGATTCCTGTTGTTTCCCCTCTTGGTCGGGTGTGGGTGGATAACCCACGACTTTGACTTTAGCAACCGACAGGTTGTAATCAATTCAATCAAAAATTCAGCCACTAAAAAAGGAAAAATAAACATTGGAGTCACTGATAAATTAAACTAGATAATCCCCATTGAAAGTGTCTGAATGCGTTAAGCTAATTTACATGATGTAGACAAGCCATTGCATTAATCATAAATCGCTTGCCGATATGTTGAATCAAAGCCAACTAATAATTTTTCGACATAAAGTAGATTAATCTCATTTGGCTTGAAATTTTTCCCCGCCGATATTTTGTCTCTGTACTTAATAAGAGCTTCTTTATCTCGCATCAAAAATGCGATATTCGCATTCACAAAGTCATTCCACATTAAAGGAAAATCATCCAAATCTTCCTCAATATCGATGACAGAGTTTGCATAAACAATTGCAGCTTCATATTCACCATTAAAGGCTTTCATTTGCGCTAAATGCCATCTTAAAGAGCTTCTTTGAGATTGATTTGCAATGATATATAACTCTAAAAGTTCAGCAGCTTCTTTAAAGCAAAACATCCTCTCAAGTGGGCGAAAGCCGTTATTCTCAGTTTGATCGAACTCTTCATATGTAAAAGCTAACTCATTTTGAATTTTGCTTTTTAGCAAAATTTCACATTCATCAGCAAGTAAATCACTAGAGGTAATCAGCACTAACATGATAATTAATCTTTTAAGCATAAGTTTGAACCATATCCTTTGCTTCATAAACTTAACAATATGATAAGAATATAGAATATTCACATTAGAGTAAACTAATTAGAAAATCTCCAATTTCACCTGCGGATTCAATTATCTCCGTTGGAAGTTGCTGAGGGCGTTGAAGAAAATAGCGTGAGTCCAGACATGGATGTCTGGCTAGCTTTCGTTTGGCCAAGGATGGCCTATCGAAAGCGTCAGCTATTTTCGAATAAGACCGAAGGTGACAACTTCGTCGGAGCGGCATGGGTGATCCAAGAGGGGGATTGCTGTTGTTTCCCCTCTTGGTCGGGTGTGGGTGGATAACCCACGATTTTGACTTTAACAACCGACAGGTTGTAATCAAATCAAACCAATCAAAACTCATCCACTAAAAAGGAATACCAATGTATTCCCAATTCAGCCAATGTGGGTGGAAAACCCACGACGTTGACTTTAGCATCCGTCAGGTTGTAATCCAATCAAAGTAAGCTGAATTTAAAAACCAGTTAGCCCTGCTGATAGGCTAGCCATAAACAACAATGGCAACATTACTGTTGCCATTCATCATTCACTACAATGCTGATGATTAATCTCAGCAGTTATAAAGTACTAATATTAATCATCACGGGTTAGCACTTCTAATAATTCAATTTCAAAGAATAGATCAGAATTAGGCGGGATTTTATCGCCAATTTTGCGCTCGCCATAACCAAGGTGAGCAGGGACTGACAGTTTACGTGTTCCGCCGACCTTCATTGGGTTGTCGCCAATAATACCTTGATACCAACCTTGGATAACCCGTTTAGCGGTGATCACCACTTGAAATGCTTCTGAGCTATCAAATACGCTGCCATCGGCTAATTTACCGGTATATTTACAGGTGATTAATGCACCTTTTTCTGCGGCTTTGCCTTCACCAACCGTGATGTCGGTAATATTAAGTTCTGCAAGGGAGGTCATACGAATGCCTTTTCTATAAAATAATGTCGCTATGATAACAGCAAATTGACTCAATTCAGATGCTAAAAATAACTCATAGTCAGTATTTTGCAGCGTTTTTCATCGCTAAATGCTGTTGTAAACATGCTTAGATACTGCCAAACGTTTTTAGCCTATCTTCATTGTCGCTGGGGTAATGACCGCCATTGTTAAATAAGTGGGATCAAGAAAAATGGTTCTTAGAAAAGTAAGAGGCGGATTGCTGTTGTTTCCCCTCTTCGTCGGGTGTGGGTGGATAACCCACGACGTTGACTTTAGCAACCGACAGCTTGTAATCCTGCCACTAACTCTCAATCACCAATCACCAACACCAATCACCAATCACCAATCACCAACACCAATCACCAATCACCAATCACCAATCACCAATCACCAATCACCAGCTATCAAGTTACATCCAACCAAACAAACCATCAAACAAACCATCAAACCATCAAAAATCAGCCACAAAAAAGGGAATACCTTGGTATTCCCTACTTCACTAACTCACTAGCTAAAGCTTTGATTACAACTTTAACCAAAACGATGGCAACAAATCTCAACTTAGCCATTCAATCGGCAGATTGAAAACCTAGAAGTGATATCTCACCCCAGCAATGGCTTCTAATTTCACTTTAACATCATCAAGTATATACAAGGTCGGTTGTGCTTCAGCAAAAAAGGTAAAACGCTCCACTTTAGCGTGAGCACCAAACACCGCTCTAGCACCTAACTGAATATCATCTTTATGTGAGTCAGCAATTTTACCCCCAAGGCCCCAATAAAAATTTGGGTTATCTTGGAAATTAAAGGTTCTATCCATAGTAAAAGATAACTCGTCAAATCCAACACCAATCTTGTAATCATCAATTTTGACATTGATACCTGAATCACTACCCACCATTAAACCCACTTGTGGCGCGGCGTTAACTGATGAACTGCTAAAAAGACTGAATAAAGCGATGAGGGTTAAAGCCAGTGTTACGGATCTCATGTGATACCTTGCTAGATGCTAAATGGGGCAACATCCTAGCGAGTTAGCACAAGGGAGTAAATCAATTTGTGCTAACTCAATGACAAAAAACACTATGTATTAAAAGTATCAAAAACAAAAAATACTGCTTTTACAATGGTTTACTAACAGGCTTATAACTCTTTCGCTACATTATTACTAGCGGCATCAACTGATTTATTTACCGATAAACCTTGAAACTTTTCAGTCAAATTAATCAACTGCCCCGTCAATAAACTCATGCTGTAACCCAGCATAGCGCCAATTAACAATGGCGGTAATATTGCAGCAATATCGCCTCCCATGGCAAAAGTGACACAACAGCCAATAAATGCCCCAGGAATGAATGCCAGCTTTTGATAGCTTGCCTGTAAACACATTGCTGAGGTTGCGATAGCTGTAAAGAGGTAACCAAATGTCGGTGACACAAACAAGCTACTGCCAGCAATAATTAACCAGCCCCAAAATACACCTGATAAATTAGTGCTCATGGCCATGAACATACCTTTTATGCCTGATTCAGCCTGAGCAAAAAAAGTACTACAACTTAAAAAGCCAATCCAAGTAACTAACTGAAATACATCGGCCACACCAGCCCATAATCCCGCCAAAAGCCCTGCTGAAATGGCTATCTGCCAACGATGTTTCATAGTTTTCCCCTTGCACATAGTTTATAAAATAAAATGAAGAGTTCTTTAAAAAATACAATTGCGCATAATGTACGCTATTTGCAGCCTGAGTAAAAGTGATCACACACGTGTTTTAATTAATTGCCCACCTGCCGCAACCACAGCGTTAGCACTATATTCAATATTAGTGATTCAAAATAAACTATTAACCACAATGAAAATTAGGAACGGTTAACGACTTCGTACAAAAAAACAACAAATAATCAAAATCTTGCAGTCTGCAACTGCTACAAGAAAGTGATAACCATCAAACTTTAGTAACAAATTACCCTCTAATTTGTAGATATTTGTATTTTCATGCTTCAGCCGACATTTATCACCACTGGAGTCCATTAGTCTGGTTATATTAGACATAATGATATCAATGAGGGCTTTAATGAAATCCACTCTCTCAACCTCAAGGTTAGACCTTGCAACCAATAGCCTCGACTGGGTTATGGGTCAAACGATTAAACGCTCTTTAAGCTTGAAAAATGCGGTTGAAGTTGATGTTGACGCCAAAGACTATATCCCTGAAAAACCCATCGAAACCCTCTATATTCACATTCCTTTTTGCCATACTTTATGCCGTTTTTGCTCATTCCATAAAATCAAATTTGTTGAAGGCATTGCCAGAGAGTATTTCAAAGCCCTGAGAAAAGAAATTAGAGAAGTTATTGCCAAAGGCTATACCTTTAACCGGGTTTATATTGGCGGTGGTACTACGACCATTTTAGAAGATGAGTTGATTAAAACCATCGAGATGATTAAATCGATCACCACGGTACGCGAGGTCTCTTGCGAAAGCGATCCAATCTACTTTAAAGAAGGCAATCCACATTTACTTAAAGGCTTAGTGGATAGAATGTCCATTGGGGTGCAAAGCTTTGACGATAAGATTTTAAAAGCCAGTGGCCGTTTTGAAAAGTTTGGCTCGGGATTACAGCAAGCTGAATACGTTAGCCGCGCCATTGAGGTCATCCCCACTGTAAACCTCGATATGATGTATGGCTTTAAGGTGCAAACGCCTGAGTCAATTGCTTGGGATCTTGAGCAAACGATTCGCTTAAGCCCTGATCAAATTACTACTTATCCACTGACTATCGGCATTGGTAAAAACCGTAAAAAAGCAGGTAGCCTTGCAGGTGAGCCTAATGAGCTTTGGCCGCAATTTCTAGCTGTTAAACAAGCGTTAGGTGACAAGTACATAATGGAGTTCCCATGGACATTTAGCCGTAATTTTGGCCAACCAGTTGAAAACAAATATGTGCTCGACGGTGAAGATTGCTTTGGGGTTGGCTCTGGTGCCTTTGGCCGCTTTGGCGAGCAATTCAACATTTCCAGCTTTGATATCCCAACCTATATTGAGCGTATCAATGCCGGCCATAGTGGTACCTGTTATACCAAACCTCTTGAGCAAAAAGCGCTAATACAACATCACTTAATGATGATGATGGGTCATGGTGTATTAGATAATCAACAATTTAAAGCCCATACCGGTAAAACATTGTGGCAGGCATTTCCCTTAGAAATGAGTTACTTGCATGCAGCTGGGGCAATAAAGAAACAAGGCAGTAACTACCGCACTACCACTGAAGGGCAATTTATTGCGCTGAAAATGTTCTCCGGTTTCTTAGCGGGAATGGACTATCTGCGCGAGCAAGCAAGGGAGTTGCCGTTATCACAACAGCAAGACCGCGAATTAACTGAATCAGTACTTACGTGCACTAACTAAATGCTATAACTAGGGCGATAAACGTGGTTTTGAGTTAAACTTTAGCAGCCATTGCCACAATACTGAATCGATGTAGCATTCACAGGGATGTGAGTGCTAGTTTCAAATCAATCACTCAAATCAATCACTCAAATCAATCACTCAAATCAGCTTTAATTCAAAACTAGCTCAATACAACCCATTGACTATATTACCTATTAGCATAATAGAAGCACATCAATCTCACTTTTCAATAGCCATCCACATTCAATAACGACACCTGACGCTATAATTGCCGCTGTGAAGTTAACAAACCGCCGATAAATAATTACTGAGTTTTTGCTCAAAGTTAGTTATGGTTAAACACCTGTTTAATTCTTGAACATCAATTCTGTCACTATGCGAGTAAGCACAGAAATATCATAAGAAAGGATCCTATTATGCCGATTTATCAAGCCCCCCTTAGAGATTATCAATTCATATTATCTGAATTACTTAATATTTATCAGCAACCTAACTTATCAGGTTTTGATGAAATCGACCCTGAGCTTGCTGATGCTATTTTGCAAGGCGTGGCCGATTTCACTACCGAGATTATGTTGCCGCTTAATGCTTCAGCTGATCTTGAAGGTTGTCAGCTTGTGGATGGCAAAGTGATTACCCCAAAAGGATTTAAACAGGCGTATAAACAATACGTTGATGATGGTTGGGCCACATTAACCTGTGATCCTGAATATGGCGGTCAAGGCTTACCCGAAGTTATTGGCACCTTTGCCACCGAAATGAAAACCGCCACCAATATGGCCTTTGCCATGTACCCAGGGTTAACCCATGGTGCTTACTCAGCTATCCACGTTCATGGTAGTGATGCACTGAAACAAAAATACCTTGCCAAGCTGGTCAGTGGTGAGTGGACTGGCACCATGAATTTAACCGAGTCTCATGCTGGCACTGATTTAGCTTTACTGCGCACTAAGGCAACCCCAGCTGCAGATGGCCAATTTGCCATTAGCGGTGAAAAAATATTTATCTCATCTGGTGATCATGATTTAGCGGAAAATATTATCCACCTTGTATTAGCAAAATTACCTGATGCACCTGATGGCGTAAAAGGCATATCTTTATTTGCTGTGCCTAAGTTTATGGTTAACGATGATGGCAGTTTGGGTGAAGCTAATAGTTTATCTGCCACCGGTCTTGAACATAAAATGGGTATTCATGGTAACTCCACCTGTGTGATGCATTTTGATAATGCTCTAGGTGAATTAGTCGGCGCACCTCATCAAGGTTTAAAGGCAATGTTCACCATGATGAATCAAGCCCGCTTAGGCGTCGGCATTCAGGGTTTAGGCGTGTCTGATATCGCTTATCAAAACGCATTGGAATATGCTAAAGGTCGCATTCAAGGCCGCGCGTTATCTGGTGCTAAACAACCAGAGCAAGCCGCTGACTCTATTTTAGTTCATGGCGATGTGCGCAGAATGCTGTTGTCGCAAAAAGCATTTAATGAAGGCACCCGCGCCTTAATGGGCCAGCAAGCGCTTTGGCTAGACTCTGCTGAGCGCCATACTGATCCCGCACAAGCAAAACAAGCTTCAATGCTGGCAGCGTTATTTACCCCAATAGTAAAAGGCTTTGTCACCGACCAAGGCTTTAAAGCCTGTGTTGATGCGCAGCAAGTTTATGGCGGACACGGATATATTAACGAATGGGGCATGGAACAATTTGTCCGCGATATTCGCATTGCGATGATTTATGAAGGCACCAATGGCGTACAAGCATTGGATTTAGTTGGCCGTAAATTACTCTCAGATAAAGGCGCTGCACTGACATTGTGGTCAGGGATGGTTAAACAACTCATCCAAGAAAACAGCGCCAATGCAAACATGCAGCCTTACATTGCCGGCTTAATGGATGCGGCAGGCGATTTAGAAAAAGCCACTGGCTTTATCGTCAAATCTGCCAGCACTAATCCAGATATTATTGGCGCAGCTTCTATGGCCTACATGCAGTTATTTGGCATCACCACGCTGGCGTGGATGTGGACCCGTATTGCCGCCACCTCGTTTGCAGCTATTGAAGCTGGTACTGAAGAAACGGAGTTCTATAAAGGCAAACTTAAAACCGCTCAGTTTTATATGAGCTACTGGGGCAGTCAGACTCGAAGCTTACGCAAGCAAATTGAAGCAAGTAGCGAACATATTGCCAGCTTTGATGAAGCGGATTTTTAATCGCAAATAACGATACATTCAAACTACGCCCTAATAATATCTGAGTTACTGGGGTAGCCAGGCTCGAAGTTTACCTAAGCAAATTGAAGCGAGTAGCGCATATTGCTAATTTTGATGAGGCGGATTTTTAACGCTGCTTTGTAAGTAACTACCAAAAACAAGTCCAAACAAAAACAGCGCCTATAAATCAATATAGGCGCTGTTTTATTTAAGAGTAACTCGTTAACTGCAACGAACTAGTCCCAAAGAAATTCTCTAAAATGCTTACGGCATACCGACTCGTAACTTTCGTTACCGCCAATGGCAACTTGCTCACCATCACGCATAGGCTTACCGTTGCCATCCAGTCTTAACACCATGTTGGCTTTACGGCCGCAATGGCAAATAGTTTTAAGTTCTACCAATTTATCAGCCCAGGCTAATAAGTATTGGCTTCCGGTAAACAATTCACCTTGAAAGTCGGTTTTTAAACCATAGCACAGCACTGGAATATCAAAATTATCAACCACATGGGTTAACTGCTTAACTTGCTCTTTACTTAAAAATTGCGACTCATCAATTAATATGCAGTGCAGCTTTTGTTCAGCAAGTTGCTTTTCAATAAAATAAGCAAGGTTATCACCATCACTAAAAACATGGGCTTCGGTTTCAATACCAATACGAGAAGCCACTTTGCCAATACCATAACGATCATCAATTGACGCTGTCATGACTAAGGTATTCATTCCACGTTCACGGTAGTTGTACGATGATTGCAGTAGCGAAGTTGATTTACCTGCATTCATTGCAGAATAGTAGAAGTAGAGTTGCGCCAAAACGGTGTGTCCTTATGGTTATTTACCGTGGCAGTTTATCATTTTTTCAGCAGCGAAATAAGCGTTAGAATAGATAAACTCATGTCGGTATCACAAAAAATCATCTCTGTGCAGCTGCGCTTTTGAGCTAATCACCTCTCGCAGCAGTAATTACATGTTAAATCCAGTTAACATGTCACATTTATTAAACAGTTAACGTTAAAAAAGCCATCATAGTTCACGCTTTTTGTATTACTTCAGATACGATTAAGAAACAATTGATAGATTGTTTGAACAATAAAATATAATAGGAAGTCTAAACACTATGCATAAAACACTTGTTGCTGCAGCTATTGCTGCCACAATCGTCGTAGGTGGATGCTCAATCTCAAATACTGATACAACCCAAGCTGAAAACGTCACTATGATACAAGCAGATAATCCTTTTTTTGCTCCAAGCAGCTTGCAATATCAAACCCCTAATTTTGCTGACATAAAAAATGAGCACTTCTTACCTGCGCTTGAGCAAGGTATCAATGAGCATTACCAGCAAATCTTGGTTATTGCTAACAATCCAGCGCCTGCAACCTTTGAAAATACCATTGTTGCCATGGAAAAAAGCGGTGAACTATTAGGCCGTACATCGAAGGTTTTTTATAATTTAACCGGTTCAACAAGTAACCCTGAGCTACGTAAAATACAGGGCATTATGGCGCCTAAAATGGCAGCCCATTCTGACAACATTAATTTAAATGCTGCACTTTTTAGCCGCATTGAACAGATTTATAACAGCCGTGAAGGCTTAGAAATTAGCCCTGAAGCAAAACGCTTAATTGAAGTTTATCATCAACGTTTTGTTCTAGCGGGCGCTAAACTAACAGAAGCGCAAAAACAGCAAATTCGTGTATTGAATGAAGAGCAGTCAACCTTGACTAACGAATTCTCACAGCGACTAATGCGCTTAAGTAAAGAAATCGCCGTAGTCGTTGAGGATGAGTCAGAGCTTGCGGGTTTATCAGCAACCGCCATTAAATCAGCAGCCATTGATGCCAGTGCAGCAGGCCATGAAGGTAAATACTTACTTAGCATTACCAACACCACTCGTCAGCCTGTATTAGCCCAACTAGACAACCGTCAGTTACGTCAACAAGTATGGCAAGCATCTGCTAACCGCGGTTTAACGGGTGACAATGAAACCGCTTCTTTAGTGGCTCGTTTAGCGCAACTACGTGCCGAAAAAGCCCAATTACTGGGTTATGACAGTTGGGCAGATTACCGCTTAGCGCCACAAATGGCCAAAACCCCAGATGCGGTTTATAAGATGTTTGGCTCAATGGTGCCTGCTGTAGTTGAAAACACCCAAAAAGAAGCCGCAGACATACAAGCAATGATCACCAAAATGGGCGGCGACTTTACCCTTGAACCATGGGATTGGGCTTATTATGCCGAGCGTGTACGTAAAGAAAAATTTGATTTAGATGAGGCATCAATTAAGCCTTATTTTGAATTTAATCGTGTACTGGAAGATGGCGTGTTTTTCACTCTTAAAGAATTGTATGGCGTGACCTTAACACCAAGACCTGATCTGCCTGTTTATCACCCTGATGTAAAAGCGTATGAAATGTTTGATGAAGATGGCAGCAGTATGGCTATCTTTTATGCTGATTACTTTTCTCGTGAAGGTAAACGTGGCGGCGCTTGGATGAACTCGTTTGTGGGTCAGTCTGAGTTATTAAACAACAAGCCTGTGGTAGTTAATGTGATGAACATTAAGAAAGCCCCTGAAGGTCAGCCAACATTTGTGAGCTACAGTGAAGTCACCACCATGTTCCATGAAATGGGCCATGGTACCCACGGTATGTTCTCAAAAGTTACTTACCCATCACTTGCGGGCACCTCAGTATCACGTGACTTTGTAGAGTTCCCATCGACATTTGAAGAAGACTGGGCAGCGCACCCTAAAGTGCTGGCTAACTATGCTAAGCACTATGAAACAGGCGAAGTCATTCCTGAGGCACTACTAGAAAAATTACTTGAGTCTCGCAGCTTTAATCAAGGGTTTGACACCTTAGAGTATATGGCGGCAGCACTAGTTGATTTAGAGTGGCATTCACTTGCTGCTGATGTGCCATTACAAGATGTGGCGAGCTTTGAAGCAAGCGCCCTGAAAAAACACGGTGTTGACATTAAAGCGGTACCACCTCGTTACCGCTCAAGCTATTTTGCTCACGCTTTCCCGGGCGGCTACTCTGCAAGTTATTACGCTTACATGTGGAGTGAAATCCTTGCAGCTGATGCCTTTGCTTACGTACAAACTCAAGGCGGTCTAAACCGTGAAATTGGGATGAAGTATCGCAAAACCATTCGTGAAGTGGGTAACTCAGTACCACCAATGGATGCGTATAAAGCCTTCAGAGGTCAAGAGCCGACGACTGATGCATTACTTGAGCGTCGTGGTTTAAACTAACGCTATTAGAACCTTGTGGCTTAACATCATTTAAGTTTGGTTAAAGCTAATTTTATTTAGCACTTAAACTTAAATCCTAAAAATGCCGCTCATTTGAGCGGCATTTTTTTATCTCAATTTTCACCTAGATCCGAGTACGCTGATTAGCAGTACTTGTTAATCCCTATAATTGCTAACCCTTGTACTCACCATTGACAGAAACCGTCATTCACTCACAGCGCTAATCGCTGCTTCTCTTCGCTAACAATAACTGCTGCATAAACAAAACATGTGAGCTTAAACCTTTGAGGTTCACTCTAGTGATTCGACTTAGATATTTAGCTTATATATACCACTTTATTATGCAGCCTTGATTTTAAAACATAAAAAATGCCGCTCATCTGAGCGGCATTTTCATACAAGTTAGCTATATCTAAAGTTCGCGATAAGCTTAAATCAAACCGAGTTAGCTTACGCTATTTAGTGATCAACTTCAGTCCAATAACGCTTAATACAAATAGCACACTACAGGTGACCAAGCCCATGGCCACTGACGCGGTAAAACCTAATACACCGTAGCCAATAATACTAATGACCGCCACGATTAACGCATAAGGTAATTGCGTCATTACGTGATCGATATGGTGACAACTCGCCCCCGTTGACGACAAGATAGTGGTATCTGAAATCGGTGAACAATGATCGCCAAATACTGCACCAGATAACACGGCTGCAAGCATAGGTAACATCATAGTGCTATCACTGCCCATCGCCATATCAGCTGCAATTGGCAACATGATACCGAAGGTACCCCAGCTGGTGCCGGTTGCAAATGCGGTTAGGCCTGCTAATAAAAATAATACTGCAGGTAGCATCGCAAATGGAATATTGCCTGTGGCTAAACTGGCCATGTATTTACCGGTTTCAAGGTTGCCAATAACCGTTGAAATCGTCCAAGCAAATAACAAAATATAAATGGCAGGTAGCATTGATTTAGCGCCAAGTTTGATGCCAGTGAACACCATAGGCAGAGCAATTTTTTGCTTCACAGTTAATACTAAGGTGACCGCTAACCCTACCAGTGAACCGTAAAATAGTGACGAGCTCACTTCAGTATTTTCAAATGCTCCTAAAATGCTAAAAGGTAAATCATTAGCTGATAATGCATCAGCGCCTGACGCCACCATGAAATAGAAGGTTGCCGCAACTAACACTAATATAGGTAAGAATAAGCCAATGATTTTACCGGTTTCCGCTTCTGGTAAATCGGCTGTGGCTCCTGGTGGTAAGCCTTTAGATTCGTCGAACAACTCACCCTTTTGGGCATTTTGTTCATGCTTACGCATTGGGCCAATATCTAAACCAAATAACGCCACACACACCAATAATAATAATGCAAAAATGGCATAAAAGTTCATTGGGATCATTTGCAGGAACACACTTAAATGCCCTGTATCAGCAAAGCCATGAGCCGTTAAAATCCCGCCGATCAGGGCGATAATGTACGCCCCCCAGCTTGAAACAGGCGAGATAACACAAATTGGTGCCGCTGTTGAATCCAATAAGTAGGCTAATTTAGCCCGTGAAATGTGGTAACGGTCGGTGATTGGACGTGCAATAGATCCCACCACAATACTGTTAAAGTAGTCATCAATAAACACTACAACACCAAGGAAGATAGTCATCAACTTGGCATCACGTTTATTGCGAATACGTTGATGAGCCCAATCAGCAAAGGCGCGAGCTGAACCACTTACCGTGATTAATGCCGTGATCATGCCCAAAATCACCAAGAAACCTAAAATTTGTAGGTTCCATGAATTGAGCGCGCCATCATCCCAAACTAGACCCGTGACGGTAGTCAGTAAATTTGAGGCTGCAGCGCTAACTGAAAAATCACCGAGTAAAAACACCCCGGTGATAATACCTAAGCCCAATGAAAGTAAGACTCGGCGAGTTAATACTGCGAGCAAAATAGCCACTACTGGTGGCAAAAGCGAGAGAGCCGAATCGGCGTAACTTGTTATCATCATTTCTTATAATTTCTTCGTTGAGTACGAATGGAGAATAACTGATAAGGCAAGTTTACGTTGAATACGTAAACGAAATTCTTTTCAGTAGCACTCCACAGTAATATCAATATCGTTGTCGATATATATTCTTCTACCCTTTCGGATAGAAATTACCATGACAGTGCAGTCCCTTTCGGTAACTGCCCCAATAAATGGTTTTGATAGAATCCATTTACTTCGGCACTAAATCCTTTCCGAATAAGTTATTGGCATCACCCAACTCACCCGTACTGATACTTAATGCACCTCTACTTATGCTAACAACAGAAAGGCTCTGTATATCAACACCCCATCATACAAACATAAGCAGTAGCATCATTGCCAGATAAAACTTGATTATCTTGTGATATATAACATCACAACTAAAACCGCGCACATTGACGCAGCACTAGTGTAACCTTTTATTAGCAAGGGTTCATATTTAACGCAGTGGTAATTTTTGCTCACTGATAGAACAGCACCGCAAATAACAACGCATTAGTATAAATTGGCAGCAACTATCTACGGAACATTAAAAAAGGCTTTTACCTCTCGGTAAAAGCCTTTTAGTGCCGTTTTTTATTAGTGGATATTAACTCACTAAAAAACTAGCGTAGCCATAATCCTATTATAAAGAGCATTATTTAGGACTCTTATTTAGGGCTCTAATTAAGGGCTCTAATTAAGGACTATAGCAAATTAGTTAGCTCAGGGATCGCTTCAAACAAATCAGCTTCCAGACCATAATCTGCAACCTGGAAAATCGGCGCTTCAGGATCTTTGTTGATTGCCACAATGACTTTAGAGTCTTTCATACCAGCAAGATGCTGAATAGCCCCTGAGATACCTACAGCAATATACAGATCAGGTGCGACAATTTTACCAGTTTGTCCTACTTGTAAATCATTCGGTACAAAGCCAGCATCAACAGCTGCGCGCGAAGCACCAACAGCAGCAGTTAATTTATCAGCAAGCGCTTCTAAAATAGCAAAGTTCTCACCACTGCCCATACCGCGGCCGCCGGAAACAATCACCCCAGCACTGCCAAGCTCAGGACGCTCTGATTCAGTTAATGTTTGCGAAACAAATTCTGCCGCTGCTGTGGCAACAAAATCAACCATAACCGCTTCTGCACTGCCGTCATTGGTTGCGGCATCAAAAGCACTGGTTCGTACTGTTAGCACTTTAACCGCATCTAAACTTTGCACTGTCGCTAATGCCGAACCGGCATAAACAGGACGCACGAAGGTATCTGGGCTTACAACTTCAATCACTTCAGAAACTTGCGCCACATCTAATAACGCCGCGACTCGTGGCAGGGTATCTTTACCGACACTGCTAGCCGCAGAAATAATATGTTCGTAATCACCTGCAAGGTTAACCACTAACTGTGAAAGGTTTTCTGCTAGTTGCGCTTGATACACAGCATTATCAGCAACTAATACCTTGCTTACGCCTGTTAATGCTTGCGCTGCGGTAACTGCTGCAGCGCAATCACTACCAGCAACTAACACATGCACATCACCACCAATGGCAACCGCTGCGCTTACTGCTTTAGCGGTATCTAATTTTAAGCTTGCGTTATCATGTTCAGCTAATACTAAAATAGTCATAATTAGATCACCTTCGCTTCATTTTTTAACTTTTCAACTAATTCAGCCACTGAATTCACCATGATGCCAGCTTTACGCTCAGCTGGAGGGGTGACTTTTATAATGGTTTGATGTGCTTTTAAGCTTACGCCTAAATCATCAATTGAAAGTGTCTCTAATGGCTTACGCTTAGCTTTCATAATATTAGGTAATGATGCGTAACGAGGTTCATTTAAACGTAAATCAACCGTAACCACCGCTGGTAATGGCATTTTTATTGTTTGTAAGCCGCCGTCAATCTCACGGGTTACTTCTGCACTGTCTGCCGTTAATGTTAGCTCTGATGCAAACGTTGCTTGAGGCATATTCGTTAATGCAGCTAGCATTTGACCGGTTTGGTTATTGTCGCCATCAATAGATTGCTTACCAAATATCACTAATTCTGCTTGTTCTTTTTCTTGAACCGCTTTTAAAATTTTAGCAATCGATAACGGCACTAACTCGTCATCAGTCAGGACATGAATAGCACGGTCGGCACCAAGCGCCATCGAGGTACGTAATTGTTCTTGAGCATTTTTAGCTCCAATAGTGACCACAACAATTTCCGTAACACTTCCTGCTTCTTTCAATCTTACAGCTTCTTCAACTGCAATTTCACAGAATGGGTTTAACGCCATTTTCAAATTAGCAGTATCAACATTTGTGTTGTCAGCGTTTACTCTGACCTTCACATTTGCATCGACTACGCGCTTTACAGGCACCAATACTTTCATGGGATTTCCTTTTACACCTTCAATGTATGTGGACGGCACATTGGTTTTAACCAATGTAATATGGCTCAACTTTACGGCCTGTTAACGTTAACGTCAACCTAAGTCAAACACTTGTTTATATTTTTTTTGGCTCAATGTGCGTTTAAAAGAACTGACATCTGCACAATTTATATTAAATAAGGTACCTAAAAGGTAGATTAATTAATTTTTATCTACTTATTGATGATTTTATTTGATCCATTCAGATTTAGTTTCTATTATTAATGACTATTCAAGTAAACTTATTTTTTTACTATTAAATATTGTGCTTTATTGACATGCTTAATGGTCAATTAAATTTGACACTCCAATGCTAAATAATTAAGCAATGTAGCGATTTTGATAGGTATTCTTTAATCTCTAAAGCATTACTTGAAAACTTATTATTTAATAACCATTAGGATGCACATTGATATGAGTGACTTTTTAGAAATACTAACCCATGGTCGTCGTTTTAAAGCTGCAGTTAAAGAGTTGTCTGTAGAAGATTTACGTGAGCTTTCAGTAAAGCTTGAAAAAATCATTACAGAAAGAGAAGAAGACGAAAAAGCAGAACAAGAAGCCAATGCAGAAAGAAATGCACGCATTGCTGAAATTCTAGCGCAAATTGAAAACAGTGGTTTATCAATTGAAGACTTAGGTGAAGTATCAATTAAGCCTGCACCAAAAAAACGTGCGCCGCGCCCTGCTAAATACCAAATTGAAGTTGATGGCGAATTAATCCAGTGGACGGGTCAAGGCCGTATGCCAACTGTGTTCAAAAACCAAGTTGATAATGGCAAAACAATGGAAGACTTCTTAATTCCTGGTATGGAATAACACTTGCTGTTTTGACATCCTTCATATAGAAAAAGCTTACTTTGGTAAGCTTTTTTCTTATCTGTATTCTATTCCCACCTGCTAGCAAGCATTGTAAACTATACTACATTCACCTCTTTTGAATTAGGCTTTACTATGAACGTTTCTCGTCCTGTTTTTTCTTTAGCTATAAGCTCAGCAATATTATTATCTGGTTGTGCTAGTGAATACACTTTTAATAGTAACCTAGACGCTAAGGCAATTGATGACTATTTCAAACCTGGAAATGTGGTTCTATATAAAGAGAACCAACGCCCTAAAGGGTCATTTGAGGTGTTAGGCCTAGTTGAAGGTGAATCATGCCAACAAACTGCTGATGGGGTTCCTGCAAGCATTGCAGATGCGAGAACCGATGCACGAAAACAGGCGGTCGAGCTAGGTGCCAATGGGCTAATGATCAAAAAATGCCTATTAACAGAACAACAGGTCGACAGCTGCTACAGCCAAGCAATTTGTGTCGGCCAAGCAATTAAAACCGCTACTGAGCAGTAGATACTTGTTAATAATTTAGTATTAGAGCAACCGACTATTAATGGCTAATGGTCAAAGAAATTAAACCATCAGGCTAGGTGTCTAAGTCATTTTATTTATGCTGTTATCCGAAGCATTTTAAAGACGTTAACACCCGCTTTGCTTAAAACCTTACATTGGCTAATGGCTCTTTAGTATTAAATTAACAAAGCATTGAACATTTATTCGGTTCAATGCTTGATTATGCCCCCTCTTAATTTATTAGTAACAACACTTGACGGTTTCTTAGACATGAAAACAGATCCTAACGCGCAAAACTTTAGCTCTCAAATAGAGGCCGTCGGGTATTGTCGTACCCCTTACAAACAAAAGTTTGGTATCCCAAGACAACCAGGGTTGGTAAATATTAAAGGTGTTATTGAATTAGCCCCTCAAGTCAATAACCTTGATGCGGTTAGAGGTATTGAACAATATTCACACTTATGGCTGCTTTTTTGTTTTCATGAAAACCTACAGCAAGGTTGGAAAAATACCGTCAGACCACCAAGATTAGGTGGCAATGAAAAGTTAGGCGTATTTGCCACCCGCTCTACATTCAGACCTAATGGTATTGGCCAGTCAGTGGTTAAATTGCATAAGGTTATTCAGAAAAATGGCAAAGTTTGTCTTGAAATATCCGGCATGGATTTATTAGATGGTACCCCCATTATTGATATAAAACCTTATATTCCATTTTCTGACTCAATAGAAAGTGCGACAGGTGGCATCGCTCAAGATGCGCCAAAATTAATTGATGTACAATTTTCAAGCTTGGCAAAAGCGCAAATTGACGCCCACTCATCTAAGCTCAATAACAGTGATTTAATTCAACTTATTACTGACGTGTTAGCTCAAGACCCTCGACCTGCTTATAAAAAAGCCAAAGCAGATCCAAAATTATATCAAGTGGCCTTATATGATATTGATATTTTTTGGACCGTCACTGAGCAGCAGATTAATGTTATTGAAATTAAACCCACCAGCGTTGGTCAAAACTAATATGAAGTCTGATTTGAACAGCACCCTTGATACAAACAAAAGTCCTGATTATCAAACTCAGCATAAAAAACGTTTATCTTGGATGCCGTGGTTGTATTTTTCCTTAAAAGACAAACAATTTACCTGGGCTAAACCCTGGCAAGATGAAGTTCAGCAACAATTTGAGCAGCTTGAAACCATTAAGTTTGGTCAGCAGTGTTTTATCGCCCCCGAAGCCAATGTGTTTGCAGAGCCTGGGCGCAATATAACTATGGGAAATCAATGCATGATTGCCGCCGAGGTGTTTTTACATGGGCCGATAACCCTAGGCAATGAAGTGGCCATTAATCATGGCTGCTCTTTTGATGGCGGTCGCTGCGGCATCACCATTGGTGATAAAACCCGTATCGCCAATAACGTCACGATTTATGCTTTTAACCATGGCATGTCAGCAGAGCAAGATATCTATCAACAACCCAGTCAATCAAAGGGTATTGTCATTGGCCGTGATGTATGGATTGGCGCCCAAGCTGGCATTGTTGATGGGGTTACTATTGGCAACCAAGCCATTGTTGGCATGGGTAGTATTGTGACCAAAGATGTTCCCGAATTTGCGATTGTTGCCGGTAACCCTGCCAAAATCATTGGCGACCGACGCGATAAATAGTTGCTTTAATTTATCGCCCATATCATTTTGCCATAGCCCTATGGCTATCTTTGTCAGGTATCGCTTAATTATCTGGTGACTTCATCGTTACAGGTGATAAAATGTCGCACATTAATAGCTACTAAGTGGACATTGGGAATGCGAGTTAGCAAGTACCTGCTTTCAACACAAAAAGAAACACCTGCAAATGCAGAAGTCATCAGCCATCAATTGATGTTACGTGCCGGCTTTATCCGTCGTAATGCATCAGGCCTTTATTCATGGTTACCGAGTGGTTTACGTGTATTACGTAAAGTCGAAGCCATTGTTCGTGAAGAAATGAACAAAGTCGGTTCTATTGAAATTTTGATGCCCCTAGTACAGCCGGCCGATCTTTGGGTTGAAACAGGACGTTGGGAAAAATTTGGTCCTGAATTGCTCCGCTTCCAAGATCGTCATAACCGCGACTTCGTTTTAGGCCCAACCCATGAAGAAGTGATTACTGATTTAGTCCGTAAAGAAGTGAGCTCTTATAAGCAATTACCACTGACATTATATCAAGTACAAACAAAATTCCGTGATGAAGTCCGTCCTCGTTTTGGCGTGATGCGTGCACGTGAATTTTTGATGAAAGATGCCTATTCTTTCCATTTAACCCAAGAGTGCATGGATAAGACTTATGCAGACATGCATCAAGCATACTGCAACATCTTTAATCGTATGGGTCTTGCTTTCCGTCCTGTTATTGCTGACACGGGTTCAATTGGTGGTAGTACCTCACATGAGTTCCATGTTCTTGCTAACAGTGGTGAAGACTTGATCGCTTATTCAACTGAAAGTGATTATGCCGCAAACATTGAAAAAGCAGAAACTGCAGCACCAACTGGCACATTAGCCGCACCAACACAGGAAATGACTGTCGTTGATACGCCAAATGCCAAAACCATTGCTGAATTAGTTGAGCAGTTTGAACTTGAAATAACTAAAACAGTTAAAACCCTGATTGTTAAGGGCGCAACTGAAGATGCACCATTGGTAGCATTAGTTATTCGTGGCGATCATGAGTTAAACGAATTAAAAGCTGAGAAGCATGAGCTCGTTGCCTCACCACTTGAGTTTGCCACTGATGCTGAAATGGTTGCAGCTGTAGGCGCAGGTCCAGGTTCAATCGGCCCTGTAGGCCTTGAAATGCCTATTATCATTGACCGTGACGTCGCGCTAATGAGCGACTTTGCTGCTGGTGCTAACCAAGAAGGTAAGCATTACTTTGGCATCAACTGGGAGCGCGATTTACCAATGGCACAAGCGATGGATATTCGTAACGTGGTTGAAGGTGAAGCAAGCCCAGATGGTAAAGGTGTTTATGCGTTTGCACGTGGTATTGAAGTCGGTCATATCTTCCAACTTGGTACTAACTACTCAGAAGCAATGGGCGCAACCGTACTTGATGAAAACGGTAAGTCAAAAGTGATGCAAATGGGTTGTTATGGCGCTGGTGTTAGCCGTATCGTTGCCGCTGCAATCGAGCAAAACCATGATGACCGCGGTATGAAGTTACCTGAGTCACTGGCGCCGTTCACTGTGGGGATTTTACCGATGAATATGCATAAGTCTCATCGCGTAAAAGACATGGCTGAGCAGCTTTACGCAGACTTAAGTGCCCAAGGCATTGAAATCTTATTAGATGACCGTAAAGAGCGCCCAGGCGTGATGTTCAATGACATGGAGCTAATTGGCTTGCCTCATGTAATTGTTATTGGCGATCGTAATATCGATGCTGGCGTGTTTGAATATAAAAACCGCCGCACTGGTGAAAAACAAGATATCCCGTTTGATCAGATTGTCGACTTTATCAAGTCAGCAATTAATGGCTAATCATTCGCTTTAAAACTATGCCGTAAAAAACGCACCTTTTAAGGTGCGTTTTTTTTGGTTTTCATTTCATATTTTACATGTAACTACTGTCGATTATGTTATTTTGATTGGTATAACCAGTTATTGCTATACATACTGATATCATCAGCTTATCAAACAGAGGAGAGCATAGTTGTCAGATTCAATTGCACTGGTATTAGGTGGCGGTGGCGCACGGGCTGCGTATCAGATTGGCGTGTTAAAAGCGCTAGTTCAGCTTTATCCGCGTAATCATCATATCCCGTTTAATATTCTAAGTGGTAGCTCAGCAGGTGCAATTAACGCAACGTCATTAGCTACCCATGCCTCTTGTTTCCATTTAGGGGTTCGCAAACTTGATTGGGTTTGGCGGCACTTTGAAACCCATAAAGTCTACAGTTCATCGTTTTGGAATGTATTAAAACACTTATCAAAAATGGCCTTAAAAGGGCTACAAAGTGATAAGGTCAATACCGAAGCGGGCAGCCTGCTTGATAATCAGCCATTACGAAAACTACTGAATCAATTAATCGATTTTCAGCGTATTGAACGCAACATCGGTAGTGGCGCTTTAAAGGCCATTAGCTTAGATGCATCAAGTTACAATGACTCATATTCCTACAGTTTCTATCAAGCTAGCCATCATATTAACGACTGGCAACGGGCAAGAAGACAAGGTACCCGCACCACATTAACCACAGATCATTTGATGGCGACCTCAGCTATCCCATTGGTTTTTCCATCGGTAAAATTAAAACAAGCCTATTTTGGTGATGGCTCAGTACACCAATTGTCGCCGTTATCCAGCCCGATACATCTAGGAGCCAGAAAAATTATGGTGATCAATCTAGATAGCCCTCATAAACAAAGGCACAGTGATATAGATGCTCACCCAAAAACAGCAACCATTGCAGGTCATTTACTGGATACCATTTTCTCAGACACTTTAAACAGTGATTTAGAACGCTTAGAGCGGATAAACAGCACCTTAGACCTTATTCCACCCGCCGATGCTAAGCTGGTTAATTTGCGTAAAATTGACACCTTAGTCATTAAGCCCAGTGAAGATTTAAGTGTTATTGCCGCGCGCTACTTTCAAGACTTACCTCTCGCCATCAGAATATTATTGAAATTTATTGGCATTAATCGTCAATCAGACTCAAGTATCGCGTCATACTTATTATTTGAAAAATCCTACACCAGTGCCTTAATTGATCTCGGTTATAAAGACGCTATGAACCAAATGGATACCATCAAAACCTTTTTTGAACTGGAAACCTAAATAGGCTTCTTGGCTAAATGATTAGTGCAGCACGACTCACTTTGAGATGAACTCACTGCCAAATACGCTGCTATTACAAATAATAAAAAGCAAGTTGCCACGCAACTTGCTTTTTTTGGTGGAGAGTGTTTCCACAGGTGCCGCTTAATAAGTATTAGAAGCGTGAAGTGCCACCAATATAGAAACCATCTTCAAAAGCACGATCTGAACGACCATCATACTGGAAGGTCATATTTCTATAACCGAAAAAAACCGCCATATTAGGGTTAAAGTCATACTGCACTTTTCCACCTAATTCGGTGTAACCATCGACATCCGAAAAAGACAATACTGACGGCGCATAATAAGCATCAGCATGCAGCGATATTTTATTGCCTAGCGCAAAGCCATAGTGTCCACCGACGGCAATGACACTGCCATTAGGACTATTATCAAACCAAACACTGGATAACTTAGGGCCAATTTCAATTGAATGCGGACCAGTTTGATGGGTCATATGCATGGCAAACTGCGCCAAGTTACCCTTTTTATCTGAATACACATAACCGGCTTCAAGATTAACATTAGGGTTAATATTGGTCTTAATGTCAGCAGATACCACGTGCTCACTGAGCCCTAAAGAAAACTCAGTAGCATTAACATTGACGCAAAACACACTCGCTGCAATAACAGCCATCATTTTTTTATTCATTTATAACCTCAAACCTAAGTGCTTATGGGCCAAGATTATACTGAGCTAATTAATTAGTCTTTATAAAAAGGCCTAACACGAGCGCCTAGATGGATTAACACACAATTAAACCACAACCAAGTTACAATAAATAAGAGTTAGCAATACCTGTAAGTTAATATATCAAGTCGCGGTTGAGTATAACTTAATCGGTAAAATTAACTGCTCTCGTTGATGGCAAGCCCAGATCAGCTTATGCGTTTATTAAATTCGTATTTTAAATTGTGCACAATCCAATTTGCAGTTATGATAAAACTTAAAAGTATTATTATCGTTTTAGGAGTTGACCATGAGCCAAACATTTTATCAGCAAAGCGCAGTAGACATTCAAGGTAACACTGTATCCATGGATCAATTTAAAGATCATGTGGTATTGGTTGTTAACACCGCTAGCGAATGCGGCTTCACCCATCAATATAAACCCCTTGAGCACCTGTATCAGTTATATAAAGAGCAAGGTTTAGTGATATTAGGGTTTCCATGTAACCAGTTTGGCTCCCAAGAAAAAGGCGACGAAGCTACCATTAGCAAATTCTGTGAACTGAATTTCGGGGTTAGTTTTCCATTATTTAGTAAGGTGGACGTTAATGGCGCCAATGCCGCACCTATCTATCAGTTTCTTAAGTCTTCAGCTAAAGGGTTGCTGGGCAGTGAGTCAATTAAGTGGAACTTCACTAAATTCTTAATAGACAAAGAAGGCAAGGTGTTAAAGCGTTATGCACCGACCATGAAACCTGAAAATTTAGTAGAACAAATTGAGTATCTACTGAAAAAGTAATAGTTACCGCATTAAATCGACACTTAATGTATTTTTAATCTACTGATTTAATTGCATAAAAAAATTATTGATAAAAAATATAAAAAAATTGATGTTTTTTTGAACTATTTCACTTTGAGATGCTCATAGTATATAGACAGTGTTTTCACTTTCATCATCTCCCTGGGACTTCTAGCGCGGTCCCTTTGATCTCAAAGTGGATCAATAGGCAATCGTTTGATTGCCTTTTTTTATGGAGCTAATTTTTGATGAGACTGGTTTGTTAAAGCAAAGTTTATAAAGCACCCCTTAATCCTGACGATGTTCGTCATAAAAGAACAATAAAGGTTATCACAAAAACCCAATAAAAACAGATACATAAAAATGTATCACTTTCGATCATTCTAAATATTTAAAAAATAATAAATTTTATTGAACCATTTGCAGCTTAGCCTCTCTTAGTAATGTAGCTAGTCAGTAATAGGCTAACCCCTCATCAAGGTTATTTCGATACTGAGCTTTTATAGATTTAATCTCCCCAATTATTTCGCTACTCGAATTTGGTAACTCTTTTTCATCATCACTCCCAATTGGGACATTGCTAACACGCTAGCGCACCGTTAACAGTGACCCGCATAGAAATACTTCTGGCAATCCACTGGGTTGCCATTTTTTTTGCGCCAAGTTTATCTCAGCTTGAATATGACCTGAGATTAAACACCAATTCAAACTGCTGATTTAAAACTAAATTGCAGTAATAAAATCCAATCAAGCCAGCTAGCCAAAAAAACTTTAAAATAATTTACCGCGGTAATGAACTTTTTTGAAATGAGCCACTCTGAGTAACTGTAGCAACGAGGTAATGTGCTTTTAAG